>JBGAUA010000085.1:0-14472 GCA_044228875.1 Anaerolineae bacterium
CCCTCCGGTAGGAGGAGCCATCGCCCTCCCCCCAGCGGGGGGAGGGTTGGGAGGGGGGATGCCCTCCGAGACCTACATCGCCCCCGTGTACACCACTTCCACCAGGATCCGGTCCGGCGTCTCGAACATGATCTGGTAGTAGGTCTGGCCCTCGCCGCCGGAAAACTCCGGGCGGTGACGGGGCGTGTCGAAGAGCAGGGCCGTGCCGCGCTCGGTCAGCCAGGCGGCCATGGCGTCGACGTCGGCCTGCGACGACACGCCGATGCCCAGGTGGTTGTGGCCCGGGCCGTCGTAGTCGTTGACATGCTCATTGGCCAGCCCGGCGAACCAGATGGAGGCCGGCCCGTCGCCGGCGAGGCCCAGGAAGCCGTCCGCGTCGTGGAGCGTCTTCCAGCCGAGCTGGCCGAAGAGATCGCGGTAATAGGGCAGGTTGTCCGGGCGCACGTTGTACTGCAGGTGGGCGATGTGGCTGCGCATGACGGGCTGACTCCTTGGGGGATGGCGGGTATCGCGGGCGAGAAGATAGCACGGATGTTCGAGGAGCCCAACTGCCGGCGGGACTGCCGGCAGGCCACCGGGGAAAGGGTGGCCCCCTCCCCCCATGCTATACTCCGCAGCGCTCCGCGGATGCCCTCGACGGGCCGAGCCGCGCCGCACCTGTCCCTGCCGGGCCGCCGCGGCCGCCCGGATCCCAGCGGAGGAACGATGAGCCTGGCGACAGCTGCCCTTGCCCATGCCCGCGCCGACCGCGACGCCGCCCTGGCGCGCCTGGTCGACCTGGTCAGCATCCCCAGCATCAGCACCGACCCCGCCCATGCCGCGGACATCCGCCGCGCGGCCGAATGGGTGGCCGGACGCCTTGGAGATGTCGGGGCGACGGGCGTGCGCATCGACGAGACCGCGCGCCATCCGGTGGTCTACGGCGAGGTGCTGGTGGACGCGGCGGCGCCGACCGTGCTGGTCTACGGCCATTACGACGTGCAGCCCGTCGACCCCGTGGAGCTCTGGGACACGCCGCCCTTCACGCCCACCGTGCGCGACGGGCGGCTGTACGCCCGCGGCGCATGTGACGACAAGGGCCAGCTCATGACCCACCTGGAGGCCCTGGCCGCCTGGCGCGCCGTCGGCGGCAAGCCGCCCGTGAACCTCAAGGTCATCCTCGAGGGCGAGGAGGAGATCGGCAGCCCCAACCTGGACGCCTGGGTGCGGGCGCACAAGGCCGAGCTGGGCGCGGAGCTGGCCGTCATCAGCGACACCGCCATGCTCGCTCCCGGCCAGCCCAGCATCTGCTACGGCCTGCGCGGCCTGGCCTACGTGGAGATCGAGGTCACCGGCGCGCCGGGGGATCTGCATTCCGGGGTCTACGGCGGAGCGGTCAAGAACCCCGCCTCCGCCCTGGCCCAGATCATCGCCGCCCTGCACGATGACCAGGGGCGGGTGACCATCCCCGGCTTCTACGACGCCGTCGTCCCCCTCACCGACGCCGAGCGCGCCGATCTGGCCGCGGTGCCCTTCGACCTGGGCGCCTTCGGAAAGGCCACCGGTCAGGCCGGCGGCTGGGGGGACCAGCGCTACAGCATCGTCGAGCGCCTCGGCGCGCGGCCCACCCTGGATGTCAACGGCATCTGGTCCGGCTGGACCGGCCCGGGCGCCAAGACAGTGCTGCCGGCCAAGGCCCATGCCAAGGTCAGCATGCGCCTGGTGCCCGACCAGAGCCCGCACGAGGCCGCCGCGCAGCTGGCGGCCCATGTCCAGGCCCTGGCTCCGGCCGGCGTCTCGGTGGCGGTGCGCGAGCTGCACGGCGGCTGGCCGGCGCGCGTGGACCGGGGGATGCCGGCCCTGGCCGCGGCGGCGGCGGCCCTGGAGAGCGCCTTCGGGCGCGCGCCGCACCTCACCCTGGAAGGCGGCTCGGTGCCGGTGGTGGCCCTCTTCAAGCAGGAGCTGGGCCTGGACACGGTGATGCTGGGCTTCGGCCTGCCTGACGACAACCTGCACGCCCCCAACGAGACGTTCAGCCTGGACAACTACTTCCGGGGCATCGAGACCAACATCCACTTCCTGGCCAACCTTGCCGCCGCCGCTCAGAGCGCTGCCGAGGGCGGGGCGTGACCCAGCTCCTGCACCAGCGCCTGGCCTACACCAGCGCCTTCTTCACCTTCGCCCTGGGGCTGTGGAGCCTGTGGCTCTTCGTCCGCGGGCGGGGCCTGTCCAGCAACTTCATGGGCGCCCTGGTGATCGGCGAGACCGTGCTGGTGCTGGAGGCCCTCCTGGGCGCCTGGCGCTACTTTGCCGCCGCCCAGGAGCCCGGGCGCTGGGTACACCTGCTGTACGGCGTGCTGGCGGCATTGCTCTGGCCCTTCCTCTACAGCTATTCGCGGGAGGCCAGGGGCCGGGTGGAATCCGCGATGATGGCGGCCGGCAGCTTCTTCCTCTGGGGCATCGTGATGCGCGCCATCTCGACCGCCGCCGGGGCGGGCATCGGCTGAGGCGGAGGCGCGGCGCAAGCATGTTCAACATCAACCCCCTCGAGATCCTGGTGATCACGCTCATCTTCCTGATGCTGTTCGGGCCGGAGAAACTGCCCGAGATCGCCATGCAGGTGGGCAAGTTCATCCGCGAGCTGCGCGAGGCCTCGTCCGCCGCCACGGCGGAGATCACCCGCGAGCTGCACCGGGCCGCCGCGGACAACCAGGACGTGGCCGGCGACATCCGCTCCATCGGCGACCAGGCGCGACGCTTCCTGCAGAGCACCAGCGACGCGGTGCACAACACGGTGACGCAGGCCTACCAGGAGACCGGCGCCGCCGTCGGCGCCGCGACGGCGGCGGCCGTCCCATGGGGTGCGGATGCGACGCCCGGATCCCCCGCGAGCGAGCGTCCCGACGCGCCTGCGGGCGACGCGTCCGACGCACCGGCGGGCCAACCCGACGCGACCGCGACCGAGGCCCTGTCCGCGGGGGCGTCCCCGGCCGACGAAGACCCCGAGGTCGAAGCCATCCTCGCCGACGTCCGGCGACAGGCGCGGGCCGCCGGAGCGGACGAGGGATCGGACGCGGCACCATGACCGAAGCGCCTCCCGGCTCGGGGCCGGCGTCGCCGCCGGTCAAGCCGCCCCTGGCCGCCCTGCCATTTCTCGAGCACCTGCGCGAGCTGCGCAAGCGGTTGATCATCGCGATCTCGGCGCTCTTCGTGGGCGTGCTGGCGGGCTTTCCCCTGGCCCAGCGCGCCATCGACGGCTTGAAGGTCATGTGCGCGACCTGCAACCCCGAGTCCTTCAAGGTGCTCAACCTCCTCGACGGCTTCGCCACCTATTTCCGGGTCAGCCTCGTCCTGGGCCTGGTGGTGGCCATGCCGGTGATCCTCCATCAGATCGTGGCCTTCGTGGTTCCGGCCTTGTATCCTCGCGAGCGGCGGATCCTGTACCTCATGCTGCCGGGCGCGGCCGTCCTGTTCGCCCTCGGCATGCTCTTCGGCTACTTCATCGTGATGCCGCGCACGATGGCCTTCCTCGACTTCGTCGCGCGGCAGCTGGCCGATCCGGGCTATGACATCGTCCTGTTCATCCGCTTCGCGATGTACCTCCTGCTGATCCTGGGTGTGGCCTTCCAGACGCCTCTGGTCATCTATGCCTTCGCCAAGGTCGGGCTGCTCAAGCCGGAGCTGATGAAGCGCTATCGGCGGCATGCCTTGATGGCGTTCGCCGTCCTCGCCGCCATCTTGACGCCCACCCCCGACCCCGTGACCATGCTGCTGGTGATGGGTCCGATGTACCTGCTGTACGAGGCCGGCCTGCTCCTGGCGCGCGTCTTCTGAGCCGCTGATGACGACCCGTGACGTGGATGCGCTCGCCCGCCGGCCGTCCCGCGTCCGCTCCGTCGGCGAGTGGCTGCCGCTGCCGCTCATCCTGCTCGGCTACTTCTGGCTGGCCCTGGGCTATGCCCGGGAGACGCCCGTCTGGCAGGTGCCGGACGAGCCTGCGCATTACAACAACGTGCTGCAGCGCGCCGCGCCCCGCCCCGGGCCGGGGCCGATCATCGAGGACGGCGACTACCCCTTCGCCCGCCTGGAGGCGCTGAAGGCCGCCCGCTTCGCCGACCAGGACCCCGGTAGCATCGGCGGCATCGAGTACGAAGATCACCAACCGCCGCTCTACTACGAGCTGGCTGCCCTGCTCCTGTCGGCGCAACCCAAGCCCATCGCCCCGGTGCGCTACCGGGGAGAGAACGCTTCCCAAGCCGTCACGGCGGAGCGCGTCCGCCTCCTCCGGCTGCTGGGTGTCGTTCTGGGCGCCCTCACCGTGGTCCTGGCCTGGGCCGTCGCTTCCGCCGTTGCTCCAGGGGATCTGGCGCTGCGCATCGGCGTCACCGCCTTCGCCGCCTTCCTGCCCATGCAACTGGTGATGAACGCCGGGGTCAACAACGACGCCCTGGCCGTCGCCCTGACCACCGCGGCGCTGCTCGTGGCCTTGCGGCGGGTCGGCAGGGAGCCAGGTGGCGCCGATGGGTGGCGTGGCGCGCTGCTGCCCGGTCTGCTCATCGGCCTGGCCGCGCTGACCAAGCTCAGCGCCTTGCTGCCGACGGTGGTGGTGTCGCTGGCCGCGGAATGGCTGGGGATGGGACGAATGGGACTTATGGGACGAATGAGGTCCGGGGGCGCTTCGCTGGGCGATCCGGATCGCGGCGGGGAGTCGTCGAGTCCCATCGGTCCTATAAGTCCTATTAGTCCCATTCGTCCCATAGGTCCTATCAGCCCCGCAAGTCCCATCGTCCCCGCCCCCCGGCGATCCCCTTTCCGCCCCCGCCTCCGCCACACCGCTGTCATGCTCATCCTGGGCCTGCTCCTGGCCGCTCCCTGGCTGGCGCACAACGTCCGTCATTACGGCTGGCGGGATCCCCTGGCCCTGGCGGCCCACGACCGCGCCACCGTCTGCCCGCCCGGGGACAGCGTGGGTTGCCAGCCCCGCACCGCGGATTGGATCGCCGAGAAGGGACTGGCCGATCTTCTGGAGCGCGGGGTCGTCCTCACCTTCCAGAGTTTCTGGGGCGTCTTCGGCTGGATGGGCGTCTTCCTGGGGACGGCCAAGGGGGTGCCCATCTATGGCGCCCTGGCCCTCAGCAGCTTGCTGGCGCTGGTCGGCTTGCTGCCGTTGCTGCGGCGTTGGCGTCGATGGCCGGGGCGACTGCAGGCCCAGGCGTTGATCCTTGCCCTGCACCTTGCGATGACCGGGGGCGGTTTCCTGTGGTACAACCTGACCTTCGTCCAGCAGCAGGGCCGTTACCTGCTGCCGGCCCTATTGCCCATCGCGCTGGCCTATTGCGCCGGACTGCGCGGCGTCGTCGGCGCTGTCGCCGGGCGTCTGGGCTTCAGCGCCTCCCGGGCGCGGGGCATCGGCAACCTTGGCCTCCTGGTTCATTCCGTGGCTCTGGCTACCTTGGCCTGGCTGAGCCTGCGAAGCTACATCATCCCCGGACTGGGCGGCCATATCGGGCCGGGCGGTTGAAACCGCGGCGGCGCAAACCCGCCCGGTCAACCCGATCATGCCGGATGCCTCCCACATGAACGACCTTGGTGCCGTCCTGCCCCCCTGCTGCGCAGCCTGCCTCGCCCTGTGCTAGACTCACTGAGCGACCTGGCCCCGGCCCACTCTTATCGCCGCACCTCCTTCATCCAGCCGGCACCGATCATCCACCGTGGCGGGCGCAGGTGTCTGATGTCATCCCGTTGGTCCCGCCCCATCCGTCAGCTGGGCGCCATGATCCTGGGCGTTGTCGGCTTCTCGTCCGGCGATGCAGTCTGGTCCTATCTCAAGGCGCAGCCCGGCTTCCCGGACAACTATCCGTCCAGTTTCGGCCTGTTGGTTTCCGTGTCCCTCGGCCTCTTCGGCCTGGGCATCGGCTACCTCATCGCGCCCCTGCTGCTGCGGCCTCTCGAAGCGCTCTACGAGAGTGTCAGCCACGTTGCCCCGGTGCGGCTCGTCGCCTCGGCCATCGGCCTCGGTATCGGCTTGTCTCTGGGCGCTCTGGCTTCGCTGCCGCTGTCCATGCTGCATCCGCCCCTGGGGCAGTTCCTGCCCTTCGTCGCCGCCCTGACCCTGGCCTACCTGGGCGCCGCCGCCGTCGGCAGCAACCCCAGCGCCTTCCTCAGCCTGCTGCGCAGCATCGTCGGCCGTGGCGCCGACGGTGCCCACGCCGCCGCGCCCGGCGAGTACATCCTCCTGGACACCTCGGTGCTGATCGACGCGCGCATTGCCGACGTGGTGGAGACCGGCTTCGTCGACAAGACGCTGCTGGTGCCGCGCTTCGTCCTGGAAGAGCTCCAGCTGGTGGCCGATTCCGCCGATGCCATGCGCCGCAATCGCGGCCGGCGCGGGCTTGAGGTGGTCAACCGCCTCCAGCATTCGGAGAAGGTCAACGTGGAGATCACCAACCAGGACACGCCCGGGGTGGGCGATGTCGACAAGAAGCTGGTCCGCCTGGCGGAGCGGCTGAACGCCTCCATCATGACCAACGACTTCAACCTCAACCGCGTGGCCGACATCCAGGGCATCCGTGTGCTGAACCTCAACGAGCTGGCCAACGCCGTCAAGACCCTGGTTCTACCGGGAGAGACCCTGCGGGTGCAGATCATCCAGGAGGGCAAGGAACTGGGCCAGGGCGTCGCCTACCTCGAGGACGGCACGATGGTGGTGGTGGAGGAGGGCTCCGCGCAGTTGGGCCAGCGGGTGGACGTGCGCGTCAACCGCGTCCTGCAGACCGTCGCCGGGCGGATGATCTTCGGGGCCATGGAGCCCGTCGCCGCGGCCCCGGCCAACCCCTGAGGGTCGCGAGCACCCTCGACACGTCCCGCGCCAGCGCGAGCGTATCGACCTGCGCCGAACAAGCTGAAGCCGCAACACAAGGAGGGTACCATGCGCGATGTGATCCACACGGACCTTGCCCCGGCGGCCATCGGTCCCTACGTCCAGGCCTTGCGCTCCGATGGATGGATCTTCACCGCCGGCCAGGTGGGTCTGGATCCCGCCACCGGTCAGCTCAGCCCCGGAGGCGTCGCCGAGCAGGCCGAGCGGGCCCTGGCCAACCTGCGGGCCGTGCTCGAGGCCGCCGGCGGTGGTCTGGACACCGTGCTCAAGACCACCGTCTTCCTGGTGGACATGGCCGATTTCCCGGCGATGAACGCGGTCTATGCCGCCGCCTTCGGCGCGGCGCCTCCGGCCCGATCCACGGTGGCCGTCGCGGCGCTGCCGCTGGGCGCGCGCTTCGAGATCGAGGCCGTCGCGAGGGTCCGTGGCTGAGCGTCGACAGCGACCACCCTGGCGAACCTTTGGACGCACCCGTCCGTGTCGATATAATTCCGGACCAAATCCAGGCAGACAGGAAGGTCCATGAGCACGTTCGGTTCCAATGGTTTTGCGGACACACAGAGCGATTCCCATCCCATGCTGGCGCTTCTCGAGAGCGTCGAAGCGCATCGTCAGTTGAAGCGGGGCGATATCGTCAAGGGCGTGGTGGCCTTGGTAGGCGCCAACGAGATGCTCATCGATGTCGGTGGGAAGTACGAGGGGATCCTGGCATCGCGCGAATTCGCGCAGTTGTCCGGTGAGGATCGCGAGGGGTTCACCGTCGGCACCTCCGTCGAGGTGATGGTGCTGAACCCCAATGACAAGAACGGCAATCTGGCACTGTCCATGTCCCAGGTGCGCATCGGGCAGGACTGGGAGGATGTCGACGCCCTCATCGAGAAGGGCGAGGCCTTCGAGATGGTGATCAGCGGCCACAACAAGGGCGGCCTCATCGTCTACCTGGGCCAGGTCCGGGGCTTCATCCCGGTCTCCCAGTTGGACCAGCGCCACAGCGTGGATCGCAACGCCATCGACGGCACCGGGAGCAGCCCCCTGGCGCGCTTCAACGGCCAGCCGATGTGGTTGAAGATCATCGAAGTGGACAGGGAGAAGAACCGCCTGATCCTGTCCGAGCAGGCCGCCATGCGCGACCGCCGCAAGCATCTCAAGAGCGAGCTGCTGGGCAAGCTGGAGCAGGGCCTGGTGGTGGACGGCAAGGTCACCAGCCTGGCGGATTTCGGCGCCTTCGTCGACATCGGCGGCGCCGACGGTCTGGTCCACCTGTCCGAGATCTCCTGGAACCGCGTCAACCACCCCAGCGACGTCCTCAAGCTGGGCCAGACGGTCAAGGTCAAGGTCATCTCGGTGGACCGCGACCGCAACCGCATCGGCCTGAGCCTCAAGCAGCTTCAGCCCGAGCCCTGGAGCACCATCACCCAGCGTTTCCTGGTGGGTCAGGTGGTGCAGGCCAAGGTGACGCGCCTGACCGACTTCGGCGCCTTCGCGCGCTTGGAGGACGATGTCGAAGGCTTGATCCACGCTTCGGAGATGTCCGACGAGGAGGTCAAGCCGGAGACAGTGGTGCAGCCGGGCGACGATCTCACCGTGCGGATCATCCGCATCGATCCGGAGCGCAAGCGCATCGGACTCAGCCTCAAGCGCGCCGGGGAGGCCTACGACGATCTGGGTGCCTTCGACGCCGAGTCGGAGTCGGAAGCCGCGGCGAAGCCGAAGGTCGAAGCGGAAGCTGTTTCGGAGGATCAGCCGGACGCCGAGCCGGCAATGGCGGAAGCCTGAACACGGCCCCGGAACGGGACGCGCTCTTCCCTACCTCATCCCCCGCACCCACTTCGCGCGAGGTGCCGAATGGCTGACAGCAACAGCAACATCGACGACCGATTCACGGATCGCGCGCGTCAGGTGTTGCGGGCGGCGCAGGACGAGGCCAAGCGGCTCGACGATCGCTTCATCGGCACCGAGCATCTGCTCGTCGGCCTGGTGCACGAGGAGCGCGGTCTGGCCGCGCGGGTGCTCAAGGACATGGGCGTCAGTTCCGCCCAGGTGAAGCGGGTGGTGGAGGAGGCGTCCCGGCGTACCGGCGACAAGGGGATCATGGAGGGTCTGTCCCCTCGTACCAAGCGGGTGATCGAGAGCGCCGTCGACGAGGCGCGCAAGATGAACCACCAGTACATCGGCACCGAGCACCTGCTGCTGGGCCTCATCCGGGAGGGCAGCGGGCCGGCGATGGATGTGCTCAGGGATCTGGGCATCGATCCGGACCTCCTGCGCACCCAGACCACGAGGGCCATCATGCAGGCGCCCATTCGGCCGCGCGCGGAGCGCAAGAAGGCCGGGCAGACGCCGCTGATGGACCAGATGGGCGTGGACCTGACCACCAAGGCGGAAGAGCAGAAACTGGATCCGGTCATCGGCCGCAGCATGGAGATCGAGCGGCTGATCCAGATCCTGTCGCGGCGGACGAAGAACAACCCGGCGCTGATCGGCGAGCCCGGCGTGGGTAAGACGGCCATCGTCGAGGGGCTGGCGCGGCGCATCGCCGACGGCGATGTGCCCGCGCAGCTGCGCGACAAGCGGGTCTTCATGCTGGACGTCGGCAGCCTGGTGGCGGGCACCATCTACCGCGGTCAGTTCGAGGAGCGGATGAAGCGGGTCCTTGACGAGATCAAGGAGACCGACAGCATCCTCTTCATCGACGAGCTGCACATGCTGGTGGGCGCCGGCTCCGCGGGCTCCAGCGTGGATGCGGCCAACCTGCTGAAGCCATCGCTGGCGCGGGGCGAGCTGCAATGCATCGGGGCGACGACCCTGGACGAGTACCGCCGCTACATCGAGAGCGATGCCGCCCTGGAGCGGCGCTTCCAACCCATCTACGTCGACGAACCCTCGGTGGAGGACACCGTCAAGATCCTTCACGGCCTGCGCAGCCGCTACGAGGAGCACCATCGTCTGACCATCAGCGACGAGGCCCTGGAGGCGGCGGCGCACCTGGCCTCCCGCTACATCTCGGACCGCCACCTGCCCGACAAGGCCATCGACCTGGTGGACGAGGCCTCCAGTCGGGTGAGGATGTACAAGGTTCCCTCCGCGCCGGGCTTTGCCGGTCTGTTGGATCGTCTCAAGGAGGCCCGGACGGGCAAGGAGACGGCCTTCCGCGAGGAGCGCTTCGACGACGCCGTGCGCCTGCGCGAGGAAGAGCGGCGATTGCAGGAGGATCTGGACCAGCTGCGGGAGGAGAACCCCACCGGCCTGACGGTCACCGACGCGGACATCGCGGAGGTGGTGGCCATGTGGACGGGGGTGCCGGTGGTGCGCATCGCCGGCGAGGAGAGCGAGCGGCTGCTGCAGATGGAGCAGGCCCTGCATCAGCGCATCGTCAGCCAGGATCAGGCCATCGAGACCATCTCCAAGGCCGTGCGCCGCGCCCGGGCCGGGCTCAAGGACCCGCGGCGCCCCATCGGCGTCTACATCTTCCTGGGCCCTACGGGCGTGGGCAAGACCGAGCTGGCGCGGGCCCTGGCGGATTTCATGTTCGGCTCCGAAGACGCCCTGCTGCAGATCGACATGTCGGAGTTCATGGAACGGCACGCGGCCAGCCGGCTGGTGGGCGCCCCGCCCGGCTACGTCGGCTATTACGAGGGCGGCCAGTTGACCGAGGCGGTGCGTCGCCGGCCCTACCAGGTGATCCTCCTGGACGAGATCGAGAAGGCCCATCCGGAAGTCTTCAACATGATGCTGCAGATCATGGAGGACGGGCACCTGACCGATGCCAAGGGCCGCAAGGTGGACTTCCGCAACACGATCATCATCATGACCTCGAATGTGGGCGCGCAGCAGCTGACCAAACAGCAGGCCCTGGGCTTCAACGTGGCCAAGGACGAGCAGGACCGCGTCGCCAGCGACTACGATGCCATGAGCGACAAGGTGCAGCAGGAGCTCAAGCGCCTGTTCAAGCCGGAGTTCCTCAACCGGGTGGACAAGCTCCTGGTATTCCGCCCGCTGACCCGGCCGGACCTGCGCCAGATCGTGGACATCCAACTGGAGCGCCTCAGCCCGCGGCTGGCCGAGCACGATCTGAAGCTCGAGACCACGGACGCGGCGCGAGACTTCATCCTGGACAAGGGCTACGATCCGGAGTACGGCGCCCGGCCCCTGCGCCGGGCCATCGTCGACCTGATCGAGGACCCGCTCAGCGAGAAGCTGCTCAGCGGGGAGATCAAGGCCGGCGACTCGGTGGTCCTGGACGTGGTGGACGGGCAGCTGGTGTTCAGGGCGTTGGAGCTGGCCTGAGGGCGTCGACCGCCTCGCTCCTGGTACAGCACCTCCAACAAACGTGAGGGCAGCGGCGGCATGACCTCGCGGCCGATGAAGGATTGAGACCCGGCACACCCACCGGCGACGCTCAAAGCCCTTTGTTGTGCGATACCAGCCCTTGCGCTGGGCACCCAACGGCCTACAATCCGGGCATCGTGCCCCGCCGTTGGTTGTCGACAGGATGTGATGTATGCGCCTGCATTCCCTGGCCCTTCGTCCGGGCTCCGGAGCCCTGGTCCTTGGCCTGGTCGCCTTGCTGTTGGCTGGCTGCGCAGCGAGGCAAGCCTTGTCGCCGACTGCAAACTCCGGTGCGCCGGAGACCACCAGCCCGGCCGCGGGCGGCGCGACGACAGATCCTGGCACGGTCGCGTCTGAGGCCACGCCGGCGCCCGTCGGCCTGACCATCCTGCGTCGTCCGGACGGGCCCATGGATCCGCTGCGCCCGTCCCTGCAACTGCGTTTCAGCGCGCCCATGGTGAACCAGATCCCGCTGACGGGCATGACCGTCCGGCCACGGGAGCCGGTCTCCATCACCTGGCTGACCACCCAGAGACTCGCCCTGCAGCCGGCGCGGGACCTGGCGCCCGGCGAGCGGCTGGAGGTCGCCCTGCGGGACGTGCCGGCGCAGTCCGGCGCTCGCTACGTCGGTCCCTATACGCTGACCTTGGAGGCGCCGCCGTTGGTCACCCTGCGCTGGTCGCCCGCCGGCACCTTGCGGCCCCCGGCCCTTCTGGGCCTGCGGGTGAACCATGATCTGCCCCTGCAAGACCTGATCGACGTCCTCCTCCTGGAGCCGCCGGTTCCGGGGGTCTGGCGGCAGGGCGGCGATGCGCGGCTGCTGGTGTTTGAGCCTGACGAGGACTGGCCGGAAGACAGCAGCTTCAGCCTGACCTTGCGCCAACCGGTCAGCGACCGCGCCGGTCGGCGCCTGGCCTTGGGGCCGGCGCTGCGCTTCAGGACGCGGCGGGCGGTCCAGGCGGACATCTCCGGCGGCGCTGACCGAGCCTCGGTCATCGACCCCCTGATCCTGCGCTTCGACCATGCGGTGGACGAGGCGAGCCTGCGGTCGGTGTTCAGCATCGCGCCGGTGGTTCCCGGCAGCATCAGCTGGGACGGCAACACGGCGCAGTTCACGCCCGAGCGGGGCGCCTTTGCCGCTGACACCGCTTACACCCTGCGCTTGGGAACGGCGCTGCAAGACCGAGATGGGCGGCCCCTGTTGCGGACGCCCTTCAGCTACGGATTCCGGACCGCAGCGGCCCGTGAGCTGGTCACCTTCGGCCAGGGCGCGGCCATGCAGGTGCTGGACGCCTCCGGGCCGCGGACCATCGATGTCACCAACGGGGAGATGCCGCGGGCATTGCGGCTGATCGCTGCCGCCCGGGCGGAGGCCATGGCGCCGGCTGACCTCATCCACTATGACCCCGCCGCCACGGTGGCGCCGCGACGCGACGCCGAGCCGACCGCTGCTCTGGCGATCCGCTTGCCGCTCGGTAAGCCGGCCGCGTCCTGGGATGCGCCATTGGCCTTTCCCAACGACAGCTGGACGTCCGGTCGACAACCCTTGCGCCTGCCCGCGGACCTGGCTCCCGGGGCCTACCGCGTCGTTCTGGAGGCCGGCGGGTTCCGCTCGTCGATCGTCGCCCTCCTGACCACCCAGCGTCTGGTGGCCAAGCTGGCCGCCGCCCAGCTGCTGGTCTGGGCCACGGACGCCACGGGCCGGCCGGCGGCGGACCTGCCCCTGACGGTCTACGGGGTGGCCGGCAAGGTGTTGGCCCAAGGCAGTACGGATGCTCTGGGGCTCATGGAGGCCCGACTGCCGGACGGTGAACCGCCGGTCTGGGTGCTGGGAGGAGGGGAGGGACGCTTTGCCGCCATCGGGCTGGGCGAGGCCTGGCGATCGGGGACGCGGAGCCGGCTGGACGGCTTCGGCGACCGGGCGAAAACAGCCGCCGCACCGGGCTATCGCGGGCACCTCTACACCGACCGGCCGATCTATCGCCCCGGGCAGACGGTGCATTTCAAGGGAATCCTGCGTAAGGACGAGGACGGAGAGCTGATTCTGCCCGCCTCGTCGCTGACGGTAACCGTGCGCCTGAAGGACCCGCGCGGCAACCAGCTGCAGGTCTGGACCCTCAGGCCCAGCGGCTTCGGCACGGTGGCCGGCGAGCTGCCGATCGCCGAAGGCGCGCCCTTGGGCGAGTACCGCTTCAGCCTGGAGCTGGATGGCGAGATCGGCGCCGTCAGCGTTCTGGTGGAGGATTACGCCGCGCCGGAACTGGAGCTGCAGGTCGCGGCCGGGGCCTACCGGTTGGACGCCGCCCTGCCGATCAGCGGCACAGTGGGTTACCGCTTCGGCCAGATGGCCGTTGGGGCGGAGGTCTCGATTCGACCGCTGCTCTGGGACGCGGCGGCAGCAGATGACGGGTTCCCTTCGTCACCGGCGACCGGCCGCTGGCGAGACCTGGCCCAGGCGCCGCTCCGGGCGCGCGCCGACGCGGAGGGGCGCTTCCAGGCCCTGGTGGATCCGGCGCGGCTGGCGGCTTGGGTCCAGGCGTCCGGGGAGACCTCCGGCGACAGTTGGGGGGGAGACCGTCGGGACAGCACGAAGCTAGGTCTGGAGTTGACGGCCGACGATGGCGGCGGACCGCCGGTCAGCCGCCTGGTCGAGGTCGCCCTGCCCCCCGGCGATCGGACGAGCGGGATCCAGGGTCCAGCGGCGCCGAGCGGCGGCGATGGCCTCCTGCGCCTCACGCCCGACAAGGCGCGCTACCAGCCGGGGGACACGGCGCGGCTGCTGGTGCTGACGCCCTTGAGCGGACCGGCGCTGCTTACGGTGGAGCGCGGTCGGGTGAGATCCAGCAGCATCGTGGATCTGAAGGCCCCATGGACGGAGCTGCCCCTGCCCCTCGCGGCACAGGATGCTCCCAATGTCTTCGTCAGCCTGCAGGCCTGGTGGCCGGACGCGGTCGCGGCCGAGGACGCCTACCGTTGGTCCTCGATGAGCCGGGCCGATGGCCGCCTGGCTCTGGCCACGGCGGAGCTGGCCGTCCAGGTGCGCGGCAAGGAGCTGCAGGTCAAGGTCCAGCCGGATCGGGCAGATCATGCGCCGGGCGACGTGGTGGAGCTGGCCATCGAGGTTCTGGATACGGCCGGCCGCGGCCTGCCCGCTGAATGCTCCGTGGCCATCGTCGACGAAGCCGTCCTGGCCTTGCGAGATTCGCCCCCATCGTCCTTGTTCGACGCCCTGCATGGCCGGCGCGCGCATACGGTGCTGACCCGTGACGCGTTCGCCCCCCGCC
>JBGAUA010000086.1:0-14400 GCA_044228875.1 Anaerolineae bacterium
GATGGCGCTGCGCCAGCTCGGCGACGAACCCGGCGCCCAGGTGGCGCTGTCGAAGGCCTGCGTCAACGGCGCGCTGCTGCCCGCCGCCCGCGACGCGCTGGCCGATCCGGCCCTGCAGCTGGCCGTCACCGACGAGGCAACCATCGACAGCCGCACCGACCGCTGGGACGCCGGCACCGCCCAGAGTCCGGCCGACCGGGCGGGCCGCGCCCACGTGGCGTGGATCGTCCCGGCCTTCCCCCGCGATGACGGCGATCCGCTGGTGCCCTACTGGGGGCCGATGGCCGAAGCGGTGGCGGCTTCCGTCGATCTGGACATCGTGACCCTGCGCTTTCCGTCGGCGATGCCGTCCTACGCCCGCGGACGCGCCGTCGTCCATCCCCTGGCGCAAGGCCATGTCCGCCTTCGCCGGAGCCCGCGGCTCTGGGCGGCGGCCTTGAACCGCCTCCGCCTGCTGCACCGCCGACGGCCGCTCCAGGTGATCCACGCCCTGCACGGCAACGAGGCGGGCTTTCTGGGATCGCTGGCCAGCCGCCTGTTGGGCGTACCGCTGGCGGTGCACCTGGGTGGCGGGGAGACTGTCGGGCTCGCCGATCTGGGCTACGGCTCGCAGGCCTTCGCGGTGGAACGCTGGCAGGTGGGCCTTGCCTTGCGCCGTGCGAACCGGATCACCGTCGGCAGCAAGGCCCAGGGGCAGCTGGCCGCCCAGCTCCTGCCCGAGCCAGCATCGACCACCGGGCGCGGCAAGGTGGTGCTGGCACCGGTGGGCATCTGCCTGGCACCCTTCCTGGCCCGTCGACCGGTCCAGCCCGTCTTGTCGCGCCCCATCCGCCTGGTGAGCGTCGCCGAGCTGAACGCGGTGAAGGACCATGCCACGCTGCTCCGCGCCGCCAGGCCATGGCTGCTGGCCTGGCCCGAGCTGCGCCTGGTCCTGGTGGGCGGCGGGCCGGGACTGGCCGATCTGCGCCGCCTGGCGGGCCGCCTTGGCATCGCCGACCGCCTTGCCTGGCATGGCCAGATCCCCAACCCGGCACTCCCCGTCGTCCTCGACGACGCGACGGTGTTCGTCCACGCCGCGCGCCATGAGGCCCAGGGTCTGGCGCTGATCGAAGCCGCCGCCGCGGGCCTGCCCATCGCCAGCACCACCGTTGGCGTGGCCGCCGAGCTGCCGCCGCGGGGGCTGGCTGCCGCGGCGCCGGGGGACGTGGCCGGCCTGTCGGCCGCCATCGGGCAGGCGCTGGCCTCGGCCTTGGCCCCGGACGCCCCTTCGCGCAGCGCCGCCCTGCGCACGGCCGTGGCCCGCTTCGACCTGCCGGTGACGGCGGGCAACTGGCTGAAGCTGTACGCGGCCATGGGAGCCGGGAGCGGTCATGACGTCCGCTGATCCCACCGCGCTGCCTCTGCTCGGCGCCGAACGGCCTGCCGGCATGGTGGACCGGCACTTCGAGGTGCTCGGGATGGCGCTGGCCTGGCAGGGAGCCGACGAGGCCTTGACCGCCGCGGCCGCACAGGTGCTGGACAGCCGGGCCGAAGGCACGCCCTCGGGCCTGGACATGCGCATCGTGGCGCTCTGGGCGGAAGCGGCGGACGCCGGGGCATCTCGCGGGGGCCTCGGCGCTTTCACAGCGGCGGCGGATGGCCGGGCCTACCGCGAAGCAGCGGGCCTCCTGGCGGTCCTCACGCCCAGCGGCAGCTGCAGCCTGGCCGACCTGGACGCGGGGCGCGTCACCATCTTTGTCAGCCGGCAGGCAGACCTCGCCGCCGAGGCCGAGGCCTTGTTCGCCGCGCCGGTCTGGCGCTACGCGGCCCACCAGGGCATGGTGGCCAGCCATGCGGCCACAGTCGTGGCCCCCAGCGGCCGCGGGATATTGCTGCGGGCGCCCGGCGGCGGCGGCAAGTCCACTCTGGCCCTGGCCGCGTGGCGACAGGGAATGGGCCTGCTGTCCGAAGAGGTCACCTGGCTGGACCTCCGCGCGTCCGGAGCCGAGGCGACGCTGCGCGGTCGGCCGGACCATCTTCATGTCGCACCGGCGGTCCTGGCGGCCACGAAGGCGGGTACGCCGGCGGCCGCGGTCGGCGGCGCCGGCGGAGACCCCGCGGCGCCGGACAAGGTCCGCGTCGCCATCGCTGCCGACGAACGGCTGCGGGGGTCGGCGCCAGCCGGCGCCGTGGTCTTCCTGGCCCGCGGCGAACCGGCGGAGACCGGACGATGGCGGCGAACCACGGCTCTCGAAGCGCTCGAGCGCTGGCGCGACACCGCCGTTCCCGGCGAGGCCAGCCAGCATCGCGACGCCCTTGCGGCGGCCCTGCGAACGCTTCTCAGCCGCGGCGCCTACGTGCTGGGCGGCGATTCGCCGGACAGGATGGCTGCCAGGCTGCTCGAGATCGATGACGATGAAGGAGCCAACCGATGAGGATCATCGCAACCGCCGCGGCGGGCATGGAGGCCATCGTCGCCATGGAGTTGCGCGCCCTGGGCCATGGCGAGCCCGTCGTGCGGCCCGGCAAGGTCGAGGTGGAGGGCGACTGGGAGGAGCTCGCGCGGCTCAACCTCTGGCTGCGCAGCGCGGATCGCGTCAAGGTGGTCGTGGGCCGCTTTCCGGCGACCAGCTTCGAAGCCCTGTTCCAGGGGACCGCGGCCCTGCCCTGGGCCGAACTCCTGACCTTGGATGCATCCTTCCCCGTGGTGGGCAGGTCGGCGCGCTCGGTGCTGCACAGCGTTCCGGACTGCCAGGCCATCGTCAAGAAGGCGGTGGTCGAGGCGATGAAGCGGCGTCACCGAGGCCTGCAGTGGTTCGCCGAGGACGGGCCGCTCTACCGCATCGAGGTGGCGGTGCATGACGATGTCGCCGAGCTGACCTTGGACGCCAGCGGCGAAGGCCTGCACCGGCGCGGTTACCGCCGCCTGGTGAGCGAAGCGCCGCTCCGGGAGACCATGGCGGCGGGGATCCTCATCCTGGCTCGCTGGCGCGTGGACCAGGAGCAACTGGTGGATCCCTTCTGTGGTTCCGGCACCTTCGCCATCGAAGCGGCGATGCTGGCGCGACGGCAGGCGCCCGGCCTGCGCCGCCGCTTCGCCGCGATGCAATGGCCGCAGGTAGGCGTGCCGGTCTGGCGGCGGCTGCAGAAGGCGGCCGAGGAACAGGTGGACAGGGCGGTGAAGCCCGACATCCGGGCCCTGGACATCGCGCCGGACATGATGGAAGCGGCGCGCGGCAACGCCGCCGCCGCCGGAGTGGACGGGCTCATCCGCTTCCAGGTCGCCGACGCCCGACGCTGGGCGCCGGAGGCGCCGCGCGGTCTGCTCGTCGGCAACCCCCCCTATGGCCAGCGCCTGGGAGACAAGCGGGCCGCCGCGGAGATGGCCCGCGCCCTGGGAGAGCGGCACCGCGCCGCCGGCGAAGGCTGGCGCGCCTTCTGGCTGAGCGCTCTTCCCGACTGGGAGACCTACTACGGGCGCACCGCGGACCGTCGCCGCAAGCTCTACAACGCGGGGATCGCGGCGCAGCTGTACCAGTATCGGGGTCTTTGAGCGCGTCGGGCGACGCCAGGCCCAGGAGACGCCGCATCGAGGCCCGGATCCTCAGCGCTGCGGGCTCCGGGTCTCCTGCCGCCGGCTCTCGTTACCCAGGACGGGAAGACTCAGCCGCGCCGCCCCGCGTTGGGGGAATCCCGGTTCTCCCGCACCGGGCAGTCCACGCGAGAGGACTTCATGGCTCAGGGGCAGGCCCCCGTCGCAGCGAGCGCCGTAGTTCGCGGCCACCACGGCCGCATCCTCCAGGCTGACGCGCCCGTCGCGATCCAAATCGACGCATAGGGGCGCTGCCAGGTCCGCCGGCCGGCCCTGCTGGCGTGTCACCTGCACCAGGTCCAACAGGTCCACGGCGCAGTTGCCGTCCACATCTCCGGGGCGCAGCGCGATGTCCGGCAGCTGGTTGAGGCCGTCGATCAGGTCGATGCCGCTGACGCGGCGCTCCAGAGCGCAGGGCGCGCTGAAGACCATGGTCGTGCGGCCCGGCCGGTCCAGCGCCAGCGCGTAGCGGCCAGTTGGCCCGGTGGACGCCCGGTCCGCCCCGATGGTCGCGTGTCCATCGTCCACCGGCCGGCCGAGCAGGCGCAGGACGCCGGTGACGATCGCCGTGTTCCGGGGGCAGGGGCCGCCCTGCAGCTGCACCAGGTCGGCGCGCAGGGGACGGCAGGCCGCGCCTTGGTCCAGGCCGCCGGTCACGCGGATCCATGATCCGAGGAAGGGCGCCAGCGCCGGCCCGGTAGCTCGCAGGTAGCTCAGCACCTGCCCGTCGCAGTCCACCAGGGCGAAGGCGTCCAAGGGACAGCCGACCGGTTGTCCGGCGTAGAGCAGGCGGCCGATCAGGGTCCGCGGCGAGGACGGCGACAGCGGCGCATCGCTGCTGGAGCCGCGGGCCCGCGCCTGGCGCTCGCCGTCGCGCAGGCCGAGCCAGATCGCCTGCACCCTGCCGTCTCGATCCAGCGCGGCGCGCGGTTCCCGCGCCTGCCCCAGGCCGCGCCCGGCGTCGACCCGGCTGGTGGCCCCGACGCCCTGCGCGTCGACAACGGCGGCGAAGAGCCGGGATTCGGACGCGTCCGACCGACCTTCGGTCCAGAGCAGCGCCCGCACGCCGAGGGGCCCGGCCACCAGGTCCAGCGCCTGCAGCGGTCCCAGCCGCGCCTCCACCCAGGTGCCTTCGGACGCCCAGAAGGCATCGGGCTCCGGGAGGCTGGCGCCGCGAATGCGCCCTAACCCGCCCAGGTCCAGCCAGGCCACCACCGGATGGCCGGCTTCATCCACGGCGATGGCCGGAAAGCGCTGCGCCGCCGGGCCAACATCCGCACTCAGGATGGCGTTGGGCCACCAGACATCTCCGCCGGGCGGCAGGCGGCTGGCCGCGATGTCGCTGCGACCTTCGCGGGTGTCCTCCCAGGCGGCATAGACGTTGCCGTCGGTGGCGGCGGCCACGACCGGCCGCCGCTGGACACCGTCCGCCGGCGTGTTGAGGCGCGCCGGCGCCGACCAGCCCTCGCCGGGCGGCCTGCTGGCGTGAACGATGTCCGCCTCCTGCCGCCCTTCCGACCAGACGGCGTGCAGGACGCCGTAGGGATCGATGGCCAGATCAGGGTCCGCCCGGTCGACGTCGGCCCCGTCGTCCACCCGCTCGGCCGGCGACCAGCCGGCCCAGCCGGGGCGCTGGAAGGCATGCCAGATGGACGCGCCGTCGGCCTGGCGCCGCGACCACAGCACATGCAACCGCCCCCATGGGTCCTCCGCCAGGCGCGGCGTCGCCAGGACGGCCGCGGCGCCGGAAGCGCCGGCATCCATCGAGGCCACGCGCCCGGCGTCCTGCCAGGCCCCGGCGCCGACGGGCCGCGACGCGGACCAGATGCTGGCTCCCGCTCCCAGGCGATCGTCGGCCCACACGGCCCGCAGGCTGCCGTCGGTCATGGTCAACAGGTCCAGATCCCGTTGCGCCGCCTCCCCGTCGGCGGCACTCAGGTCCACGGCGGCCTGCCACAGCGGGCCGGCCGCCAAGGCCGGGCGAAGCCTGACGCCGTCCGCGAGCAGCAGGGCCATCGTCAGCAGGCCGAGCGACCAGCGACGCCTCATCCTGGCCCACCGCCCGCGACGAGGGCATCCAGTGCCGCGTCGTACCGCGGAGCGATCCGGCGCCAGTCCAGGGCCAGGGCTGTCCGGCGGCAGGCGTCGTCGCGCACCAGGTCCTCAGAGGTCGCCAAATCGGTGGCGGCGCTGACCACCATTGCCTCCAGCTCCGGTTCACCGTCGTAGAGCAGCTGTTCCCGCCGCTCCGGCGGCAGCCGC
The DNA here is from genome assembly GCA_044228875.1 of Anaerolineae bacterium. Lineage (GTDB taxonomy): Bacteria > Chloroflexota > Anaerolineae > Epilineales > Epilineaceae > Epilinea. Next base: position 5,834 of record JBGAUA010000086.1, read on the forward strand.
TCGGGATAGGCCAGGTCGCGCGGCAGGATGGGCAGGCAGCCGCAGACCATCGCCTCGGCCACGGCCACGCCGAAGAAGTCGTGCCGGGCGGTGGACAGGACGATGTCGGCCTGCCACAGCAGCTCGGCGTAGGCCCCTCGATCGGTAACGAAGCCGGCATGCGCCACCCGCGAGCCATGCCGCGCCAGCAGGGCCGCCATGTCGTCGTCGGCCGACCCGCAGCGTTCGCCGAGCAGCAGCCATTGCACGTCGAGCCGTCGCTCGGCCAGGCGGTCCATGAGGCGCGACAGGCGGTCCGGGCCCTTGTCATGCTCCCAGCGGTGGTTCCACACGATGCGGATCGGCCCGGGGCGCCGGGCGGCGGGACGGGCCGCCTCGAGGGCGACCACGTCCAGGCCCACAGGCAGCACCCGGCTGCGCGCCGCCACGCGCGCCGCGGCGCCCTGCTCCTGGTAATCGGGAAAACCACGCAAGAAGGCCGGCAGCGCGTCGAGGAAGCTGTCGCGGTGGTAGGCGGAGTTCCACCATACTTCATCGGCGGCCAGCATGCTGCGCAGGTTCACGATGGCGTACTCCCGGTCGTCCCGCGCGGCACGGCGCTGCCGCGACGGATCCCAGGACGCCTCGAGCGGCGCCTGGGGATAGGTGAGCTGCGTCTCGTGCGCGTAGTAGACGGCCGGCAGGCTCGCCGACCAGGCACGGGAGAGCCCCAGGAAGGCCGCCAGATCCAGCATGCTGGAAGCAAGGATGGCTTGCGGCCGCGTTCCCGGCGCCTGCAGACGCCGAGCCAGGGTCATCGCCGCGCCGTGCATGCGCCACTTCCAGAATCGTCCCGGCAGGCCGGCGATCTGCAGTTCCCAGCCGCTGCAGGCGCCCAGGCCGTCCGCCCAGGACCGATGGGAACCGGCCAGATAGGGCTCGAGCAGCAGCAGTCGACGCCGCGCGGTGCTCGGCGCTCCAACTGGGCTCACGGGGCGCGCGGCGTGACGGCGGCCGGCGACCCACCATGCGCTTCGCTGGTCAGGGTCACCTCCACGGATTCGGGTGCCAGGCTGCGGACGCTGATGCCCGAGGGAAGGTTCAAGGTCGGCTTGACCTGGTGCTTGCCCACCGCCAGGCCCCTCAGGTCTACCTCAGCTGTCACCTGCTCCGCGGACAGCGCGTCCAAGGCCGGGCGCGGGCCTTCGAGAACCACCTGCACCGTCGTCGCCGCCAGGCTCGCCTGGAGACCGGACGGCGCGTGGACCGGCCGCAGGGCCAGCTCCAGGTTGCGCGTACCGGTCTGCGGGCGCACGCGCAGGGACACCGTGATACCGTCCACGCCGCCGAGGGCCCGTAGGGTCGCCGGCAGGTCCAGGTCGAAGCGCTTGACCGTGTCCTCCGTCAAGCCGGTCAGGTCGACCAGGGGCTTGAAGCCCCGCCGCCGAACCGCCTCGATCGCGTCGACCGGCCCTTCCAGCTGCACGCTGTTCGGTTGCACCTTGATGTCGTAGATCTCGTAGCCGTCGGCCGGGGCGATGCGCCAGCGTGGCGCGACGGCGACGGGCTCGCCGCGCTCGGCCACCACCAGGTCCACCCTGACCTGCTCCGGGCCGACGGCGATGTCGAGCACGGGCGCGCCAAAGGCGTCCAAGGCCACCACCGGCACAGCGGGAAAGGCGTGCAGACCCAGCTCCAGGCGATCCGCCGGCAGGATCGCCCGCACCTGGCTGACCCGCGCCACCTGGACGGCGGGACCGGTCAGGGTGACCTCGGCGGGCGACAGGACGACCTCCTCGAGGCTGAGTTGGCTGTTCACGGCTTGCCCGGTCTCCAGCATGACGGTCCGTTTCTCGTCGATGCGCCCTCCGACGCTCACCTCCAGGCTGGCCGGCAGGCTCTCGATGACCCGGATGCCGCTACGCCAGCATTGCCAGCGGCTGCGGCAGCGGCCGCGGATCGCCAGGTCCACGTCGCCCTCCTTGCCCGCGTCGTCCGGCACCTCGACGAGGGCCACCAAGCGCGACGGTTCCACAGCGGCGATCGCGTCGCGGAAGCCGCGAAGCCGGAGCTGAACGGCCACGTCATCGCGCCGATAGGCGGCGAGGTCTTCGCCCAGACCGGTGAAGGCCACCTCGAGGCGCGAGGCGGCTCCGGCGGCGGGAACGAGCTGCTCGACCAAGGGCCGGACCTGCGCCTGCACGGCCAGCCACCATACGAGGGCCACGGCCAGGGCGAGGGCGAACTCCGAGGGCCGGCCGAGCAGCCGCGGCAGGAGGCGAAGGCGGCGCCGCGGCGCCGCGGCCTTGGAACCCCCCTCGATGTCGACATCCTGGGGCCGGTCGGCGCCAGCCCCCATCAAGCCCACGGCGCGCCGCAACTCCGCCCAACCCTCGCGCCATCCGGCGCGCGCTTCCGCCTCCGGCTCGACGAAGGAGGAGCGCAGCCGTTCGGCGAGGGTCGCTTCGGTCAGTCGACGGGTCAGGCGTCCGTCCTGAGCCACCGAGATGAGCCCCGTCTCTTCTGAGACCACCACCGCGACGGCATCCGTCAGGCGGCTGATGTTCACCGCCGCGAGATGCCGCGTGCCGAGGGTCCTGAGGCCGCCGGCCGCCGCGCCGAGCGGCAGAACGGCCCGAGCGGCTACGAGCCGGCCGGAGCGCAGGATGACGGCGCCGTCGTGCAACGGGCTGTTGGGCACGAACACCTGCTGCAACAGGTCGGCGCTGCAGGTGGCGTCCATCGGGAGTCCCCGGTCGGCGAACTCGGCCAGGGAGATCCGTCGCTCGATCACGATCAGCGCGCCCACCTGGGTTTCGGCCATGCGCCGGCAGGCCAGCGCCACGCCTTCGATCCAGGTGGCGTCGCCCCGTCCCAAGCGCGCGCCGAGGAAGCCGGCGCGTCCCAGGCGCTCGAAGGCCCGACGCAGCTCGGGCTGGAAGATCACCGGAATGGCCACGAGCGCCGAGGGCAGCAGCTTGGAGATGATCAGCCCGAAGGCGGGCAGATCGAGCACCTGGCTGACCAGGAGGAGCAGGAGCCCGGCGATCAGGATGCCGCGCAGCAGGCGCACCGCCGTCGAGCCGCGCACCACGACCAGCAACGCGAACACCAGCAGCGCGACCAGCAGGATGTCCAGGACATCCGTGGCCCGCAGCGCGAAGAGATAGGTCCCCAGGTCGCTCAGGTGGACCATGGCGCTCCCTGGCGTTCTCCGCCGCTCATCCCGTGGCGCGTTGCGGCAGGTGGCTCCCGCCGCCCAGCCAGGCGAGCAGCGCCTTCTGCGCGTGCATGCGGTTCTCCGCCTGGTCGAACACCCGGCTCCGCGGTCCGTCGATCACCTGGTCGGTGATCTCTTCTCCCCGATGGGCGGGCAGGCAATGCAGCACCAGGCAGTCTGGAGCGGCGCGCTCCAGCAGCGCCTGGTTGAGCTGGTAGGGCATGAACACGGCCCGCCGGCCGGCCGCCTCCGCTTCCTGACCCATGCTGGCCCAGACATCCGTATAGAGAACGTCGGCCCCTTCAGCCGCGGACAGCTCGGTGGTCGCCGCCACGGCGCCCCCGGTCCGGGCGGCGAACACGCGCGCCGCCTGCATCACCGCTGCGGCCGGGGCATAACCCGGTGGGTGGATGACCGACACTCGCATGCCGCATTGCGCGCCACCCAGGAGCAGCGCGTGGGCCACGTTGTTGCCGTCGCCCACATAGGCCAGGTGCCGACCGGCGAGGGGTCCGACCGCCTCCTGGACGGTCAACAGGTCGGCCAAGGCCTGGCAGGGATGCTCCTGGTCGGAGAGGCCGTTGATCACCGGCACGCCGGCATGGGCCGCCAGGCCGACCACATCGGCGTGGGCGAAGACGCGGGCCATGATCACGTCGGCATAGCGCCCGAGCACCCGGGCGACATCGGCCACGCTCTCCCGCTGCCCGAGGCCCACCTCAGCGGGCGACAGGTACACCGCGTGGCCGCCGAGCTGCCGCATGGCCAACTCGAAGGAGACCCGGGTGCGCAGGGAGGGCTTGGTGAACAGCATCGCCAGGGAACGACCCGAGAGCAGGTCCAGGTTCCGCCGCTCGCGGTTCCAGCGGTCCTTGAGCTCGCGAGCCAGGGCCAGGAGGCCGATCGTCTCGTCCGGGCTGAGGTCGGCCAGGCTCGTGAGATGACGGGGCGTTGCGTTGCCGTCCATGGCGGATCCTTTCTGGGTCCGGCGGCGAGGAGCGACCGGATGCGGCGGATGCGGCGGTCGGATTCAGCGCAGCGCGATGGCGGCCGCGGCCGAGAGGAGGGCCAGGACGGAGATCGGCTGGGCGGCCTGAGCGTACCAGCGACGGCGACCATGATCCAATGCGCCGAGCATCGGCAACTGGGTCGCGGCCAACATGGCGATCGCCGCCGCGACCAGACCACGACCATGGTCGGCGAGCACCAGCGCCAGGACCAGATAGGACGCCAGCAGCAAGGCGCCGCGCCAGCGCGGCTCGCCGCGGCCGCCGCCATGCGCGCTGAAGCTGAAGTCCACCAGCGTGAAGCAGGACCAGACCGCCAGCGGCAGGGCGTAGAGGCGCAATGTCGGCCCGACACCCGCAAGAGAGGACAGCGCGATGGCCGTTTCCGCTGTGAGCTGCCGGTCGGCCGACGCCGCCAGCCAGCCGAGCCAACCGGGCATGGCGATGCGGGCGGCCGACGCCACCAGGTCCGCGACCAGGTGGGCCGCGGGCGCCCTTCGGCGCAGCAGCGCGACGGCCCCCAGCAGGAAGGCGCCGACGACCAGCCAGGACATGGCGCGCGCGTTGACGAGCAAGGCAACGCAGCCGAGCAGCCACAGGTCGATCGCGACCGGCCGCAGGGCGGCCGCGGACAGGGGCGCCGGCACGTCGTCGGCGCGGTCGGCCGGCCAGAGCCGGGTCCAGAGGCTCCCGGTGATCCAGGCCGCGGCCGTCAACCGAGCCAGGAGCAGCAGGCTCGGTTGGGGCGCGGCCGAAACGACGCCGCAGGCGAAGGACCAGAGCGGGCCCCAGACCTGGGGGCGACTCCGCCCCCTGCGCGGCCGGAGCTCGGGCTCCGCTCGGGTCATGGCGATCAGCCCGCCTCGGACAGCAGCGCCCGAGCGGCCCGGATCCAAGCCGCGGCCTTGTCCACGGACACCGGCAGGACACCCGGAGCGGCGGTGAGCCGTGCCGCTTCGTCCGGGCTCAGCGCCGCCAGGTCCCGCGCGCCCTTGACGCCGGCGCTGCGCAACAGCTCGGCATAGATGGGGCTGAGCCCGAGCACCTGGCGCAACGGCGGTCCATGGCGGGCTTCGTCGTAGAGCGGCTCGGCGGGCACCGGCGGCTCGGCCGCCAGGGGCGGCTCAGCCGGCAGCGGCTCAACAGGCAGCGGCGCGGCCGCGGGAACCGCCGGGGGCAGGTCGACGACGGGCAGGTCCTCAGCGGGAGACCCAGGATCGGCCGGCCCGACGCCGAAGGCGTCTCCGATCGCGGGCGGCGGGGACGTGGTCGGCACCGTGCTCGCCGGCGCATCCACCGAAGGTGCCGGCGGATCTCCGCGGCCGAGATCGACGTCGGGCGGCGCCGCGGCGGGAGCGCCACGCTTGAAGGTCCGGCCGCCCAGCAGGGTGGCGATGCCCGCGGCGTAGGCCCAGGCGAACGCGAAGAGCAGCAGCAGGCCGACGCCGCAGACGACGGCGAAGCGGGGCAGGCTGAACATGGTCACGAAGGCCAGCATCGCGGCGCTGGACAGCAGCAGCGCGCCCGCCGCGGTCTGCTGCGCGGCGGAACGGTTCGGAAGCACGCGCCGCCCCCAGGCCTGCCCCAGGCCGACCCAACCCAGGGCCAGGGCGATCGGCGCCAGGACGATGGGCAGGATGAGCAGGAAGGCGGGCAAGGTGGCCAGCATCGCGATCAAGCCCAGGAGGACCATCAGCATCGGGGACGCGGCGGCCGCGTCGGCGATGGTGGCCACGCGCTGGGGCGCGGCCAACGCGGTCAGGGTGGCGAACAAGACCGCCAGAATGATCACGGCCACGGCCATGACCGCCTGGATGAGGCCGGTCTGCGGATCCTGCTCGGCGGGAATGGAGGCATAGCCGCCACTGCCGGTATGGCCTTGGGTGATGCGTCCGGCAACCGCGGCGTCGCCGTCCGCCTCGACGTCGCCGCCGGCGATGACATCGCCGTCGACCTGCGATCCGTCCGCCAGGATCACGTCGCCCCGCGCTGAGACCTGGCCCTCCACCCTGGCTCCGCTGGCCAGGGTGATGCTCCCGCGGGCCGCGGTGGCGTTTACGCCGACCGATCCTTCGATCTCGATGTCGCCGCCGACGGCGAAGGCGTTTCCGCCGACCGACCCGCTGATCGCGATGTCGCGCGCCGCCGACACGTCGCCGCTCACGGTGCCGAGGATCCGCACGCTTCCCGGCACGGCGTTGACGCTGCCCTCGACCGTCGCGCCGTCCTCGACCAGGATGCTGCCGCCGATCACCACCACGTCGCAGTCCAGGGTCTGCCCATCAGCGATGACCGTGTCGCCGAAGTGCACGCCGCAGGGCTCATCGGTGGAGGCCGCCCGAGCCGGCATGATGGCGCCGACGGCGGACGAGAGTCCGAGGGCGAGCAGCGCGGCCAGCGGCCAGCGGGCCCTCAAGCCGCGACAGGCCGCTCGGCGACCAGGACCTGGGGCGTACCTGTCAGGATGCATCATGGCTCACTCTTCCGGTTGCGGGCAGGACGGGTCGTCGGCGACAAGCGTTGACGACGCGCCTGGGAAAGGAGGGATCACAGCCCGCCGCGGCCCGGCTTGAATAGCAGCCGGGGACCGAACAAGGCCAGGAACCAAATCGCGGCCAGCATCACCGCAATGAACGGATATGATAACGCGATCCACCGGCTTTCGGCCAGCGTCGCCATCACCGCGCCGCCGATGGACAGTGCCGAGCGCAGCAGTTGATCGACCGCGGCGGCCCACAGGGGAGCCGGCATCGGCTGGCCCTGACCGGCGCGGAAGAGCGCCAGCACCGCCACGACCATGGCCACGCCGGACAGAAGCGCGGCCAGCTGGAGCAACGCCAGCTGCCAGGCCGGGCGGTTGAGCGTCCAGACCGCCAGGCGGGCCATCGTGCGGTTGCTGAAGTTGGCCGGCACGGCGACGGGCGGCTGAGCCATGAGCAGCCCGTGCAGGGAGGCGATGGCGCTCCAGGCCCGACCGCAGTCCTCGCAGGACGACAGGTGGCGGCGCAGATCCTCCGGCGGCGCGGTGCCGTGGTCCAGGTAGGCGTCCAGCGCCTCGTCCATCAATTCGGTGTAGGGGATGCAGTGCGCTTCCATGGTTCGCTCCGTTCAGCGGCCAGGTGATAGGTAGGGTCTTGTCCGGCGACGACGGGCGCTCGCCCATCGGGTCCCGCCGCCGCGCGGGGGCTCATCATCTCCGCCAGCTGGCGCCGGGCACGGTGCAGGCGGCTCTTGACGGCGGCCTCGCTCGTCGCGGTCATCTCGGCGATCTCCTGGTAGCCCAGGTCATGCCAGTAGCGCAGCACCAGGACGAGGCGGTCCGCCTCCGACAGATGCGCCAGCAGGCCCGTCATCCAATCGGCCTGGTCGGCGGCGATGGCCGCCCGCTCGGGATCGATCGCCGGTGCGGCGATGTCCTTCCAGGGCGGCAGGTCGTCCAGGGACACCGGCTCCGGTTTTCGACGGCGGATGCGGTCGATGCAGTGGTGGGCGGTGATCGAGAGCAGCCAGGTCGAGAACGAGCGTCCCGCGTCATAGCCGCCCAAGGCGCGGAAGGCCTTCAGAAAGGCCTCCTGCGCCGCGTCCTCGGCGTCTTCGGCATTCCCGAGCATGCGGAAGGCCAGGGCGTAGACGGGGCGCTGAAAGGCATCCACCAACTGGCCGAAGGCGCTCCGGTCTCCCCGGCGCGCCGCTTCGACCAGACCGACCCCAGGTTCCGTCCTCATGTGTTCCATAGGTGGACAGGCATCTACGCAAGCATGATACAATCGGTTGCGGAGACCGTCCATGAAAGAAGACCTGTTGATCGATTTTCCGGGGACTTATGGCGGCGACGCCTCGCGGGACCAGTTGCTTCGGATCCTCAAGGAGGCCCTGGCCTTGGTCGAGCTGGCGCCGTCGCATGCCGAGTTCCGCTGCTCCGGGCTGCGCATCGAATGCCGCTGGGTGGAAGCGGCCGACGACCTCTGACCGGCCGGGCCGCCGGACGAGGCGCCCGCAGCGCGGCATCCCCGGTCCTGCCCGCGGCCTAGCGCCCGCGCGGCGACCTTCCCGCAGGCGGACCGTCGCCGCCCGCCAGCCACGGCAGGTGGACGCCGATCCACGGTCCGGATCGCGTGGCTGTCGCTACCGGCCGCGCGGTCGGCGTGTCCACCGGGCCGGCCGATGGACTCACAGGGGGCGTCTGCGTCGCGGTCGGCCCGGGGCTGGGGGTGATCGCCGACGTCGGCTCGGTCGACGGGCTCGGCGTCATTGTGGGAGCGTCCGTCGCCGTGGGCCTGGCCGTCGGCGGCGATCCGCCGCCCGGCGTCGGGGTCGCGACGCCGCCGCCGATGACCGTCGAGGCCTGCGCCGTCGACGGC
>JBGAUA010000087.1:0-14373 GCA_044228875.1 Anaerolineae bacterium
CATGCCCTTCTCGATCTGCTCCACCCGCTTGCGCAGATAGGCCTGCTCGGCCAGGTAGTCGGCGTCGGGGCGGAGCGGGTAGGTGTTGATCATGACCGGATGCCTCGTGTGGGGAAGCGACGCAGGCGGGGCCGGCCGGACGCCGGCCCCATGACCGGGGGCAGTATAGACCGGGGTGCCGGGAGCACGCAAGGGATGCGTGTGCGCCGAGCGGCCCTGGCGGCGGCGGACCCATTCCACCGCCGCCGGCACCGCCGTCTCTCAGCGTCCGAAGCGTACCGAGGCTTCGGCCGCGAAGTCCAGGGCCTCGCGTTCGGTCGGGAACTGCTCGGGATGCTGCGCGGTGAGCGCCGTGGCCATCGCCGTCAGGTCGTGCGCGCCATCGAACAGGGCCAGCACAGTGGCCAGGGCGCGCCCTTCCGCGGAGGCCAGCGGCCGGGCGTCGGCGGCGCGGCGGCGAAGTCGATCGAGCGAGAGCGTCCGGCCGTTGAGGGTGGCCTGGTCGAAGCTCGCGAGCAGGCCGCCGCCGCGGTCGAGGAGTCGGGTCTGCCATCGCCACTCGTAATGCCCACCGATGGGATCGGCCCGCACCGCGATCTCGGCGCGATCGCCGGGGTTCAGCGGTCGGGGCTGCGGCCAGGGGAAGAAGGCGTGGCCGTAGACCAGGCGCGGCGAACCGGGCGCGGTGGTCAGGGTGATGCCGTCGGCCAGCTCGGCATCGAACCAGACGGCCAGGCCGTGGGCGATCGCCGCGCGCTCGACGGTCAACGCGGCGCAGCCGGCCGCGCCCGTGGCGACGATGGATGGGTAGTCCAGGGTGAAGAGCTCGGCCGGAGGGGTGACCAGGTCTTCCGCGCCGATGACGGCGTTGCGCCAACGGTTGGTCGCCAGGCGCAAGGCCGGCGCCAGGTCCAGGCCGAGCGCTTGCCCTTCCCAGGGCGCGGCCAAGCGCTCGTAGACCGCGGCATTGCTGACCACGGCCGTCTTGATGGTGTCGCGCAGCGGGATGAGCTGTCCCTGCGGTTTGAGCAGGCGCTGCCGCGCGTCGATGATGGCGTGCAGATGCCCGTCGTGCAGCGGCAGCACGCCGCGGAGGTCGGAGACGATGACGTCGGCCCGCTCAGGCAATCGCAGGTCGGTCGAGAGCCCCTGCTGGAAGGTGATGGCGTCGGCCAGGCCGCTTGCGGCCGCACAGTCCCGGCCGAGCTGGACGGCGTCCGACGTCTCGACCGCATAGACATGTCGCGCCCCCAGCCGCGCGGCGAGCAAGGCGAAGATGCCGGTCCCGGTGCCGATGTCCAGCACGACATCGCCCGGGCGGACGGTCTGGCGCAGCGCCCGCGCATAGGCGTCGAAGCGCAGGCGGTCGGAGATCATGTCCCCGTAGGCTTCCAGCGAATAGTCGGACATAGGGGTTTCCAGTGGGGATCGCGGCGCGGTGGACGGTCGGGCCATGATCGCGACGGCCTTGCGGCCATCGCGACGATCGGGCGGACCGTCAGCCCAGGCGGGCCCGGACGCGCGCGCTGAAGGTGTCCATCGCGGTGACCATCAGGACGATGGCCAGGATGGCCACCGCCGCGGAGCGGTACTGGAAGCCGTTCATCCATTCCTTGAGGAGGGCGCCGATGCCCGCCCCGGAGACGAAGCCTACCACGGTGCTCATGCGCACCGTGATGTCCCAGAAGTAGATGCCGAAGGCCAGGAAGGGCAGCAGAACCTGCGGCAGGATGCCGAAGCGCAGCTGTTGCAACCGGGCCGCCCCGGCCGCCTGCATGGCCTCCAGCGGCCCGGCGTCGATGTCCTCGATGGCCTCGGCGAATAGCTTGCCCAGGTTGGCGAAGGTGACGATGGCCAGGGCCGGGATGGCCGGGAAGGGTACGCCCGCCCCCACCCAGCGAGCGAAGATCAGGGCCCAGAGCATCGGCTCCACCGCGCGCAGGACCGTCAGCAGGCCGCGGGCACCGCCGTAGAGCAGGTTGCCCAACCCGCCGCGAGGCATGACGTTGCGTGCGGCCAGGAAAGCCATCGGGATCGCCGCCAGGGCACCCAGGGTAGTGGCCCAGAGCGCAGACAGGAGGGTGACCAGGAGGGAATTCAGCACGCGCCGAAGGGCCGTGCTGAGCCGCCAGCCGATCGGCTCGGCCACGGTCATGGTCAACCGGGCCTGAGTCCCGGCCGCCTTGGCCGTGTCCGCCACCAGCGCGCGGACCTCCGCTCGGGCCGCGAAGCTCCCGTCCGGGCCTACCAGGTCGCCGCCCTTGGGCAGCTTGACCGGCAGCTCGCCCCCGTCGCCCAGATCCCAGGCCAGCTTGACCTTGGCGCCCGGCAGCAGACCGGCGGCGGCGACAGGCACCCTGTCCTTGGCTTCCGCGCAGGCCGCGTCGATGCGCAGCGAGCCGGCCTCCGCGGGCGCTGCCGTCGGACCACCGCAGGGCACGGTCAGCGAGGCGGCATGGATGACCGTGCGCGCTTCGCGTTCCAGGAGCAGGGGGCTGGCGAAGCTGCCGGCGATCGGCAGGACCTTCGCGGCGTCCCGCAGCAGCCGCCCTGGCGCCACATCGGCCGCCCGCCAGGCCCAGGCCGTGACCGCCAGGAGCAGCCAGGGCGCCAGCGACCGGCCCACAGGGCCCAGCACCGGTTGTCCGCTGAAGACCCGGTCGCGCAGGCGGTTGCTCACGCTCTCCAGCGGGATGATGACCATGGCGATGACCAGGATCGCCGTGGCCGCCTGCGGCCAGAAGCCCAGCTTCAGCCAGTCCGTCAACAGCATGCCCAGGCCGCCGCCGCCTACCAGGCCCACCACCGTCGACATGCGGATGTTGATGTCCCAACGGTAGACGCTGTAGGCGATGAAGGAGGGCGTCACCTGGGGCAGCACGGCGTAGCGCACCAGCTGCGACCAACGCGCCCCGGCGGCGCGGACGGCCTCCAAGGGTCCCTCCTCCACGCTCTCGATGGTCTCGCTGAACAGCTTGCCCACCGCGGCCACGGTGTGGACCATGAGCGCCAGCATGCCGGCGAAGGGACCTTGGCTCACCCACACCACGAAGATGATGGCCAGGATCAGGGATTCGATGGAGCGCACCACGTTCATCGCCAGGCGCGCCCCGGCATAGACCAGGCGGGTGACGGGGCTGCCCCCCATCAGGTTGCGCGCGCCCAGGAGGGCTAGGGGGAGAGCGAGCAGCGTGCCCAGGAGCGTGGCCAGGAAGCCGATGGCGATGGTCTCGCCAAGGCGAGCCAGGATGTCGCGCATCGTGTGGCTGAGGGTGATCCGACCGGTCTCGCGGGCCATGAGGGCCGTGACCCGCTGCTCCACCGCCGTCCGCGATTGCTGGGTGACGACGTTGACCGAATCGGCCGGGATCCGGATCTCGATGCGGAAGGTGCCGTCGGCGCCGACCGTTGCCTTGCCCAACCGGATGCGGGCGTTCGAGCCGCCGTTGGTCAGGGTGAGGTCCAGCGCGCCCGGGGGGAAGCCGGCGCCGCTGAGGATCAGAGGCGCCTCCAGGTCGGCGCAGGCCGGCTCCAGGCGGAGGGCGGGCCGCGCGGAATCCAGCGCCGCCGCATCACCGGGATCCTGCCGGTCGCCGCAAGGCGTGTAGGTGGCGATCCGCGCCTCGGCCAGGGTCTCCAGCACCGGGTCCGTGAAGTCCGGCCGGAGCAGGCCGCGGAAGAGCGGCGCCACGCGGGGAAAGCCGGTCAGCAGGCGCGATGGCGCCATCTGGGTCATCTGCCAGCCGACCACGTAGACGGGCAGGAGGCCGAGCAAGATCATGAGCGCCGGGCGCCCCTGCCGTCCGCCCCCAACGGAACGGGCGTCGGCGGCCTGCGCCAGCCAGAAGGGGGCGAGGAACGCCGGCAGCGCCGCGCCCTCGCCGCCGGCGACCACGATCAGGGCGATGGCCAGGGTGGCCAGGAAGACGAAGACGCCGCGGCGGCGGCGGCCGGACAGGGCCTGGCCCAGGCCCGGCACCAGGAGCGATGCGCCGACGGACCGCGTGGCGCCGTCCATCAACGGATCTCCACCTCCATCGCATCCTCGCCGTAGATCTGCTTGAATCGCGCCTCGTCGATGTCGCCGGGCTTGCCGTCGAACATCAGCCGTCCACCCTTGAGGGCGATGATCCGCGTGCCGTACGCGCGGGCCAGGCTGAGGAAGTGCAGGCTGCAGAGGATGGTCATGCCCCGCTCGCGGTTGAGATCCCGCAGGTAGTCCAGCACCGAATGGCTGGTGGCGGGGTCGAGGCTGGCCACAGGCTCATCGGCCAGCAGGACCTTGGGCTCCTGCATCAGCGCGCGGGCGATGGCCACGCGTTGCTGCTGCCCGCCGGACAGGGCGTCGGCCCGGTTGCGGGCCTTGTCGGCCAGGCCGACCAGCGTCAGGTTGCGGGCCGCGGCATCCCGCACCGCCGGCGGCCAGAGCCCCAGAACGCTGCGAAGGGTGCCCACGGAGCCGAGGGCGCCGGACAGGACATTGGTCATGACCGAACTGCGCAGCACCAGATTGAACTGCTGGAAGATCATGCCGATGTCGCGCCGCAGGGCGCGCAGGGCGGCCGGCGGGGCGGCGGTGACGTCGGCGCCGTCCAGCAGCACCTGTCCGCTCGTCGGCTCGATCAGGCGATTGATGCAGCGCAGGAGGGTGCTCTTGCCGGAGCCGCTGAGCCCGATGACCACCACGAACTCACCATCCTCCACCGTCAGGCTGAAATCGTCCAACGCCTTGAAGCCGTTGGGGTAGACCTTGGTGAGATGGCGGATCTCGAGCATGGGTTGGGGATACCTCCGGCTGGCTCTTGGTCGACGCGGCGCCCCTCCTTCGCTTGCGCGGAGGAGGGATCGCCGCGTCGGGCCGCCTACTGCGTAACCAGGTCCGCCGCGTTGATGCCGGCCTTGCTGAGGGTGGCCCGGAAGGTATCGTAGAAGTCGTCGCCGATGGGTTCCAGGGCTTCGACGCTGTACAGCGTCTTGAGCGCCTCCTTACCCTCCTCGGTCGCGAGGACCTGCTGCAGCCCGGCCGACAGCTTGTCGGCGATGTCCTTGGGGAAGCCCTTGACCAGCGACAGGTTGTCGTTGGGGATGGCGTCGGAGGTGGCCATGACCGCCACGACGTCCTTCACGTCCGGCAGGTCCTTCTCGACGTTGCCCCGCGCGTCGTCGAAGACGGCGCCGGCGTCGCAATCGCCGTTGTAGACGCCGGTGACCACGCTGTCGTGCGTGCCGGAGTCCACAATGGTCAGGTCGGTCTCCGGATCCACGCCGGCGGCCTTCAGGGTGATCGAGGGCACGATCCAGCCCGAGGTGGACTCGGCGTCCACGCGGCAGAACGTCTTGCCCTTCAGTCCGGCGATGGTGTCGATGCCGCTGCCCACCTTGGTGATCAGCAGGCTGGCGTAGGTGGTCTTGCCGAAACGCGACACCGCCAACAGCGGCTCCACCTCGTACTTCTCGTGCGCCAGGATATAGCTGAAGGTTGGCAGCCAGGCCGCGTGGGCGTTGCCCGCCCCCATGGCCTCCACCACGGCGCCATAGCTGGAGGCCACCGATCCGTTGATCGTCAGGCCCGTGGCCTCGCTCAGCAGCGAGATCACCTGCTCGCTGCCGGAGGTGACGTTTTCCTGCTTGCCGCTGGGCGTGAAGCTCATCAGGATGGGGTTGGCCTCGGTGCCCAGGTCCTTGAGGGCGGGATTGTCGGCTTCGGCGCCGGGGGCGGCGGCCTCGGTGGGTGCGGCGGCCGCTTCGCTGCCGGCCTCCGTCTCGGTGGCCGCGTCTTCGACAGGCGCTTCGGCCGACGTGCAGGCCACGGTCATGGCGGCCAGGCCGCAGGCGATCAAGGCGGCAAGGAGCCGGGTGGAAGGCTTCACGGTGCTTCTCTCCTCATGTCGACGTGCCAGGGTGGCGGCAAGGGCGATGCGGAACCGGGTGGCCCATGGGGCCGGACCCTCCGCGGCGCCTAGGATAACCGAAAGGGGAGGGGCGAACAAGGCGGTTCCCTTAACGCATTGCGTTCGCGCTGGCGCCTGGGGGCGTCGCCTGGCGCGCCGATCCCACGGACGCGCCAACGCGTGTGGTCGGTCTCCATCCACACGGTGCGCTTAGGTCATTCCTCGACGTCGCCACGTTGCAGCGCCGGCAGGAAGGCATCCCCGGTCCCGGGAAGCGCGATGACCACGTGCCGGAACAGGGAAGGGTTGACCGCCGAAGGCGGTTGCCAGATGGCGGCAGCCTGCTCATAGTCGTAGGCCAGGGCCAGCAGGCGCGCCTCGGAATAGGCCGAGCCCAGGAGGGTGATGCCCACCGGACGGCCGCTGTCCGGGTTGTAGCCGATGGGCAGGGCCACCGAGGGGTAGGCCGCTCGCGCGCCGATCCCCGCCGAGCCGCTGCCGACGAAGAGCAGGGCGTCGAGCCGGCCTTCGGCGAGGGCGGCGTCGATGCGCTCGCGGCCGGCCTTCAGGCCGTCCACGCGGGCTTGCTCGTAAGCGGCGGCCGTGGCGGCGTCGTCCAGATTCACCGCTTGAGAGTCCAGCAGCAGGGTCTGGCCGAACTTCATCGCCCCCTCGGCCTTGTGCGCCGCGTTGAAGGCGATGATCTCCGCCAGGCTGCGCGCGGGGGCGTCGGCCGGCAGACGACGGCCGAGGTAGGCATCGAGATCGCGCTTGAACTCCTGCACCAGGATGCTGGGCGGCAGGTTGCCTTGGTCCACCGCGGTCGGGACCAGCTCGGCCCCCCTGGCCCTGAAGACCTCCAAAGCCGCCTGGTACACTGCGGCCGCCCCGCCTTGCGGCGGGTTGCCGACCAGGCCGATGCGTGCGCCCCGCAGGGCCTCGTCGCCGAGCGCGGCCGCATAGTCGGTGCCCGCCGCGACCGCGCTCTCCGCCGTCACCGGGTCCGCGGGGTCGATGCCGGCCAATGCCGTCAGCAGCAGGGCGGCGTCGCGCACCGAGCGAGCCATCGGCCCGGCAGTGTCCTGGGTGCCGGAGATCGGAAGGATGCCGCCGCGGCTCACCAGGCCCACCGTGGGCTTTACTGCCACCAGGGAGTTGGCCACGGCGGGACTGAGGATGGAACCGGAGGTCTCCGTGCCCACGGTGATGGCCGCCAGGCCCGCCGCCGCGGCCACGGCGGAACCGGAGCTGGAGCCGCTGGGGGTGACGCTGGCATCGTAGGGATTGAGGACCTGGCCGCCGAGGCTGCTGTAGCCGGAGGGCATGCCGCCCGTCATGAAGTTGGCGAACTCGGTGAGGTTGGCCTTGCCGAGGATCACCGCGCCGGCCGCCTTCAGCCTGGCGGTCAGGAAGGCGTCGGCGAGTGGCCGGGATCCTTCCAGGGCCAGCGAGCCGGCCGTTGTGGGCAGGCCCTCCAGGTCGATGTTGTCCTTGATCAGCACCGGGATGCCGTGCAGGGGCCCGCGCAGCCGGCCCGCGGCCCGCTCGCGGTCCAGGGCGCGGGCGTCGTCGAGGGCCGTCGGGTTGAGGGCGCGCACGGCGTTGACGGCCGGCCCGCCGCTGGAGATCGCGGCGATGCGGGCCAGGTAGCCCTCGACCAGACGCTCGCCGGTCAGGGTGCCGTTCGCCATGGCGGCCTGCAGGTCGGCCACCGTCGCCCGCTCCAGGTCCACGGGGAACGCCTGCGATCGGGGGGCGGCGGCGGTCAGCACCGCGTGGCCGAGGAAGGCGGCGGCCATGGCGACGAGGGCGGCGTGACGGCGGCCGATCCGTCGGCGGGTGGCGAGAGCGGCGGGTGGCATGGGCATGTCTGGCCTCCTGGAGTCATCGGTTGCGGGGAGCTTTGGGGCCAGGACGCGAGCCCAGGGGCGAGATCACGGCATCCCGGCCAGGAGCCGCGCCGCCGCCTCCAGATCTTGATGGGTGTTGATGTTGAGAAAGGAGCGGCCGTCAGGGTCCACCTGGCGCCAGAGCTCCGGGGCGATGACCCGGGCCTTCACCAGGCTGAGGAGGGCCATGGTGGGCATCGGACCGCCGGCGAGGATCTTCTCCAGAGCCGGCAGGCAGGATTGGCGGTAGGCTGCCAGGAGCGGCTGAAGGCCGGCATCGCGGGCGCGGGTGGCTCCGGCGAGCAGGCCGGCCGGCGGATCGGCGTCTCCGGCATAGGGCACGGCGGCGTCCCAGGCGCCGATGGCGGCGACCAGGAAGCGGAGCAGCTCGGGCCGCACGAGGGGCATGTCGCAGGCGAGGACGAGGCTCAGGTCGGAGGTGGCGGCGCGCAGCCCGGCATGGACGCCGGTCAGCGGGCCTCGCGCCGCCAAGGCGTCGACGATGACCGGGACGCCCAGGGTTCGCAGGCGCTCCGCGGCCGCCTCGTCCCGGGCCACGATCACCTGCCGGTCCGACGCCTGGCGGAGGGCATCCAGGGACCATCGGATCAGCGGCCGCCCCGCCAGGTCCACCCAGGCCTTGTCCCGGCCCATGCGGCGGCTGCGACCGCCGGCCAGGAGAATGCCGGTCACCGGCTCCGCGGTCAGGGCCAGCGGTTCGGCGACCGGCAGCGGAGCCGTGACGGGACCGGCTCGAGGGCGGGAAACGGGACCTGCTTGAGGGCGGGGGACGGGCGCCATGACGAATACACCCATTTGGACGAAGCGAACGCGGGGACCGGGCGGATAGTATCATAAGGGCCGCATGTGCGGTATCTGTGGCCTCCTGGCCACCCGTCCCGGTGGCATTGTCGATCCCCACGTGGTGGAAGGCATGGTCCATGCCTTGCGCCATCGCGGTCCGGACGACCAGGGTCTCGCGACGGACCCCTCCGGGCGAGCCGTGCTCGCCGCGGCGAGGCTGTCGATCATCGACCTGGCGGGCGGCCATCAGCCCCTGTCCAACGAGGACGGCTCCATCTGGGCTTCCCAGAACGGGGAAATCTACAACCATGCCGCCCTGCGAGCGGAGCTGAGCGCGCGCGGCCATCGCTTTCGCAGCCTGGGCGACACCGAGGTGCTGGCCCATGCCTACGAGGAGTGGGGACTCGCCTTCGTCGAGCGACTCAGGGGCATGTTCGCCATCGCCTTGTGGGACGCGCCGCGCGGGCGGCTGGTGCTGGTCCGAGATCGCTTGGGCGTCAAGCCCCTGGTCTACGGCGAGCACGACGGCCGATTGGGCTGGGCGTCGGAGATCAAGGCCTTGCTGGCCGCGGGGTTTCCGCGCCGGTTGGACCCGGTGGCTCTGCACGACTACCTGAGCTTCAACTACGTGCCCGCACCCTTGACGATGTTCGAAGGCATACAAAAGCTGCCCCCGGCCCACATGGCGGTCTGGGAGAGCGGGCAGCTGCGATTGGAGCGCTACTGGCGTCTGCCGATCGGCTCGGGGCGCCTGGAACCGGGGACCGAACGCGGCGCCCTGGCCGGTCAACTGCGCGGGCGGTTGGAGGACGCGGTGGCCGCCTGCCTGGTCAGCGACGTGCCTGTAGGGGCCTTCCTCAGCGGCGGCTTGGATTCCAGCATCGTCGTGGCCTTGATGGCCCGCCTGGCCGGCCGCAAGGTGGACAGTTTCGCGGTGGGCTTCGCCGAGGACAGCTACAACGAGCTGCCTTGGGCGCGCCTCGTGGCGAAGCATTGCGGCACGCGCCACCACGAAGCGGTGCTGAACCCGGACATCGGGGACATCATCCATGGCCTGGTGGCGGCCTTCGACGAGCCGTTCGCCGACTCCTCGGCAGTGGGCAGCTGGGTGGTGGCGCGCGAGGCGGCCCGCGAGACCAAGGTGGTGCTGAGCGGCGACGGCGGCGACGAGGTCTTCGGCGGCTACGTCATCTACCAGGCGGACCGCCTGGCGACCGCCTACCGCCGCCTGCCGGCCACCCTGACGGAGCGCTGGCTGCCCGCCCTTGCCCGCCGGCTGCCGGCCTCCGACGCCAAGATGAGTTGGGATCTCAAGGCGCGACGCTTCCTGGAGCATGGCCGCCTGGATCCGCTGGCGGCCCATGGCTCGTGGCGGATGATCTTCACCGAGGAGATGAAGGCTCTTCTGTACGGACCGCATGTCGCACCGGCTCGCCACGACAGTCTGGACCTGCTGCGCGCCATCTACCACGACCATGCGGACCCGGATCCGCTCAACCGCTTCCTGGCGGTGGACACCCTCGTCAGCCTGCCCGACGACATGCTGACCAAGGTAGACCGCACGAGCATGGCCCACGGCCTGGAGGTGCGGGTGCCGCTCCTGGACCACCACCTGGTGGAGTGGATGAGCCGCCTACCGGCGGAGGTCAAGCTGCGGGGCCTCACCTTGAAGGCATTGCTCAAGGACGCGGCCCAAGGCTTGCTTCCCGAACGGGTCATCCACCGCCGCAAGGAGGGATTCCATGTGCCCATTCCCGGATGGCTCAAGGGTGAGCTGGCGCCGCTGGTGGACCAGCAGCTCGGTATCCCCAACCTGGCGCGACAGGGGATCTTCCAACCGGCCTACGTCCAGCGGTTGATCCAGGAGGACCGCGCAGGCAAGGCCAACCACAGTCGCAACCTCTGGGGGCTGCTGATGTTCAGCCTGTGGTACGAGCGCTACCTGGACGGGGGATGAAACAGCGCCCGCATCGCGAGCCTGGGGTGACCCTCCTTGCGTCGTCTGGCCTTTTCTTCCCGATTTCGGCACAATCCGCCGCGTTTGCCCGGGCTTCCCATGGCGGTCCTTCGTCTTCTTGGGATGCCGGCAGGGCCATCCGCCCCTCCCAAAGCGAAGGACAGCCACAATCCTCATGAGCTATGTCACCGACGCCTACGAGCGGGTCAGGTCGCGCGACCCCCTGCAGTCCGAATTCCTGCAAGCCGTCTGGGAAGTGCTGTCGTCCCTTGAACCGGTGATCGCCCGCCATCCGGAGTTCAAGGCGGCCGGCATCCTGGAGCGGCTCTGCGAGCCGGACCGCGCCATCGCCTTCCGTGTACCCTGGGTGGACGACCGGGGCCAGGTGCAGGTCAACCGCGGCATGCGGGTGCAGTTCAACAACGCTATCGGCCCCTACAAGGGCGGGCTGCGCTTCCACCCCTCGGTCAACCTCAGCATCATCAAGTTCCTGGGTTTCGAGCAGATCTTCAAGAATGCCTTGACCACCCGCCCCATCGGCGGCGGCAAAGGCGGTTCGGACTTCGATCCCAAGGGCAAGAGCGACGGCGAGGTCATGCGCTTCTGCCAGAGCTTCATGATCGAACTGCATCGCCATGTGGGCGCCAACATCGATGTGCCCGCCGGCGACATCGGCGTGGGCGGCCGGGAGATCGGCTTCCTCTTCGGGCAGTTCAAGCGCTTGACCAAGAACTGGGAAGGCGTGCTCACGGGCAAGGCCTACGGTTGGGGCGGCTCGCTCATCCGCCCGGAGGCCACCGGCTACGGGCAGGTCTACTTCCTGCGAGAGATGCTGGCCAGTCAAGGCCAGGAAATCGCGGGCAGGGTTTGCACCGTCTCGGGCAGCGGAAACGTGGCCCAGTACTGCGTGGAGAAGATCAACGCCTACGGCGGCAAGGTGGTGTCTCTCTCCGATTCCGAGGGAACCATCCACGATCCGGACGGCATCGACAGCGAGAAGCTGGCCTGGGTCATGGACCTGAAGAACCATCGCCGCGGCCGCATCCGCGAATACGCGGACACCTTCAAGAGCGCCACCTTCCACGCCGGCAAGCGCCCCTGGGGCATCGTCTGCGACGTGGCCCTGCCCTGCGCCACCCAGAACGAGATCGATGGGGCGGACGCCGGCACCCTCGTCCAGAACGGCTGCCGCGCCGTGTCCGAGGGCGCCAACATGCCCTCCACCCCGGAGGCCATCGAGGTCTACCGCCACGCGGGCATCCTCTACGGACCGGCCAAGGCGGCCAACGCCGGCGGCGTGGCCACGTCGGCCCTGGAAATGACCCAGAACGCCCAGTTCGCCGAATGGACCCGGGAGGAGGTCGATGCTGCGCTGGACAAGATCATGACCGACATCCACGCCCAATGCCGCAGCGCCGCCGCGGAGTACGGCCTCGAGGGCGACCTCTTCGCCGGGGCGAACATCGCCGGTTTCCTGAAGGTGGCCAGGGCGATGCTGGATCAGGGTGTGGTCTGATGGTGTGAGGGTTGTCCGGCCGGTCCGATCGCGCGGGACCGGTCGGCGCGGTGGCGGGGGCCGGTTGCCGCCGGGAAGTGGCCGATCGGACCGGCTGGAACCGTGGTATCATCGCCGTTGAGGGCAATCGGAGCGGCGCGGCCGTTCCCCGTCCGACGCAGACTGGGAGCAAGCTCATGCACATGCCATCGATTCGACCACGGAAGCGGCTGGCCGTCTGGGCTGCCGGCTGGGGGCTGCTGGTGGCACTGACGGTGGTGCCGCTGGCATTCGCGGCCGTCACCTGGAACATTGTCACGCCCCCCACCTGGAACGGCGCGGACTGGGTGGCCACCGCCAACGTCACCTTCACCGGCGGTTCCGACAAGACCGTCTGCCTGGAGTACGACACCCCCAGCGATCCGTTGGTGTCGATCTATTGCGGCAGCATCAACCCCCCGGGAACCTTCAACTTCACCTGCACCATTCCCGGCCCGGCCGTCGCCAATGAGCCCGGCCCCATCGCCTGGCAGTTCGCGGCCTGGACCAGCAACGCCGATTGCACGGGCTCGCGCACCGCCGGCCCAAGCGGCACCTTCGCCCCCAATGGCACCGGGCCTCTGGCGGTAGCGCTGGGCGACTTCAGCGCCGTGAGCGGCCAGGGCTGGGGCTTGCTTCTCGGCCTGGCAGGCCTGACCGCGGCGGCCGTCCTGGTGGTCCGCCGCCGAGGCAGCGGCATCGCGGCGCGGGCGGGAGGCTGAGACCACGCTGCCTGCGGATCAGGCCTGTCGCGCCCATGGCACATCCGCGACGCCGGCCTGGGCGTTGGCCAGACGGGCGGCGGTGAAGAGCCAGTCGCTGAGCCGGTTCAAGTAGATCAAGGCGGCGGGGGTGAGCATCTCCCCTGCCGCTTGCGCTTCCACCGCCCGGCGCTCGGCGCGGCGGCAGACCGTTCGCGCGAGGTGCAGCCAGCCTGCGGCGACGGTGCCGCCAGGCAGGATGAAGCTGGCCAGGGGCGTGAGGTCCTCCTCCATGGCGTCGATCTGCGATTCCAGGTCGGCCGCCCAGGCCTCCTGGGCGCGCAGCAGCCAGGCCCCGGCCTTGCCGTCGTCGGGCGTGGCCAGATCGGCCCCCAGGTCGAAGAGTCGCGCCTGGATGGAGGTGATCTGCGCGAGCAGGTCACTCCGCCCGGGCGCCCCATCCCCGGTCGCGGCCCCCGCCGACGGCGTGCGGTTGCCCAGGGTCAGCGCGGCGGCCGCCAGGCCCAGGACGGCGTTCAGCTCGTCCACTGTTCCGTATGCCTCCACGCGCGGATGGTGCTTGGCCACGCGGCGCCCGCCGAAGAGCCCGGTATCGCCGTCGTCGCCGCTTCGGGTGTAGATCTTCATCGCCGCCCCATCCTCAAGATGCCGTCGATGGTCGCGAGGACCGTCACGGACGCCGGCCCTGGCCCGAAGACCCTGGGCGAAGACGGCCCAGGGCGATGGCCATCGAGTCCCTGACCGATTCGGTGGCCTTCGCGACCTTCGACAACAGCCAACCCATGGCCGCGCCGGCCAGAGCGCCGGCAAAGGGGCTCAGCCAACCGCCCACCGGCAGGAAGGCCGCGCCGACGGCCTGTTGCAGTGCTCCCAGGGCCGCGCCGACCACCACGCAGCGGCGGTCCTGGTTCATCGTGGGCAGCAGGATTGCCAACTCGCCGGGCAGGGCCAGAACGGGCGTCTGGAGGATGGGCAGCATCCAGAACGCGGGACCACCGGGGGTCAAGCCGTTGATGCCGAGCGCAGCGGCCTGGGCCAGGATGGCCGCGCCGGCGAAGGGCGCCCGGCGCAAGGCCAGCAGGACGGGCAGCGTCTCCAGCGCGGCGCCGGCCAGGCGCAGCAGCAGCGCGGACTCGGAGGCCTGGCCCTGGAGACGTTCCAGGCCCAGGATACGCGCCGCCAGGTAGACCAGCCCGCCCAAGGCGCCCCAGGTGAGGCCATGGGCCACATCGGTCCAATGCCACGCGCGACGCTCCAGCCCCAGCCCCAGGCCCAGCCCGGCCATGCCCCAGACGCCGACCAGGATACCGCCCCACATGGGAACGCTCTGGCCGCGGACACCGATCGCGGGCCACAGCGGGAGCTGGGCTCCGGCGCGAAGGTAGAGGTAGACGAGCAGGCCGGCGACGGCCGCCGCGGCCAGAGCCATCTGCCAGGGAAGGCCCCAGCGACCCAGGGAGACCCGGATCGATCCCGCCGGTGGGGCGCTACCAGATCCGGCGGGCGGCAGGGGGCGCTGTCCGGCGGGGGCCATGGCTCGTGGATCCAGTCCGGGCATCCGGGCACTGGGGACCGC
>JBGAUA010000088.1:0-14362 GCA_044228875.1 Anaerolineae bacterium
GTTCATGAGCTACCCCGATGGCGATGTGGGCTGGGCCTGGAGCCCCGGGGGCAGCAGGCGGCTGGAGCTGGTGCGGGTGGCGGGGTGTTCGTGACCGTCGCACCACACCATGAAGCCCCAGGCCCCCCTCAACTCCCCGTGCTCTGGTACCGCCGCAGCCCCACCCCCCAGGCCGCCCGCCCCAGGCCCAGCACAGCCAGGCAGACCAGCGGCGCCGCCCAGCCCGTCCACGGCGGCAAACCGGTAGGGTCGGGACGGTCCAGCAGGATCAGTGCCGGGTAGTAGTTGACGAAGGCCAACGGGACCAGGTACGTGAAGGTGCGGCGCAGCCAGCGGCCGAAGATCGGCATGGGGTAGATCGCCATCTCCGTGCTGCCGTAGGTGACGATGTTGGCCAGCTCGACCGACTCCACCGTCCAGAAGCAGAGCGTGGCCGAGAGCAGGAAGACGCCCAGGTAGAAGGCCAGGCCGCCGAGCATCGCCCAGCCGGCCAGAAGCCAGTCCGCGGCCGACCAGCGCACGCCCAGGTCCAGCCAACGCCAGACCAGGGCGGCGACGACCAGCACCTGCCCCAGCCGACCGAACTGCCTCAGGGCCAGGCCGTCGCCCGCCACCTGCAGGGCCACCGCGCGCGGGCGCAGCAGCAGCCGGTCCAGTTCACCCAGCTGCACGTAGCGACGGAAGTCCTCGAAGCCCTCTCCCAGCAGATGGGCCACCGAAAAGGGCAGGTTGACCAGCACGTAGAGCAGGGCCACTTCCGGCAGCTGCCAGCCGCCGATGTTCGGAAAATGGATGAAGAAGAAGCTCAGGCCGATGAAGTCCACAATGGTGGCCGCAAAGGCCGTGGTCACGCTCAGCAGGAAGCCCAGACGGTATTGCATCTGCGATCGCGCCTGCGCCAGGATGAGGGCCAGGTAGACCCGGGCCGCCGAAGCCATGGGAGCCTCAGCCGCCCTGGATGACCAGGCGCCGGATGCCCCGGCGGTAGACCAGCTGCCCGGCCGCCGCCAAACCCAGGGCCCAGGCCAGCTGCCGGGCCAGGAGGACCGCCAACTCCGCCCCCTGCACCTGGCCCAGCCACACGCGGGCGGGAGCGTCGATGAAGCCGGCGAAGGGCAGGGCGCGGGCCAGCGCCACCAGAGCCGGCGGGAACATCGCCAGGGGCAGGATGAGGCCGCTGAAGATGATCACCCCCAAGGAGGCCAACCGCGCCAGGCCCCGGGCGTCCACCAGCCAGAAGGCTCCCAGGTTCACCAGGAAGCGCCAGCCGAAGCTGACCACCACCCCCAGGGTGGCCGCGACCAGGAAGGCCAGCCAGGTGAAAGCCCCCGCCGGCCAGCTCAGGTCGAAGACCAGACTGTAGGCCGCGAGGAGCGGCAGACCGCGGCCCAGGGACTCGAAGGCCGCGCGGCCCAGGTCCTGGGCCAGGTAGACGCCGAAGAGCCCCGTCGGGCGCGCCAGATCCACCGCGATGTCACCGCTCCTGATGCGGTCCAGCACCTCCGTGGAGCCCCAGATCCTGAGGGGGCCGATCATGGCCTGCCCCAGGGCGGTGAAGGTGATGGCCTCCTTCAGGTTGAAGCCCGCCACCCGGTCCTGGCCGGCCGCCGCGAAGAGGGCGATGAAGACATAGGCGCGCAGGAGGCCGAAGAAGAGGTTGGTCAGGAGGCCGGCGAAGGTGGCGGCGCGGTAGACCAGCATCCGCCGGAAGGACTTGGCGGCCAGGACCAGGTAGAGCATGGGACGGATGATGGATCGGGGCGGCGGCGGCGGCAAGCAGGACTGCGGCGGCGGAATCCCATTGCCGCTGCAGGGCCTGGCCCTCGCGTGGCCGAGCCACGGCGGGAATCAGCCCTCGCCCTCCGGCTCGAAGTACACCACCGTCGCCCCGTCGCCGCCCTCGCTCTGCTGTCCCGGCCGGCTGCGCTCGACGATGCTGGAGCGGCGGAGCGCCTCGCGGACCGCCGTCTTCATCGCCCCCGTACCGTGGCCGTGGATGATGCGCACGAAGGGCATGCCCGAGAGCATGGCCTCGTGCAGGTAGCTGTCCACGGCTTCCAGACCTTCCTCCACGCGCATGCCGCGCAGGTCCAGCTGCAGCGGCACCGTGGCCCGCGAGCCGGTGGCGCGTAGCAGCCTGGCATCGGACTCCAGAGCCGGCTGGGCTTGCGGCAGGCGGTCCAGGTCCGCGGCGTCCACGGTCATGCGCATTCGGCCCAGCTGCAGCTCCACCTGCGATCCCACTACCTTGATGACCTCACCGGTCTGGCCCAGGCTGACCACGCGCACCACGTCGCCCGGCCCGAGGGGGCGGGCGCCCAGGTCCTGGCGCTTGGGCTTGGGGAGGGTCCGCTCGACAATGCCGCGCAGGGTGTCCAACTGGCCCATGGCCGCCTTGAGGTCCGCCACCGCATCCGCAGCCGTGGGTTCGGCCGGCGCGGAAGGATGGGCAGGCGCCCCGCGGCCCCTCACCCGCAGGCCCTCCTGCGCCTTCTCGGCGCGGCGCAGAAGGGTTGCGACCGCCTCGCGGGCCGCGCCCAGCTCGGCCTGGGCCTCCTGGCGCGCGCCGTTGACGATCTCCGTCCGCTCCGTCTCCAGCTGGTGCAGCGAACGCTCCAGCTTGACGGCCCAGGCTTCCGCCCGTTCTCGGGCCTGGACGGCGGCCAGACGCTCCGCCTCCACCTCGCGCCGCGTGGACTGGATCTGGGCCAGCAGGTCTTCCATCGCCACGTCGGACACCTGCAGACCGGCGCGGGCCTCCTGCAGGATGGACTCCGGCAGGCCCAGGCGGCCGGCGATGGCCAGGGCGTTGGAGCGCCCCGGCAGACCGATGGTCAGGCGGTAGGTGGGGCGGAGCGTGGCCGCGTCGAACTCCACCGAGGCGTTGGCCACGCCGGGCGTGCCATGCCCGTAGGCCTTCAGCTCCGAGTAATGGGTGGAGGCGATGGTCCGCACGCCGCGGCGCAGGAGATGGCTGAGGATGGCCCCGGCCAGGGCCGCGCCCTCCGTGGGGTCGGTGCCCGCCCCCAGCTCGTCCAGCAGCAGCAGGCTGCCCGCGTCGGCCCGCTCCAGGATGCCCACGAGGTTGGTCATGTGGCCGCTGAAGGTGGACAGCGACTGTTCGATGGACTGCTCGTCGCCGATGTCGGCGTAGACGGCGTCGAAGACCGTCAGGCAGGCCTCCTCGTCGGCCGGCACCTGCAGGCCGGCCTGGGCCATCAGCACCAGGAGGCCGGCGGTCTTCAGCGTGACGGTCTTGCCGCCGGTGTTCGGTCCGGTGATCACCAGCTGGCTGAAGTCGCGTCCCACGCGGACCGAGACGGGCACCACCGTGTCCGGGTCCAACAGCGGGTGGCGGGCCAGGGGGAAGTCCAGCTGCGGCTCTCCCGGCGGGAGGATGTTGGGCGCCACCGCGCGCATGGCCGACGCGTACTGGGCGGCGGCGAAGGCCAGGTCCAGATCCCCCAGGGCTTCGATGGAAGCGACCAGAGGCTCCGCCTCGGCGGCGACCCGGCCGCTGAGCTCGCGGAGGATGCGGTCGATCTCCTTCTCCTCGTCCAGCTGCAGCTCGCGCAGGCGGTTGCCGGCCTCCACCGCGCCCAGGGGCTCGACGAAGAGCGTCGCGCCGCTGTCGGAGGTATCGTGGACGACGCCCGGCACCCGGCCGCGGAAGTCGGCCTTCACCGGGATGACGTAGCGGCCATTGCGCTGGGTGATCAGGCCTTCCTGCAGTACGCCGCGCAGGGCTTCGGAGCCCAGCATGCCCTCCAACTGCCGGCGCAGCCGCTCGGCGGCCACGCGCAGTTCCTTGCGGATGCGCCTGAGGGCCGGGCTGGCGTCGTCGCGCACCTTGCCGTCGTCGTCCAAGGCCGCCTGGATGGCGTCATGGAGGGTGGGGGAAGGCTCCAGGCGCCCGGCGATGGTGGCCAGGCGGGGCCAGCGCGCGTCGTCGCGGCCGATGGTCCGATCCAGGCGCCGGGCCACGGCCACCGTGTCGCGCAACTCCAGGAGCTCCGCGGGGATGAGCAGGCGGCCGAGGCAGGCGCTCCCGATCTGCGGGCGCAGGTCGTGGGCGCCGCCGAGGTCGGGGCCGCCGCGGCGCGCGACCAGGTCTCGGGCTTCGGCCGTGAGAGCCTGGCGCTCCCGCACCACGGCCTCTTCCGTGGCCGGCGTCAAGGCCAGGGCCAGCCGCCGCCCCAAGGCGAAGCCGGTATGGGCAGCCAACTGCTCGCACACCTTGTGGAATTCCAGAAGCCGCAGCGCTTTCGGGTCCATCAGGAAATGATAGCCCAGGCGCGTCGCCGACCGCTGTTAACACCGCTGTGATCGCGCGGTACCGTATGTCGTGGTGCAGGGGCCGTCAGCCCTACCAGATATTCGATGCTTGACGAAACGAAATAATAACCATATCCTGCCCGCTTGTGATGGACGAGTACATCCCCGTGCAGGAACTGGCCGATCGCCTGGGTCTGAGCATCTTCACCGTGCGGCGCATGATCCGCGCCGGTGAGATCGCCGTAGACCGCGGGCGGCCGGACGCCGTGAAGCGCTCGGACCTGCAGGATTTCCTGCGGGACCGGGAGCTGCCGGCCTGGCCGGCTGCCGTCGCGGACCTGCCCGACTCGCCCTGAACAAGGCCCATCCCACCCTCGATCGCATTTCAAGTCCTCAGCCCCCGCGATATCGGCATTTCCAAAGACCTTGAGGAGAACGATCATGAAGACGTTCCACGGCTTCGCGCTGGCCCTGATCCTGGGCTTGTCGATGGCCGCCGCGACCGGCACCGCCCATCCGGTCAGCGCCAACAACGGGGGCCGGGCGATCCATACCGTGTCCTTGGGGGAGACCCTCTACAGCATCGCCCGCACCTACGGGGTGAGCGCGGAGGCCATCGCCGCGGCCAACGGGGTGATGAACCTCGACTATATCTACGCCGGCCAGCAACTGGTCATCCCCGGCGGCGGCCCGGGCGGTCGTCCGGCTCCCGCGCCGCAGGGCCGCGGCCAGACCCACCTGGTGCAGCTGGGCGAGACGCTCTACGGCATCGCCTGGAAGTACGGCGTGTCGGTGTCGGCCATCCTGAATGCCAACGGCATCGGCAACCCGGACTACATCTACGCCGGCCAGCAGCTGGCCATCCCCGGCGGCTGGGCCCCTGAGCCGGCGCCGGGCGGCTGGGTGGACCCGGGCCCGGGCTGCGGCCACCGCTACGCGGTCAAGCCGGGCGAGACCCTCTCCGGCATCGCCTGGCATCATGACCTCAGCATCGGCGCCATCGCCCGCGCCAACGGCATCGGCTTCCCGTACCTGATCTACGCGGGCCAGTCGCTGTACATTCCCTGCGGCGAAGGCGGCATCAACCCCGGCCACGGCGACCATCATGGCCACAAGCCGCAGCCGGGCCCGCACCGCCCCAAGCCGACGGCCCAGCCTTCCCTGCGCCCGGCGGCCTGCCCGCGCGAGGTCCAGATCGTGAACCCGCGCCAGAACGAGCACGTGTCGGGCACGGTCAACGTGGTGGGCACGGCCAACATCGCGGACCTCCAGTTCTACAAGCTGGAGGCGGCGATGGGCGCCACGCCGCTGGAGGGCAACTTCTTCAGCATCGGCGAAGAGGTGGCCCGCGTGGTGAACGACACCACCCTGGGCACCTGGTACGTGGGCAACCTGCCCGCCGGCACCTGGACCCTCCGCCTGACGGCCGTCGACAACCGGGGCCAGTTCCCGCGGCCCTGCAGCGTCACGGTGCACGTCGATCGCTGACCGCCGCAGCGGCCCTTCGGGCGCCTCGATCCGCCGACGCGGGCGACGAGGGCCAGGAGGGGCAAACCGCGCGCGGCGACGGTGATCCACCGCCGGTCCGGCCGCGCGATCGCTCAGGCACGGCGGGTCCACATGGGCCCGCCGTGCCGCGCGTTTCACCGAACCCTCGCCCTCCGCCCTCCCGGGAGCCGTCGCCCATGAAGACCGCCTCGCGCATCCTCGCCCTTGTCGCCGCCCTTGCGGCCCTCGTCGCGTCCGGCCGGGGCGCCCGCGCCCAGATGGCCGCGCCGCAGGGCGAATGGGGCGTGCACGTGGTCCACGCCGGCGAATCCCTCTTCGATCTGGCCTCGCGCTACCGGATGGCCACCCAGGATCTGGCAAGGCTCAACGGCCGCGCCCCGGACGACATCCTGTGGCCGGGCCAGACGCTGTGGATCCCGGTGGCCAACGTCCGCGGCGCCCGCGCAGGGCAGACGGCGCGCCCGGCATCGAACCGGCGCGGCACCCGGCCGCCGGCGCCGCTGCGCAGCGCGGCGGCCGGCGTCCGGCTCTACACGGTGCAGCCGGGCGACACCTTGAGTGCGATCGCCACCGCCCTGGACACGGACGTGGACACGCTGATCCGCCTGAACGGCCTGCCCCTGGACGGCGCGATCCAGGCCGGCGCGACCTTGGTGGTGGAGGGCCGGGCCGATGGCGACGACCCCGCTGGAGCGCTGCCGGAACGCGCCGCGGGGCCGGCGCCGTCAGGCGCGACGACGGCCGCCTACACGGTGCAGGCGGGCGACACGCTCTCCTCCATCGCCGGCCGCTTCGGCGAGAGCGCCGTCTCCCTCCAGCGCTTGAACAGCCTGGCGGACGACGCGATCTACGAAGGCCAGACCCTGCTCATCCCCGCCAGGGGCCAGGGATCCGCTGCCGCCCTGGGCGGGGCGAAGCGCATCGTCGTGGACGTCAGCGAGCAGCGCATGTACGTGTGGCAGGGCGACACCCTGGTCTGGAACTTCGTGGCCTCCACCGGCCTGGCAGGCTATCCGACGCAGCGCGGCAGCTTCCAGGTGCAGAGCAAGATCCCCAACGCCTGGTCCTCGGCCTGGCAGCTCTGGATGCCGTACTGGCTGGGCATCTACTGGGCCGGCGGCTCGGAGAACGGCATCCACGCCCTGCCGATCATCAACGGCCAGACCCTCTGGGAGGGCTACCTGGGCTCGCCCATCAGCTACGGCTGCGTGGTCCTCTCCGCGGCGGACGCCGAGACACTCTACAACTGGGCGGAGCTGGGGACGACGGTGGACGTGAGGGACTGACCGGAAGGAGCGCGGCCCGCAAGGCCGCGCGTCAATTCGTCAGCCTGCCGTAGCGCTCGCCGCACGCCCCTGGAATGAACGATACGGTTGGCAAGCCTTGTGTTCTGGCGTGTGGCGGTCTGGCAGCGACCAGAGCGCTCCGCCCCGATCTCCCGGGGGCAAGGCAACCCCGGGCCCGTCCATCAGGATGTCCATCGGGATGTCTCTGCGGGACGGTACGGCGGAGCGCTACACCGCCACGAACGCTGCGCTAGGCCGAAGCGCCCGACGCCGTCGCCCCGAAGAGCCGGGCCAAGGCTTCCTGGTCCTCCTGGGCCACCAGGGCCAGCACCTCGTCGCCCGCCGCCAGCACGGTGTCGCCGCGGGGCAGGAGCACCTCGCCGCCACGGATGACGGCCGTGACGGTGGCGTGGGCCGGCATGTCCAGTTCCCGGAGGGCCCGACCCACCGCCGGAGCGTCGGCGATCAGCTTCTCCTCCACCAAGGCATAGCGGCCGCGCTGCAGCTTGAGCAGGATCATCATGTCGCCGAGCGACATCTCCTCTTCCAGCAGGCGCGCGGCGATGTCCGCCTGGTTGAGGGCCACGTCCACATGGAAGAGCCGGTGCGCGGTGTCGAAGAGCCAGGCATGCTTGGGGTTCGTGATCCAGGCGATGGTCCGGCCCACGTTGTACCGCGTCCGGGCGAGGTAGCAGAGCATCAGGTTGTCCGCATCCTCCGGCATGCAGGCCGCCAGCACGTCCGCGTCCTCCGGCCCCGCCTCCGCCAGGATCTCCGGATCCGTCGGATGGCCCTCGATGATGACCTCGGTCGGCAGTTCGGCGTGCAGGCGGCCGACCACCTCCGGACGCGGCTCGATCACCCGCACCACATGCCCCTGCTCCAGCAACAGCCCCGCCAGATGCGCGGCCGTGCGTCCGCCGCCGGCGATGATCACCTTCATGCCCCTGCCTCCTCACCGGCCAGCGCGTCCTTGACGGCCTGCAGCCCCGCGGCGTCGCCGCTGATGAAGAGCCGGTCGCCCTCCAACAGGATCGCGTCCGGGCCCGGGACCAGGTGCTGCCCCTCGCGCGACAGCGCGGCGGCCAGGGTGCCGGGCGGCAGGACGTCCGTTGGCTTCCGCCGGGCCCAGGCCGCGGGCACCACCAGCGCCGCCACCGCCAAGGCGCCGTCGCCGATGTCCAGCAGTCGGCGCACCTGCGGCTCCGCCAGCAGCTCCTCGGCCTGCTGCGCCGCCCAGGCGGAGGAGCTGATGACCTCCGCGCCCAGGGTCTGGTGCAAGGCCAGCCAGCGCAGCTGGTAGTTGCGCAGCACCACCCGCTCCAGGCCGAAGTAGGTGCGCGCCACCCGGGCCACCACGGCATTGACCGCGTCGGAGCTGGTCATGACCGCCGCCCCGTCCGCCTCGTCCAGGCCGGCGCGGCGCAGCACGCCCAACTCCAGCACGTCGCCCTGCATCATCCGGCCGGCGAAGTCCGCCGGCAGGTTGCCGAAGGCCTTGTCGTCACGGTCCAACACCGTCACCCGGCAGCCGCGCCGGAAGAGCTGGTCCGCCAGGGCGGCGCCCATCCGGCCACTGCCGATGACCACGAAATGCCGCCGCGTCTCCGGGCTGCTCATGACTTGCCTTCCTTCGTGGCCGATCGGGGATCGGCCGGTAGCTTGACCTGATAGGGCACGTCGGTGATGACGATGCCTTCCTGGAACATCAGCGCCATGCGCAGCAGCAGGGCCGTCTGCGTGTGCAGCAGGTTCTCCCAGGGCCGGCGCGGGACGAAGCGTGGCACGACGATGGTCAGCTGGTCGTTGGGACGGGCGCCGGCCCGCAGCTCGGCCACGTACTTCAGCACGGGTTCGATCAGCAGGCGATAGGGCGAGTCCAGGACGACCAGGCGCACGTTGTCGCCCCATTTCTCCCACTTGCGCTGCATGCGGAGGGTGTCCTCAGGATCGGCCGACACGTGCAGGGCCGTGATGTCGTCGCCCAGGGCCTGGGCGTAGCGCAGGGCCTCCAGGGTGCCGCGGTGCACGCCGCTGACCAGCAGCACCACCCGGTGGCGGCGCATGGGCGGCGGAGCGCCGTAATCCTCCAGGGACAGGGCCTTGGCCAGGTTCCGGTAATGGCGGTGGATGCCCAGGAAGAGGACCATGAGGATGGGCAGCAGCACCAGGATGATCCATGCCCCGTCGCGGAACTTGGTCACGGCGAAGACCAGCATGACCACGAAGGTGAGCGCCGCGCCCAGGCCGTTGATGACCATCTTCAAGCGCCAGTTGCGGTCGTAGGCCAAGGGCTGCACCTGGCGATGGTGATCGTGAGAGCCATCCTGCGACGGCTGGTGGTCCGCGCCGAGCTGGCCGCTGCGCCACCAGCGCCGCGCCATGCCGCCCTGGCTGAGGGTGAAGGACAGGAAGACCCCGATGGCGTAGAGCGGGATCAGCAGGCTCACTGACGCCTTGAAGGCCACGATGAGCAGGGCGGCGACCAGGGAGAGGACCACGATGCCGCGCGAGTAGACCAACCGGCTGCCGCGGTAGGTGAGCTGGCGCGGCAGGAAGCCATCGGCCGCCTGCAGGGCCGAAAGGCGCGGGAAGTCGGCGAAGGCGGTGTTGGCCGCCATGATCAGGATGACCGTCGTCGAGCCGATCGTCAGCAGGTACAGGAGTCCGCGTCCGTCGTAAACGGTGCGCGCCAGCTGGGAGATCACGGTCTCGCCCTCCGACGGCACGGCCCCGATGGCCCGCGCCAGATAGGTGATGCCCAGGAAGAGGATGCCCAGGATCACCGACATCCAGATGAGGGTGATGCCGGCGTTGCGGCTGCGGGGCTCCTTGAAGGCCGTGATGCCGTTGGAGATGGCTTCCACCCCGGTCAGGGCCGTGGTGCCGCTGGCGAAGGCATGCAGCAACAGGAAGAGACCGATGCTGGAAGCCTCGCCATGGAAGAACAGCTCCGGCGGATCCGTCACCTGCCCCAGGCTGCCGCCGAAATGCCGGATGAGGCCCCAGAGCACGGTGAAGGCCATCAGGGCCACGAAGAAGTAGGTGGGCACCGCGAAGGCACGGCCGCTCTCCTTCACCCCGCGCAGGTTCATGAGCATGATCAGGCCGACCATGGTCACCGCCACGTGGACGCGCCAGGGATGCATGTCGGGAAAAGCGGACACCAACTGCGCCACGCCCGAGCTGATGGACACGGCCACGGTCAGGATGTAGTCGGTGAGCAAGGCGGCGCCGGCGGTGAGGGCCGGCAACTCGCCCAGGTTGTCACGGGCCACGATATAGGCGCCGCCGCCCGAGGGGTAGGCGTGGATGGTCTGCTCGTAGGAGATGGTGACGATGGCCAGGAGGGCGACGATGGCGATGGCGATAGGCCAGGAGAAGCCCATGGCCACCGCGCCGGCCGCCGCCAGGATCACCAGGATCTCCTGGGTGGCATAGGCCGTGGACGACAGGGCGTCGGACGCGAACACGGCCAGACCGACGGCCTTGCCGATGGTCTGGTGCGGGGCGTCCGCGGTGGACAGCGGGCGCCCCAAGAGCCAGGTCCGCCAGGAACGACCAGGCTGGTCCTTGGCGGCGCGGCGGATCACGCCGTCGCCGGCGTCTTCATGGTAGTGGGGCATGAGCGGCGGATTGTAGGCCTCCGACATCCCGAGACCAATTCCGGACGGGGCCACGAATGCCCCACCATCTTCCATAGGGGCGGATTTGAACAGCCATCGAGGATCCCCCACCGCCCCTACGACGTCGGCGACACCCCTGCCGCCAACCGCCCGTCGCTCAGGCTCAGCATCCGGTCGCAGAGCGGCGCCGCCTCGGCTGGATCATGGGTCACGTAGACCAGGGTGGTGCCGGCGATGCCCAGCCAGCCGTCGAGATCAGCCGTCAGCGCTGACTTGAGGTCAGGGTCGAGATGGCTGAGCGGCTCGTCCAGCAGCAGGATGGGGCGGGCGGCCGCCAGAGCGCGGGCCAGGGAGACCCGCTGCGCCTGCCCGCCCGAAAGCTGGTCCGGATAGCGGCCGCCCAGGCCCTCCAGGCGCAGCCGCGACAGCCAGTCCTCGGCCGCGGCGCGGGCCGCCGCACGGCCCAGATGGCGCAGGCCGAAGGTGATGTTGTCCCTCACCCGCAGATGCGGCCAGAGGGCCGGCGCCTGGAAGGCCAGGGCCACCCCCCGCCGATGGGGCGCCTGGGCCCAGCCCGGCCCGCTGACCAGGCCGCCCCCCAGCCAAATCTCCCCCGCGTCCGGGAGATCCAGCCCGGCGATGAGCCGCAGCAGCGTGGTCTTGCCGATGCCCGAAGGCCCCAGGATGGCGGTCCGGCTGCCGGCGCCGCAGTGCAGGTCCAGTCCCGTCAGGACCGGCCGGCCGGCGCCGAAGGACCTGGACAGACCCCCGATGCGGATGGTCCCCCCGTCCATATCCGTCCCCACGTTCGCTTCCGCGCTCATGCCTCCGCCTCTCCCGGCTGCCAGCCGCCGCGCCCCAAGAGCAGCCCCGCCGCGGCGCCGGCCGCGAGGGCCAGGCCCACCATGGCCAGGCAGAGGGCGGCCACGGCGTCGGAGGCCCCGTAATGCAGGTAGTTGTAGATGCGCAAGGTGAGGGTGCCGCGCCCGGCCGGGGTGACCACGAGGGTCGCCCCCAGCTCCCCCAGGGCCAACGCGAAGCCCAGGGCCGCCGCGCCGGCCAGACCAGGCAGAAGCAGGGGCAGGCGGATGCGCAGCCAGCCGGCCAGGGCCGAGCCCTGGTAGACCCGCGCGGCGTCGATCAAGCCCGGGTCCAGGCGCTGCAGCTGGCCGTAGACCAAGAGGGCCTGCAGGGGCAGGAAGCGGGCCATGGCCGCCAGCACCGGCATGGCATCGGTGCCGTGCAGGCGCAGCGGGGGCTGGTTGTAGACCGCGATCAACCCGATGCCCACCAGGGCCGGCGGCAGGCCCAGGGGCAGCACAGTCAGGGCCCAGCGCCGGCGGGAAGCCCCGCCGCCTCGCGCGCCCTGGAGCCAGAGGGCCGCCGCCAGGGCCGGCGGCAGGGCCAGGCCCCCGGCCAGGGCGGCCACCGCCAGGCTGTAGGCGGCATCGGCGCCGCCGGCGCGCAGAGCCTCCATGGCCTGCCCGCCGGTCCCCGCCAGCCGCGTCAAGGTGTAGAGGGGCACGGCGGCCTGCAGCAGCACCACCGCGGCGGCCAGCAGCTGCAGGGTGCCTAGCAGGCGCCCCCAGCGCAGCGGCCGCGCGGAGGGCCGCGCCCGTGCCCCGGCCGCGGCGGCGATGCGCGCCGCCCGCCGGCCCAGGGTCAAGGTGAGGAGCGCGCCCACGAGCAGCAGCGGCAGGGCCACCAGCACGGCGCGGGCGGCCTCGTTGCCCTGGCTGAAGGCCACGAAGACCTCCATGGCGTAGACGTTGAGCTGGTAGAGGGTGGGCACGCTGTAGTCCAGCAGGCCGAGCAGGAAGATGAGGGCCAGTCCCACCAGCAGCAGGGGCGCGGCCAGCGGAACCAGCACCCGTCGGTAGGCCTGGTCCTCGTCGTCCAGCACCGCCGCCGCGTCGGTGAGGGGACGCGGCACGCTCTCCAGGGCCACCAGGGTGACCAGGAGGGCCAAGGGCAGGAAGGCCATGGTCAGCACCCAGCCCGAACCCAGCCAGGCCAGCGCTGTCGCCCAGTCCGGCCCCAGGCGCGCCTCCAGAGCCGAGCGCGCCGGCAGCCAGGCCAGGGCATGCACGTAGGCCGGCACGGGCGCCAGACCCAGGACGAGCCAGCGCCAGCGGGCCAGCCGCGCGGGATGGCGCCGCCAGAAGCGCGGCGCGGCCAGCAGGGCGATGCCTCCCGCGGCCAGGGCGGCCCCCAGGCTGAGGGCCAGGGAGCGTCCCAGAAGGGGCAGGCGCCGCTCGTTGGGCAGGGCCTGCGCCAGCAGCTCGGGATGCTGGACGAGGCTGCGCCCGGTCTCCCAGGCCAGACCCAGCAGCGGGGCATGCACCAGCCAGAGGTAGGCGGCGACGCCCAGCACCAGCGGCAGCGGGACGGCCCGCCAGGCGGGCGGCCGTCCCGGCGGTCGCGGCTGCGTCCTTCCAGCGGCCGCCAGGGTCACCGGACGAAGATCTCCGCCAGCTCCGCCTTGGCCGGTTCGATCTGCGCCGCCACCTGCTCCAGGGTGACGTCCATGCCCTTCACGTCACCAGGCAGCCCGCAGCTGGTGTCGGCCAGACCCCCGGAAAGCCCCAGCTGGATCCAACCGGCTTCCACCAGCCGGCGCTCGACGGCCTCGCTCAGCAGGTGGTCCAGGAGGGCCTTGCCGGATTCGGGGTTGGGCCCGCCGGCGACCAGGGCCACGGTGTTGGGTACCACCAGGGTGCCTTCGCCGTCCTGGTCGGGGATGACGATCTTCACCGGCGCGCCCTTGGCCAGGGCGCCGCAGGCGTCGTCGGTATCGGTCAGGCCGAAGGCCAGCTGGCCGGCGACGACCATGTCGCGCACGACCCCGTTGCCGTCCACCACCTGCAGGCCCTTGTCCTTGAGGCCCTGGAAGAAGGCCTTGCCGGCCTCCGGACCGCGCGCGGCGTAGAGGGCCGCGGCATGGGTGGCGGTGGTGCCGAAGAGGGGATAGGCGATGCCGATCCGCTCGCCCTCGAAGGTGCTGCCGGTGAGGTCGGCCAGGCCCGCGGGCATCTGCTCCGCGGTCACGAGATCGGTGTTGGCCAGGAGGACGCGCGCCCGTCCGCCGAAGCCGGTCCACAGGCCGCCGGCGTCCTTGTAGCCGGCGGGGATGCGATCAGCGTTGGGCGAGGCGTAGGCGGCCAGGATGCTCTTGGCCGCCAGGTCCACGGTCTGGGCGAACTCGCCGCTCCACCACACGTCGGCCAGGGGGGCGTCCTTCTCGGCGATCAGGCGGTTGACGAGTCCGGTGGTCTTGGCGGCCTCCACATCGTACATGGCCTTGACGACGATGCCGGTGTCGGCCTCGAAGTCCTTGAGCACGGGCTCGGCGAACTGCTGGTCCACGGAAGCGTAGATGATCACCTCGCGGGCTTGCTCGGCGGGCGCCGCGGCGTCTTCGGCGGCGGGCGGCGCGTCAGCGGCCGGGCCCTCGGGAGCGGCGGCCTGGCAGGCGGCCAGGGTCAGGGTCAGGAGGAGGATGGGAGAGACGACCGTGAGGGCCAGGGCATGGGCGCGGGCGGAAGGTCGGCGGCGGCGGGGATGGCCGTGGGCGGCTGGGGTCTGCATGGTGGCTCTCTCCAGATGTCGGCGGCCGGGCGCTGGCGTCCTGGCATTGCACCCGAGGACCCAGCCGGCCGCGGCGGC
>JBGAUA010000089.1:0-7262 GCA_044228875.1 Anaerolineae bacterium
ACGAGCGCGCCGCTCACCTGGTGGCCGGGCATGCCGCGTGGCGCCGCGCCCTGGGCGCGGCCGGCAGCGGACCCTTCCGCCTCGCCCTGCGCCTGCAGGCGCCTGAGGCCGGCGGCGAGGGCTTCCTGGCGGGGATGGCCCTGCCGACCGAAGCGGCAGCGGAAGCCGAGCCCTGGCGTCTGCACTTCCTGCTCCAGGCCCGCGACGACCCCAGCCTGCTCATGGGCGCCGACGCGGTCTGGCGGGCGGCGGAGCCGATGAACGCCTTCGGGCGGGCGGTGGCGAGGCCGCGAGAGCTGCTGTTGGGCGGGCTGGGCTACGTGGCCCGCCTGTCGGCGCCGGTGCGACGCGCGCTCGCCGGCCGGCGTCCGGCGGAGGCCCGCCTGAGCACCGCCGAAGCCTATGCCTTCCTGCGCGAGGTGGCACCCATCCTGGAGCAAGCCGGTTTCGGCGTCCTGGTGCCGCCCTGGTGGCAGAGCCGCGCGGGGCGCCTGGGGCTGCGGATCCGATTGCGCAGCCGGTCGGTGGCGGCCGACGGCTCAGCCGCGTCGGGAGCCCTGGGCTTGGAAGGCCTGGTGGACTTCGACTGGAGCCTGGCCCTCGGTGACCAGGTGCTGGACGCCGACGCCTTCCAGAGCCTGGTGGCCCTGCGCCAGCCCCTGGTGCGCATCCGCGGCCAATGGGTACAGCTGGACCCCTTCCAGGTGGAAGCAGCGCTGCGCTTCCTGCAGCGCGGCGCCGGTGCCCACCCGGCGCTGGAGATGGGACAGGCCCTGGCCCTGGCCTTGGGAGCGGAGGAGGCGCTGGGGGGCCTGCCGGTGGAAGCGGTGACCGCCGAAGGCACCTTCGGGGACTGGCTCGCCGGGCTCAAGGTCGGCGGCGCCGTCAGCGGCGTCGAGGTGCCGACCGGGCTGCGGGCCACCCTTCGGCCCTACCAGCGGCGCGGCCTGGACTGGCTGGCCTTTCTGCGCGCCAGCGGCCTCTCGGGCATCCTGGCCGACGACATGGGCCTGGGCAAGACCGTCCAGACCCTGGCCTTCCTCTGCCACCTTCGCGAGAGCGGCGCCTGGCGCGAAGGGCCGATGCTGCTGCTGGCTCCCACCTCCGTGGTGCCCAACTGGTTGCGCGAGGCAGAGCGCTTCAGCCCGGGCCTGAGCTGCTACGGCCATCAGGGCGCCGATCGGCTGACGGGCGACACCCTGGACGAGCGCCTGCGCGGCAGCGACCTCTGCGTGACCAGCTACGCCCTGCTGCGGCGCGATCAGGACGCGTTGTCAGGGCGCCCCTGGGCGGGGCTCATCATGGACGAGGCCCAGAATCTCAAGAACCCCCATGCCCGGCAGACAGCCCTGGTCCGGGCGCTTCAGACCCCTTGGCGCCTGGCGCTCACCGGCACGCCCGTGGAGAACCGGCTGACGGAGTTGTGGAGCATCCTCAGCCTCTGTCTGCCCGGCTACCTTGGCTCGCTCGAGCGCTTTCGGCGCGACATCGCCATCCCGGTGGAGCGCCACGGCGACGCCCAGGCCCTGCGCCGGCTGCGGCGCCTGACCGCGCCCTTCATCCTGCGCCGGCTCAAGAGCGATCCGGAGGTGGCCGCCGACCTGCCCGCCAAGCTGGAGATGAAGGTGTTCTGCCACCTCACCGCCGAGCAGGCCAGCCTGTACCAGGCCATCACCGACGAGGCCCTGCGGGCGGTGGAAGCCGCGGAGGGGATCTCGCGCAGCGGCCAGGTGCTGCGCATGCTGCTACGCCTCAAGCAGGTCTGCAACCATCCGGCGCAGATGCTGGGCCAGGCGCGAGCGACCCCCGGTCTGGCGGTGGAGGCGGCGCGCAGCGGCAAGCTGCAGCGCGTCCTGGAAATCCTCGAGGAAGCCCTGGCGGAGGGCGAGCGGGTGCTGGTCTTCACCCAGTTCACGGAGATGGGCGAACTGCTGCGCCGCATGGTCCAGGAGCAGCTGGGCGTGAACGCGATCTTCCTGCACGGCGGGCTGCC
The DNA here is from genome assembly GCA_044228875.1 of Anaerolineae bacterium. Classification (GTDB taxonomy): domain Bacteria; phylum Chloroflexota; class Anaerolineae; order Epilineales; family Epilineaceae; genus Epilinea. The sequence continues at coordinate 1,994 of JBGAUA010000089.1, forward strand.
GGCGGCGGCGCGTGAGCGCCTCTTGCGCCGCTTCCAGGCGGAGGAGGGCGGCCCGTCGGTCTTCGTTGTCTCGCTGAAGGCCGGAGGCACCGGCTTGAACCTCACTCGGGCCAGCCAGGTGGTGCACTTCGACCGCTGGTGGAACCCGGCGGTGGAGGACCAGGCCACCGACCGAGCCTATCGCATCGGGCAGACGCGGCGCGTGCTGGTGCATACCTGCGTCTGCCTGGGCACCCTCGAGGAGAAGATCGACGCCCTCATCGCGTCCAAGAAGGATCTGGCGGAGCGGGCGGTGGGCCAGGGCGAGCAGTGGCTGACCCAGCTTTCCACCACCGAGCTGCGCGAGCTCGTCACCCTGCGCCGCGAGGCCCTGGCCCAATGAGCGATGCCCCGGACTGGGAGTGGCGGCCACCGATCCGAACGGAGCAGGGTATCCGGACCCGGACGCGCCGCGGGGTCATCGGCCGGAGCTGGTGGTCGGCCCGGTGGATCCAGACCCTCGAGGCGCTGAGCCAGGACGGCGGCGCCCGTCTGGCGCGCGGCCGCGCCTACGCGCGCCAGGGGCAGGTGCTGCGGCTGGAGGAGGAGCCCGGCGGCGTTCGTGCCCTGGTTCAGGGGAGCCGGCCGCGGCCCTACACCGTGCGCATCCGCCTGGCGCCGCATCCGGAGCGCCTGCGCGAAGCGGTACTGCAGGCGCTGACCCAGGAGGCCGGACATCTGGCAGCCCTGCTGGCGGGAGACGTCACGGAGGCTCTGGCGGAGGCCTTCGCCGCTACCGGGGCGCCGCTCTTCCCGACGGCCGAGGACGATCTGGCCTTGGATTGCGACTGCCCGGACGCGACCTCGCCCTGCAAGCATGCTGCCGCCGTCCAGTACCTGCTGGCGGAGCGGCTGGACGACGACTCGCTGCTGCTCCTGCGCCTGCGCGGCTGGGACCCGGTGGACCTGGCGACCGACCTGGAGCGACGGATGCCGGCCGGCGACGTGAGCCCGGCGGCCGGCGAGGCCCCGCCGGCCACCGCGGCCTCGACCGCCCCGCCCGAGCCGGAGCTGGCCGACGACCTCACCGCCTTCTGGCGCGCCGGCCGGGGCCTGGAGCGGCTTTCCGCAGTTCCACAGGCGCCGGCCGTGCCCCTGCCGATCCTGCGCCGCCTGGGTCAACCGGCGTTCTTGGAGGCCGATCTGGCCCGGCTGCTCGGCCCGGCCATCGCGCGCGCGGCCGAGGCGGCGCGGCGCCTGGCCCAAGGCGATGCGGCGGCAAACGGCGAGGGCGGGGCCGGCTGACCGACCCCGCCCCGCCCTCGTCTACCCTCCCCTGTCACTGCCCGCAGGGCAGCGCCCCGGCGATCTGCGCGTAGATGCGCAGCAGGTCGGCCGAGGCCGGTGCCTGGAAGTAGCGGGCGGGATTGCCCGCCACGCGGGTGAGGAAGCGCTGGTCCACGTCGGCGCCGAGGCCGATGACGTAGAGCTCGGCGGCCCGGCGGGCGGCGGCGGCGGCGTTGAGCACCGGCTGCTCGCCGGTCTCCTCCTGCTTGCCGTCGGTGATGAGCACGATGACCGCCTTGTTGGCCGGCAGGCGCCCTGGGGCGCCGAGCACGGCCACCGCGGCCTCCAGCGCGCGGTCGATGCGCGTGCCCTCGCCGCGAGGCAGGGTGCCCAGGGCGGCCAGCAGGGCCGCGCGGTCGGCCGTGAGGTCGCGCACCCGCTGGGCCCGGCCCTGGAAAGCCACCAGAGCCGCCTGGCTGGGCGGAAGGTCCAGGTAACCCAGGAACTCCCTGGCCGCCGCCTGCATGGCGGCGAACTTGACGTCATCCATGCTGGTGGAGCTGTCCAGGGCCAGGACGACGTCGAAGGGGGCACCCGGCTTGCAGTAGTTCCGCTGAAGGATGGGCAGGAAGGCCTTGATCTTCTCCCCGGCGTTGCGCACGGTGATCAATGGCTCGGGGAACAGGCGGTTGGCGAAGTTCCCGTCGGCGTCCTTGTAGTCCACGTAGGCCAGCTTGTTGGGCACGTAGCGGCCCGCAACCAAGGGCAGCAGCCGGTAGCGCGCCTCCCAGCGGCCGCCGGAGGCCAGCTCCGCCACCGTCCAGGTAAGCGTGCCGTCGGCAAAGGCGGCCGGCGGCACCGCCGAGCCGTCGACGTAGCGCACCTCCGGCGGCAGGATGTCGGTGATCAGCAGCTCGGTCAGCCTTCCGGCGCCGCCGGAGAGGGCCCCGGCGGCGTCGCGCCAGGCGGCGGTGAGATCGGCGGCGGTGGGCGCCGGGAAGTAGTACTCCGGCTTGCTGGCGATGGCCTTGAGGGCGTTCGTCCCGCGGCTGTTGGGCGCCAGCCCGATGGTCAGGATCGTGGTCCCGGCCTGCTTGGCCCGGCTGGCGGCGGTCAGCGGCGAGCCGCCCACCAGCGCGTTGTGGTCGCCATCGCTGAGCAGCAACAGGATGGGCTTGGCCTCCGCGCGATGCCGCGGGCCGCTCAGCTCCGCCTGGGCCTCGTCGATCCCGGCGGTGACGCTGGTCCACAGGCCCAGGCCCGGCGGATCGGGGATGGCGCCCAAGGCCGCCTTCAGCTGCGCCGGGTCACCGGTCAGCGGCTGCACCAGCTCGGCCTGGCTCTCGAAGGCCACGATGCCCACCCGCGTGCGACCGTAGTCCAGCAGGTCCAGGAAGATGGCCGCCGCGTCGAGCGTGGGTTGCCAGGTGCCGTTGTCCTTCTGCGAGGACGAGCGGTCGATGGCCATGACCACGTCGACCGCGCCTCCGGTCTGACCGGTGTCCGGGCAGTCGGCGGCGATGCTGAGCGTCAGCTCCACCTGCTGGCCCAGCTCGAGGTGGGTGGGCCGCGCCGTCTTGTCGACGCTGACCCGGCAGACCTCGTCGGGGGCCTGCGGCGCGGCGGCCGCGACAAGTGGCGAGACAACGGCAGGCGAAACGACGGCGGGCGAAGCGCCGGCGACAGAGGGGCCTCCCCCCATGACGCTGAGGAGGAGGGCGACGGCCCCGAGCAGACTTCGGGCGCGGAACATGCTCGGGCGAGCCAGGGCGAAAGGAGAGGCAGGGGGATGAGAACGGAGAATCACGAAGTCACCTCTTTCAGCAATACCGGGACGATCTGGGAACGTTCCTGAGCAACTGACGGCTCAGGGCTGGATGACCAGCAAGATCCGGTCCGCTGAATGTTAGGCGGGGCGCGGCAGGCGCGCCACTCGGTTCTGGTAATCCCCGCCCGGCCACGCCTCTCGGACGGCGCGACCCGCTCCCTCGCTCTCCCCTCGCTGCCGCCCTCCCCCGGACGGCTCAGCGTTCGTGGCTCGCCTTGCTCGCGCAGCCGATGCAGCGGGTCGTGAAGGGCAGCGCATGCATCCGGTCGGCGCCGATGACCTCGCCGCAGGAGTCGCAGACGCCGTAGCTGCCGGCTTCGGCGCGCGCGAGCGCCGCCTCGATCTCCTCGACCTGGTGTTCCAGGTGGCGTTGCAGGTTGACCGCGGCGAACCAGGTCTCGTAGCCGCTGGAGCCTTCGCCCGGCTCCGACTCCGGGGCGGCTTCGGCCGCCTCGATGTCGTCAGCCAATTGCCTTCGCGCCTCGCCGAGCTCGCGCTTGAGGATGTCGACGACCGTCTGCGTGGTTCTGGTGGACATGGGAACTCACTCCGGTTGGGGCGCGGCGAGCTTCGGCCGGACAAGCGACCGGCCGGAGGCCCAGGCTATCGGGACCATGAGCAGATAGGCTACCACGATTCCGGGGCCGGGCGCATCGGCCCGAAGTCCGATCATCCCGCCGGCTCCGCCAGACGCCGCGGCGGCAGGTAGATCCGGAACAGCGTGGACGGTTGCATGAGGACGCTGTGCACCGCCGCTTGCTGGTCCGCGAAGCCCAGGATGCCCAGCCGGTCCAGCAGCCCCACCTTCGCCCGCAGGAGGCGGCCGGCCGTCGGCTGGAGCGGGGCATGCCAGACGCTGTAGGTGCCCAGCCGCCCGTCGCGGCGATGGAAGACCCCCTGGAGCGGGTGGGTGAGGATCCGCATGGCCTGGTCCAGGTCCGGAAAGCCAGCGATGGCCGCGGGCGCCCGTCCCTCGTCGGCCAGCGCCAGGTCCAGTGGCGCCCAGTCGCTCGTGGTCCGCAGCGACCACCGGTCATAGCGCGCGGCGGCCGCGTCCCAACGGCAGTCGAAGCGGCTGCGGCCGCGATGCCAGGGCAGGCGCCACAGCAGGCGCGGGACGGCCACGGTCCAGGAGTCCAGGCAGGTCCCGAGGAACCAGACCAGATGCTCGCCCGTCTGCCGGTCCCGCACGTAGACGCGATAGTTGGTCTGCGGGAAGCGCCAGCGCCACCAGGGCAGGGCGGCGAAATGGAAGTCCTGGTCCTCGAAGGGCACCACCGACACCAGGGCCCTTGCTTCACCCGCTGGACTGTCGACCAGGTCCAGGTCGAAGCGTGGGTGGATGAGCCGCCGCAGCGGTTCCGGCGGCACCGCCCAGGTGATGATGGCGAAATGGGCCAGGGTGGCCACCGCGTCCAGGCCGCGCGCCGGCGGTCCGTCGACATCCGGTAGCCGGGCCTCGCCGCGTCGCGGAGGCTCAGTCGGCATCATCGTCTTCCGCCGCGACGGGCGGTGCCCAGGCCAGGACGAGCACGCCCAGGATGCCGGCCGCCAGCGAGGCCTCCAGGATGGCCAGCTTGGCCACCACGATCTGCTCGGGTTGCGAGAAGGCCAGGTTGGCGATGAAGAGCGCCATGGTGAAGCCGATGCCGCAGAGGCAGGCCGCGCCCGTGAGATGACGCCAGCCGACGCCGCGGGGCAGTTCGGCCAGACCCAGGCGGACCGCCAGCAGACAGGCGGCGAGGATGCCCAGGGGCTTGCCCAGCACCAGGCCGAAGAGGATGCCCCGCCCGACAGCGTCGCCCAGGGCCACGCCCGGACCGCCGCCGATGGCCACCCCGGCGTTGGCCAGGGCGAAGACCGGCAGCACGAGGAAGGTCACCCAGGGATGCAGCGCGTCCTCCAGGCGGTGGAGCGGCGACTCGGCCCGCTCGCACGACGCCTCGAGGGCGGCGATGGCTGCCCGCTGGTCCGCGGTCGGCAGGCCGGCGCCCGCTTCCTCGCGCAGGTCCGCCCGGAAGACCCGCAACGACGCCTGCGCCCGGCGCAGGAACTCGCGGCCGTCGATGCGCGCCCAGGGATCGAACGAGCCGGCCATCGCGCGCGGCGCCAGTGGGCGACCGGTTTCCAGGTCGATGGCCACGAGCTGGGCAACCTGTTCCGACCCCAAGGCAA
>JBGAUA010000089.1:7272-14202 GCA_044228875.1 Anaerolineae bacterium
GACCGCAGCACGACCAGCCACAGCGCCAGGCCCAGCAGGGCATAGGGCAGGGGATGGCGCATCCCGCCGGCGTTGAGCAGGAGGAGCAGGGCCAGGATGAGGGCGGCGGCCAGCAGGTAGGCGGGCAGGATGTCGCCGGCGTAGAACAAGGCGATGATCAGCACCGCCCCAAGGTCGTCCACGATGGCCAGGGCGGTCACGAAGACGCGCAGCCGCCGGGGCGCGCGTCGCCCCAGCAGGACCATGACCCCCAGGGTGAAGGCGATGTCGGTGGCCATGGGCACGGCCCAACCGCGGCTGCCCGCGCCGTCGGCGTTGAAGGCCATGTACAGGACGGCCGGCAGCACCATCCCCCCGAGGGCCGCGGCAACCGGTAGGGCGGCGTGCCGGACCGAAGCCAGCTCTCCCACCAACAGCTCCCGCTTGATCTCCAGACCGACCACGAAGAAGAAGAGGGCCATCAGGCCGTCGTCGATCCAATGCAGCAAGGACAAGGACAGACCCCGGTCGCCCAGGCTGATCCGGCCGGTCAGATGCCAGACCTGGTCGTAGGCTTCGCGCCAGGGAGAGTTGGCCCAGACCAGCGCCGCAACCGTCGCCAGGGCCAGCAGGAGGCCGCCCGACACCTCGAGGGCGACGAAGCGCTGCAGGGGGCGCGCCAGTCGCGCCACGGCCGCCGGTTCGTCGTCGAACAGCAGCGGCTCCGGCGGACCGGAGGATGCATGGCTCATGGTCGGATTCCCGCTACGCCGCGCGAGGCGGGGGCCGCCGGTCGGCCCAGGTCGCCGTCGTCGACCGGGGCTTCCATCTGGATGCGCTCCCAGAGCCGCTGCCAGTCGGGGTCGGCGAAGGGTGGGGTGCTCATGATCAACGCGTCCTCGTCGTTGTCGCCATAGTAGCGGCGCCGCAGACCTGCTTCCCGGAAGCCGAAGCGGCCGTACAGGCCCTGGGCCGCAAGGTTGCCGGCGCGCACCTCGAGGGTCGCGCCAACGCAGCCAAGCGCCATGCCCGTGCGGATCAAGGCGCGCAGGATTCGCGCCCCCAGGCCGCGCCGCCGCCAGGCCGGATGCACCGCCATGACGATGACGTGCAGTTCGTCCATCTGCACCCAGAGTCCGCCGTATCCGCGGATCGCCCCTTCTGGACCGACCAGCACCAGGTAGCGGGCGACACGGTTGGACAGCTCCCGCTCGTGCGCCGATCGCGGCCAGGGCACGGGCAGGCTCAAGGCGTCGATGGCCATGACCGCATCCAGGTCGACGACGGTCATGGACCGGAGGGTCTCAGGAGGCATAGACCGGGCCGAGGGCAGGGTCGCAGCGCCAGCCGGCGGCCAGGCGGGCTCGCGCCAGACGGGCCAGGAGCACGGGGTCGCGCGGCAGCGGCAGGACGCGGAGGCCCAGCGCGGCCATGGCGTCGGCCAGCTCCGCGGACAACTCGCCGGCGGCCCAGGCGGGTGCGGCGACCAGCTCCAGGATGGCTTCGGGCGACCGAGCGAGGGTGGCCGCCGGATCCGGCCAGTCAACGGGGCGCAAGCCGCTGAAGCTGTCCGTACCGGCGATCGACGGATAGCGGCAGGCGATGAAGCGCCCGCGGCCGGCAGCCAGGAAGGCCCAGAGAGGATCCGTGCGGACGGCCAGCGGCGGCGAGCAGGCGGCGGCCACGATGTCCAGCGTGGGGATGCCGACCACCGGGCAGCCGGTGACCAGGACCAGGCCCTTGGCCAGGGCCAGGCCGATGCGCAGCCCGGTGTAGGAGCCCGGCCCGATGGCCACCGCCACCGCCGCCAGATCGCCCGCCGTCACGCCGGCTTCCAGCAGGAGCTGCCGCACGGTGGGCGCCAGCTCCACCGTATGCCGGCGGCGGCTCTCCCATTGACGCAACGCCATGGCCCGCCCCGCCGCGTCGACGACGGCGACGGAAGCCCGGTCGGTGGCGGTGTCCAGAGCCAGGACGGGACCGGGCGTCGATGCGGTCATGCGCGCCGCTCAAGCATGGACCACCGCGGCGTCTGGGCAGGGGATCTCGTCCAACCCGGGCTCGACGGGAACGGCCAGCGAGCGCAGCGCAGCCGCGGCCGCAGGGTCCAGTCCCCCAACGCGGATGAGGCGCGGCGGCTCGCCGGCGGCCACCCCGGCAAGCGCAAACGCGATCAGCAAGCCGCTGCGGGGCAAGACGTCGCTCGCCCGGTCGGGCCACTCCACCGCCAGGATGTCCTCCCCGTCCAGGTACGCGTCCAAGCCGAGATCCTCGACCTCCGCCGCAGTCGACAGCCGGTAGAAATCCATGTGCGCCAAGCCGACCGCGCCGCCGCCGGCATGCTCGCGGATCAGCGCGAAGGTCGGACTCTGGACCGGTCCCGCGACGCCCAATCCCCGCGCCAGGCCCTGGACGAAGGTGGTCTTGCCGGCCCCCAGATCGCCCTCCAGGCGCAGGACGCAGCCCGGCGACAGCAAGGGCGCCAGGGCAGCGGCCAGTGCCCGCGTGGCGGCGGCTGAGGCGCTGCGAAAACAACGGGCGCGCGGCAGGGACATGATGGGGCGGATTATACCCGGTCGCGCGCGCCTCAGCCCGCCTTGCCCATCCCCTTCAGCCGCTCCAGCAGACCGGGCTTCTCCTCTGCTGTCGCCATCCGCTCCGCCAGTTGCTTGATGCCGCCCAGATCCCGCTTGCCCGTACCCAGTTCGGGGATGGCCTCCACCTGGTAGAAGTCCGCGGCCCGGGGCTTGAAAAGCGCCGGCAGGTCGTCCACGCCGGCCAGCAGCGTCTCCGGCGGGCAGGGCAGGCTGGTGTGCAGGACCACCAGGCGCTCGCCGCGGCGGACGGAGGGCACGGCGGCCACCGCCAGCTGCCCGGAATCCTCCGGATAGCGGTCCGCCAGCCACACCTGCATGGCCGCCTCCACATTGTCCAACGGCACCATCTCCCCGGCGATCTTGGCGAAGCGCGCCAGGCGTCCAGTGATGAACACGTAGCCATCGGCGTCCACATGGCCCATGTCGCCTGTGTTGTAGCCGCCATGGACGAAGGTGGCCTCGGTGAGGTCCGGGCGGTCCAGGTAGCCCAGCATCCGCCCGGGCGACCGCACCACCAGCAAGCCCTCGCGGCCGGGCGCGAGCAGCTCCTCGGTCTCGGGATCCATGGTCATCACCTCGATGCCCGGTAGCGGCCGGCCCACCGACCCGTCGCGGCCGGCCCGCGGCGTGTTGACCGCCACCGCGGGGCTCAACTCCGTGCAGCCGTAGCCCTCGAGCAGGTCCGTATCGAAAGCGGCCTTGAACTCCTCCTTCAGCTCGGCGCCGCAGCGCTCTGCGCCCACCACCGCCAGACGCAGGGTCGCAAGCTGCTCCCTCGTGATGCGCCGCATGTAGCCGCGGACGAAGGTGGGCGTGCTGATCAGGATGCTGCCTCGCGCCGCCTGGATCAGCTCCCCCAGCGCTTTGCCGTCGCGCGGATCCGCCTGACCGGCCACCGTCAGCCCGCCGATGAGGCCCATCCACAGCCCCGGGATCAACCCGAAGCTGTGAAACAGGGGCAGCGGGCTGACGACCACATCCCGTCCCGGGTAGAGCGCCAGGTGGGCCATCACGGCGTCGCAGTTGTAGAGCAGCTGCTGGTGGCTGATCTGCACGCCTTTGGGGTCGCCGGTGGTGCCGGAGGAGAAGATGATGGTGAAGGGCTGCTGCGGGCGAGCCTTGTCGAGCCAATCGGACGGCAGGACCAGGACGCGCGCCATGTTCCATAGCACGCGCTTCTTGTCCAGGCGCGGAACGAGGTCCTCCGCCAGCAGCAGCCGCCCCGGAAGATGCGGCTCGCCGATGCGCTCCAGGTAGAGGCGCGAGCTGACGATGCTGCGGATTCCGGACAGCTGGCACATGCGCGCCAGCTGTGCCGCCCCGGTGGTGTGGTTGAGGTTGACGGCGGTGCGACCGTCCAAGGCCAGGGCCAGGTTGACCAGTGCCCCGCCCTGCCCGGGCGGCAGGACCACGCCAACCCGCTCCTCGTCTTCCTCCAGACCCAGCAGCGGGATCAGGCTCAGGGCCACGGCGGCCAGCCGCAGGCGACTCATCCGACCGCGGAAGTCATGGACGGCGGTCACCCGCGGACCGCGGCGCGCCTGGCGCAGGAACTCGGCGCCGATGCGGCGCGTGTCCGCCGCCGTGCGCGACTGGGCCTCGGTAAAGCTGGTCTGGGGGGTGAGCGGGACCATGGCTGGACTCCTCTGACGGGCGACACCCACAGCGCGGCGCCGGAATGGCGCCCGCCGGGCCTGCGCTATAAATAACACAGCCTGGGCCTATACGCCAAACCGCGTCAATCGCTCGAATGAGGTCCCTCATGCCCGCAACCGCCGAACCGTCAGCCGCGTCGCTGCCCGCCTTCGCCCTGCCGGCCGCCGAGTTGATCACCATCGGCAGCGAACTGCTGCTGGGCGAGACGGTGGACACCAACGCAGCGCATGTCGCCCGGACCCTTGGCGCGGCCGGCATCCCGCTGCGGCGCAAGGTCTCCGTGGCGGACGACGTCGCACTGATCGCCGCCGAGGTGGCCGCGGCGGCGGCCCGGGCGCCCATCGTGCTCACCACGGGCGGCCTGGGGCCGACCCAGGACGACCCCACCCGAGAAGCGGTGGCCCGCGCCACGGGGCGTGCGCTGGAGTTCCGCCCCGAGCTCTGGGCGCAGGTGAAGGCCCGCTTCCGCGCCTTCGGGCGCATCCCGCCGGAGAACAACCGCCAGCAGGCCTACGTACCGTCGGGAGCGATCGCGGTGGAGAACCCGGTGGGCACGGCCCCATCCTTCATCGTGGACCTGGGGCATGCGGTGATCATCAGCCTGCCGGGCGTACCACGCGAGATGCAGACGCTCCTGGCGGATGCCATCCTGCCTTGGCTGAAGGAGCGCTTCGGCCTCCACGGCGCCCGCTGCCTCAGGGTGCTGCACACGGCCGGCGCAGGTGAATCAGCCATCGACGAGCGCATCCGGGACCTGGAAGCTCTCGCCAGCCCCTCGGTGGGCCTGGCAGCCCATGCCGGACAGGTGGACGTACGCATCACCGGCTGGGCGGACAGCGCGGCGGCGGCGGCGGCCCTGGTGGCGCCGGTCGAGGCGGAGGTCCGTGCCCGGCTGGGAGCGTGGATCTTCGGCGCTGACGAGGAGACCCTGGCGGGTGTGGTCGTCGCCGGCTTGGCGGCGCGCGGCTGGCGTCTGGCGGTGCTGGAAGCCGGCCTGGGCGGGGAGCTGGCCGGCGAGCTGGCCCTTGCCCCGGGGGCGGCAGGCACCTGGGTCCAGGCGCGCGTGCTGCCGGCCGGCCTAACCCCGGGCGCCCTGGCAACGGCCGGCACGGCCCTTGCCGACGAGCTGGGCGTCGAGGCGGTCATCGCCGCCTCCCTGCTACCGGAAGCAGCGGCCGGCATGGCGGACCGCCGGCGCATGGACCGCGCCGGGCGGCGCTGGCGGCGCTGGATCTGACTCGGGGGATGCTGACGGGCCTGGGATCATCCCCTCTGCCCGCCGGCCGCTATTCCTGAGGCACCACCCGCCCCAACAGCGCGTCGCGGAAGCGCCTCACGACGGGTCGACGCTCGACGTGGAGGAGATCGCCCGGCTCGGTCACTACAACGGCCTCATGGGCGGACACCAGGGCCGCGTCCGTGAGGACCGTCGGCCACTCCAAGCCAAGGGCGGTCGGCCGGCGGCCTTGGCCAACGCCGCTCAGCCAAAGCAGGAAATCGTCGATGGGGTGGAGTTGCAGCGCCTGACCATCGCTCTGCCGCTGGATCATGGCCGCCAGGGTCAAGAGACCGTCGCACTCAGCCCATTCGGGGCTCTGCCCCAGGGCAACAGACGGGTTGCCAAAGGTGCAAGGCCTCAGCACCACCTTCGGCAAGGCCCGCAGATCCAGAATGCGATGGGCATGGTAGCCATACGCGCTCGTGTCCAGAGGTCTGGGGAGAAGGTCCTCGATCAGCAGCCGGGCACCATGGTCCCACGATGCTTCGCTCCGTCGCGCGCTCGCAGGAAGAGATGCCTTGGAGCTTGGCTCAAATGGAGCCGGTAGGGGGATCACCTGCGGCTCCTGGTCCCAGGCACCCAGCCTCCAACGGAACAAGGTGCCACCATCGGAGACCACCAGCAGATTGCCTGCCACCAGGTCGGCCCAAGGCCCGGGCTCGTAATACCCTTGACGCCAGTCGGAGGAACCCAGCTCAGGCTGAGACGCGAAATCCGGATCCGCCCAGTCGAGCACCTGGCGCTCGATCGGCTGCGAATCCGCCCCCAGCGGTTGAGGCTGACCGAGGTCCAACACCAGGACACCCCCGACATGGGTCACCACGAGGTAGCTCTCACTTGCCGCCGCCACCACCGGCGCCTGTACCTGCGTGCCGCCAAAGTGAATACGCCTGGCCGCCGACCGGTCCTGGCAGCTCACGCCGTCGTCAACGGTGCGACACCAGCGGTCCCCGTGCACCCAGAAGCCCAACTGGCTGCCCTTGAGTCGCCGCCGGGCGCCGAATTCGTGCTCCAGGACCGGCGTGTCGCGAAGCTGATCTACACTGGTCTTCGTCACTGAGAAGCCATCGCCTATTGCCCGAATGCCGCGGCACTCGGCCAGCGCCCAGGTCTTCGCGCCGGCTCGCGCCACTTGGCGATACACGGCGCTGGGCCGGGAAGCAAGATGGCGCAAGATTCCCGATGCCTCCACGCGCAGCAGGTGCCAGGCATCGGACAGGCGTACGGCGTAGGGACAGGCGCTGGACCCCAACGACAGGGCGCTGACTAGGCCGTCGGGCGACCACTGGAGGTCAGGCCCCCACCGCCGGCTGCGGTCCTCGGCCAGAAGCCGCGGCTGGTGCGGGTCGGAGACATCCACCAAGGTCATCACCGCGCCGTGGCGCGAGACGAAGAGCAGGCGTCCCTCCCGCAGCTGCC
>JBGAUA010000008.1:0-33715 GCA_044228875.1 Anaerolineae bacterium
AGGATGCCATCCGCACGGCGCATCTCGGACGCGAAGCGGGCCTGTCGCACTGGGTGAAGCTCGAGGTGATCGGCGACGAGGCCACGCTCTTTCCCGACACCGCCGCGCTCGTCGAAGCGACCGGCAAGTGCGCCGAGTGCCACCGCGCCGAGACGTCGGCGATCGTGGCGCAGTTCGAGCGCAGCCGCCACGCCGTCAAGGGGGTCACCTGCCTCGACTGCCACCAGCCGAGCTTGGGGCTGCGATGTATCCCGCGCCGCGCCCGATGCCGCCAGCAAGGTCGCCAGCTCCGGCGAACCCTCGGGCGCCGTAGGTCCGGCAGCTGATCCCTCACCGTCAATCGCAGCCGATCCTTCACCGTTAAATAGAGGGCCGGCCGTCTGGCATTCCCGCCCCAGCCATTCCTCCGGTCCGCCGACCACCGTGTTCCAGACCACTGCCTGGCGGGCATCCAGCGCTGCCCAGGCCGACCGCCACAGCGCCGCATCCAACGGCGCCACCCAGAGCGCGATCTCCCCGCCACAGGCCAGGCCCAGGCTCCAGGCGCGGTCGTCGCTCACGCTGTAGCCGAGGCGCCGCGGCGGAGCCCCGGCCAGGATCTCCATGGCCGCCTCGATCACCGCCCCCTCCACGCAGCCCGCCGTCACCGATCCCGCGAAGTCGCCGCCCTCGACCACCGCCAGGGCCGCGCCGCTCTTGCGGGGCGCCGAGCCCCAGGCGCTGAGAACCGTGGCCAGGGCCACGCGTCGACCCTCGGCCAGCCAGCCGTTCACCACTACTCTTATGTCGTGCATTGTCCAACCCTATGACCATATTCGGACCATGACTTGCCGGCGATCCGGTGTCTGGGTTACCATCGGAGACGGATGGGTGCGCGATCGACCCGCGCCCACGCTCGGCCCCGCCCCCGAGCCGATCCGCAACCGCAGCCGAAAGGATAGACCCGATGGCCACCATCCGGCTCAACGTCAACGGCCAGGCCCAGTCGCTGGACCTGCCGCCCGAGATGCCCCTCCTGTGGGTGTTGCGCGATGTGCTGAACCTTACCGGCAGCCATTATGGCTGCGGCGTGGGTTCCTGCGGCGCCTGCACCGTGCATCTCGACGGCGAGGCCGTGCATAGCTGCCTGACGCCCCTGAGCAGCGCCGCGGGCCGCACGGTCACGACCATCGAGGGGCTGTCGCCGGACGGGTCGCATCCCCTGCAGCAGGCCTGGGTGGCCACCGACGCGCCCCAATGCGGCTTCTGCCAGGCCGGCCAGATCATGGCCGCCGCCGCCCTGCTGGCCGCCAACCCCCGCCCCACGCCCGACCAGGTGGACGCCGGGATGAGCGCCAACGTCTGCCGCTGCGGCAGCTACACGCGCATCCGCGCCGCCATCCAGCAGGCCGCCGGCCTGGCCCGGGCCGCCGAAGGAGGCGAGCGATGAGCGTCAACGCCAAGCCCCTGCTCACCCGCCGCGCCATCCTCAAGGGCGCCGCGGGCTTCCACCTGGGCCTCCTGCTGCGCGCCGGAGGGGAGCCCCTGCTGCTGCTGGCCCGGGACCTGGATCCCGCCTCAGAGGACCCGTCCCAGACGCCGTCCATGCGCATGGGCGCCTGGCTCTCCGTGGCCCCTGACGGCCAGGTGACCCTGAGAGTGCACAAGTCCGAGATGGGCCAGGGCGTGCGCACCGGATTGGCCATGATCCTGGCTGAGGAGCTGGACGCCGACTGGGCGCGGGTGACAGTGGAGCAGGCGCCCACCGACCCCGACACCTATGGCAGCCACAGCACGGCCGGCTCCGGCAGCACCTCCGGCAACTACCAGAACCTCCGGCGCATCGGAGCCGGGGCGCGGCTCATGTTCATCCAAGCCGCCGCCGCCCGCTGGGGCGTCAGCCCCGACAGCTGCGGCACCGAGCCCGGCACGGTGGTCCACGCCGCCAGCCGGCGGGAGCTGAGCTACGGCGCCCTGGTCGACGAGGCCGGCCGCCTGACACCGCCCGATCCCGCGACCCTGCGCCTCAAGCCGCCGGCGGAATTTCGTATCATCGGCAAGGGTGTAAATCGCGTCGACAGCCCGGACATCGTCCGCGGCCGGGCGCGCTACACCGCCGATGTCCGCCTGCCGGGCATGGCCTTCGCCGTGGTCGCCCGCTGCCCGGTCATCGGCGGGCGCCCCGGGCGCTATGACGAGGCCGCGGCCCTGGCGGTGCCCGGCGTCATCCGCGTGCTGCCGGTCAACCGCGGCGTGGCCGTGGTGGCAGAAAACACCTGGGCGGCCATGCAAGGTCGGGACAAGCTGGCGGTGGAATGGAACCTGGGGGCCAACACCGGCATCAGCGACGACAGCATCCGCGCGGGCCTCCGGCAGGCCAGCCAAGACGCGCCGACGCTGCCGGCCGGCCGCACGGTCAGCGCGGAGTACGACCTGCCCTTCCTGCCGCACGCAGCCATGGAGCCGCTCTGCTGCGTGGCGGCCGTGCGCGCGGACGGCGCCGACATATGGGCGCCCTCGCAGAACCCCGGCGACTTGAAGCGCACGGTGGCCACCGTGCTCAACCTGCCGCAATCGGCCATCACCGTGCACCTGCCGCTGCTCGGCGGCAGCTTCGGGCGCAACGCCTCGTCGACCGTCACCGAGGCAGTCAGCCTCTCGCGGAGCTTGGGCCGGCCGGCGCTGCTCACCTGGTCCCGGGAGGACGACCTGCGCCAGGACAACTACCGCCCCGCCAGCCACCACCGGCTGCGAGCGGCCCTGGACAGCGGCGGCACGCCCGTGGCCTGGCAGCATCGCGGCGCCATGGCCGGCGGCGGCGCCGGCGAGCGTGAGCTGACGCCGCCCTACGCCCTGCAGGGCCTGGACCTGTCGATGGTCTCCGCCTCCCTGTCGGTGCCGGTGGGCGCCTGGCGCTCGGTCATCCATTCGGCCGTGGTCTTCGTCAACGAGAGCTTCATGGACGAGCTGGCCGCCGCCGCCGGACAGGACCCGCTGGCCTACCGCCGCCGCTTCCTGACCAACCGCCGCGTGCTGGGGGTGCTGGACCGCGCCGCGGCCGAGATCGGCTGGGGCACGGCTCCTCCGGCGGGCACGGGCCGCGGCATCGCCTGCGCGGCCTGCTTCGGCTCCTACGTGGCCACGGCGGTGGAGCTGGCGGTTGAGGGCAACCAGGTGCGCCTGCGCCGCGTGGTGGTGGCCGTGGACTGCGGCCTGCCGGTGAACCCCCGCGGGGTGGAGTCGCAGATCCAGGGCGCGGCGATCGACGGCCTGTCCACCGCCTTCCGCGCGGCGGTCAGCCTCAAGGGCGGCGCGGTGCAGCAGAGCAGCTTCCACGACTTCGAGTGGTTCCGCCTCGGCGACGCACCGGCCATCGAGGTGCATCTGGTCACGGGCAACAGCAGCTCCCCGGGCGGCATCGGCGAGGTGGGCTACCCCACCGTGGCCCCGGCCGTGGCCAACGCGGTCTTCGCCGACTGCCGATGACCGAGTTGACGGTGATCGGGGCCGCTGTGGGCGCCGCGCCCACGCCGCCGCCGGCCACCGCCACCGCGAGGCCGCCCGAGCCCACGGCCACCGCGCCGACGCCCTCGCCGACATCAACGGTCGAGCCGACGGCCACGGGGCAGCCGGCCGGCGGAGGGGACAGGCTGTTCATGCCGCGGCTGGGAGGCGACTGAGGCGGGGATGCCGGCAGTCGCGCCGCGCCGCACGGCGCCGCCCGAGGCCGACACCGTTGCGGGCGGGCCAGAGGCTCGAGAGCAGCCGACCCGGATTCCAACATGGTCACTGCGGCCCTCCGGCCCAGTCCCGACATCCACAATGAACCACGGGGCACGAGATGGAGCCAACGACGTCGAGTGAACCGAGTGGTCGTCAATCGATACGGCGCCTCGGGCTGGTCATTGTTGCAGTTGCCTCTAGCTTCGCCATCGTATCTTGTGCGAGCAATGTGGATGTCACTGGTAGTCTTTCTGGACAGGCGGCCTCCACGCCAGGCAGAAACGCCGGCGCCAGCGAGACCCCTTCGCCCTTATCGACGGCACCCTACTACGGTGTGGTCATCAACGGGCAGGGGTACATGTACACTGGAGTCATAGGGCGAGCCGCGGAGATCTGCCAGGCGGAACCACAGCTGACAACGGCACAGTGTTGCGAGGCTGCGCTCGACGTATTCATAGATTACGATCTCGAAAAACAGTTCGAACAGAGTCTCACAACCATGACCCCGCAGGCCGCTTGGGATACGGAATCGGCAGTCCTCCATGCAACAGCAATGGCGGCGATCAAGGCTGACCCAACGCGTTTCGCGCTCGCACAATCGAATGCCGCGCTCCAACGGATTTCAGTAGCAGAACTGGTTCATGGAGACGTGCTGCACCGGTGGGGTTCCACGATGCAGGATCTCAAGGACAATGCGCTTGGTGTACCGACACCAAGCGCGGCTGAAATTGCTCAGGCTCTACCCAACCAGGTCACAGACTCACTCACCATCGCGCGAATGCGCTTCCGCGACTACGACACGGCCGTTGCCAAGCGCGCAGAAATGCTGAGCTTGGTAGACGCGGCACTCCCGGATATAGTGTTTGCATCCGACGCCCAGGCGTTTCTTGCAGCGCAACAGGGTGTTGACGCCGATGGTGTCGTTGAGAACCACCGCTTTCGTACCGCTCCTGATCCCATCGAATCGGGCGTTAGGCACGTGGCTCCAGGCGAACCTGTACCGGCCTATGTTGCGGCTATCGTTGACCTCGTGCCCGGCGTAGGGGGGACTGGTGTCGTCGAGGATGGAGCATCCGGTTATCTCCTGTACGTGGTACTAGAGTGGCGAGATGACCTGATTTCAGCGGTCAGTCGAGACGAAGTGGTAAGAGACATCATGGATCGTAGGCGAGCGACTCGTCTGAGGAGTCAGCTCCTGAAATTGCGCGCAGAGGCAACGATTGACATCATGGTAGATTGCCGCAATGTGGCGATTCCTACACTGCAATCGTTTCCGTCACCGACCGATGAACCGTAGGTCTCACTCGCTGGGCGTGCTGAGGGTGCGGCCGCCCAAGAACCAGGCCTTGACGTGACTACCGCACTTCCCAGTGTCTCGGCAATCCGGCATTGAATGGCACCCTTGCCACGGGTCATTTCTCCACGTCCGAACATGCGCCGAAGCTGGCGCCGTTGCCATCCGGCGGATGCCGCGGACTAGGAGGCGAACGCAGCCATTACCCCATCCGATTCCTGGGACGCCACGCCTTCAACTTGAGGGACTGGCGGACTTTCGACGCGTGCGAGCCGGCCGTCCACGCTGAAGGCCACGAGGTCGCATTGCCCATTGGCCAGCGACTTGTCGTGGATGACCAGGGAGATGATGCGCCCGGAGCTCCGCTACTGCCGCCAGATGCCCCCGATCCGGCACTTGCTGACGGGGTCGCTCTCACCGTCCGCACCGGCGATGGCTTTGCGGTTGCGGCCCGGCCTCCGCAGTGGTACGATCAGCGGCGGGCATCCGCGCTCGCCGCACCCTTCGCGACCCGCCCCACACCTCGGACAGAACGCCCTTGACATCGCCCACCGCCGCCGACGAAGAACGCATCGCCCTCTTCCTGGACTACGAGAACCTCGCCATCGGCGCCCGCGACAAGCTGGGCGGCCTGAAGTTCGACATGAAGCCGCTGGCCGAGGCCCTGGCCGAGCCGCCCGGCGGCGTGGCCGTCGCGAGGCGGGGTGTGGGCGTGGCCGTGGCGGTGAGCGGCGGGGGCGTGGTGGCTGTCGGCGGCGCGTCGCCACAGCGGTTGGCCGCGCCGCCCGATGGCGCGTCGCAGAGGCGCCAGTCGCCGCGGCCGTCGGGCAGGCGGGCCCAGCTGAGGTCGGCGCCCAGGGCCGGGTACTCCGCGCGGTCGGCCAGGTTGGCGCGGGTGCTCAGGAGCAGGGTCTCGCCGTCCTTGGCCAGCTTGAAGGGCGCGTGGTCGCCGCCCTGGCCCGTGTCGCCGTCGCACCACACGCGGTAGAAGCCGCCCGGCGGCAGCGTGATGTCCGGCAGGGCGTAGGCCCAGGGGTCCAGCGGGTCGTCGGAGAGGTGGTAGCCCTGCAGCGACACCGGCGCCGCGCCCCGGTTGACCAGCTCCACCCAGTCCTCCAGTTCGCCGGCCGGATCCAGGTCCCCGGCCTGGTTGTCGGCCAGCAGCTCGTTGAGGGCCAGCGGGCCGTCGAGCGGCGGCAGGGCCGGGCCGCCCACCGTCAGGCGCCAGGGGGCCGTCAGGTTGGCCGCGGGATGGAAGGCCGCGCGGCCGTCGGCGAAGGCCGCCCGGGCGTAGAGCTCCAGCCGGGCGCCGCCGGCCTGACCCGGCAGGGTCGCCGTCCACTGCCTGCCGTCCGCGCCCGCCGCGGCCATGTCCAGCGCTTGCGGCGGCCCGCCGTCCACCCGCAGCAGCAGGCTCACGGCCGTGGGGACGTCAGCGCCCTCGAAGGCCAGGGCCACCTGGATGGGCTGGTCCGCGCCCGGCGCCGCCGGGTCGAAGGCCACCGTGGCCAGACGATGGTCGGACGGCGCCAGGTCCGGCCGGGCGCGCAGCCATTCGTCGCGCAGCCGCGCCACCTTGAGGATGCCCGGGATGGCGCGGCCCAGGGCGTTCACGTCGTCCTCCGCGTTGGCCGCGAAGAGGTCCATGCCGTAGATGCGGTTGGGGTCCTCGGCCAGGTCGGCGCGGATGACGCCCTGCAGCGCGGTGACGCGGCGCGCCAGCTCCGCCGGCTGGAAGGCGCCCTCCAGCAGGCTGCGGTAATGGGCCAGGTAGTCGGCGCGGAAGGCGGGCACGGCCAGGAGTCGCCGGATGAGCGGCCGCTCGACGGCCTGCGGCCCGTCGGCCATCAGGAAGGGGTCGGTGCGGGCCACCGCCACGCTGTCCGCCGGGCTGATGCCCGCGCCCGGGAAGACGCCGAAGCTCTCGTTGACGTCCCACAGCAGGATGTGGAAGCGGCCGTCCTCCGGCGCGCGGTACAGGAAGAAGTTGTGCCCCGCATAGTAGCTGTCGTAGTTGGTGAACAGGTTGATGGCCGCCAGGTACCACAGGGCGCCGTCCACGTCCAGCACCTGCTGGATGGCCGCCGGAAAGGCCTCGTCGCTCACCCCGCCCTCGGCCACCGGCGCGTCCAGCACCCGGATGAAGTCCCGGAGCAGCCCGTAGGCCTCGTCGCCCGCCGCCGTGGTCTTCAGCTCGTAGGCCTGCCGATAGCCGGCCAGGTCCGCGCCCAGCCAGCGCAAGGTTGCCCGGAAGCCGCCGCCCGGTCCAGGGCGCTGGAGCGGGCGGGCGTCAAGGCCCGCCGCGCCTCTCGCCGGGACCGCGCCCAGCGGGTTGCCGGCGGCGGCCGGCGGATCGCCCTTGAACAGCAGGCCGTCGGAGGAGGGGAACCAGGCCTTGATGAAGCTGCCCTCGATCTGCTGGATGCTGGTGAAGGCGCCCCAGTAGGCGCCGCCGATGTCCAATCGCGCGTAGCCGGCCCGCGGCATGGGCAGGAAGGGCCGCAGCTGCGCGCTGACCAGGGTCTCGCGGACGAAGCTGGGGTCGGCGAAGCCGTTGTTGAGGTTGACCACGTCGTAGGCCATCAGGCGCTGGCCCTGGACGGTGGCGTCGATGGTCAGGTTGAGCGGCTTCTTGCGCCCCGGCGCGCGGCTGGAGCTGTTGCCCTTCTGGCTGACGCCCACATCCGGGTAGGTCCGGCCCTGGAAGCCGAGATCCGCCAGCAGATGCTGTCCCTCCGGGAGGGTCGGCAGGCGGCTCTCCCAGTCGGCGTCGGCGAAGTCCAGGCGCAGCGCGCGCACCGTGTCGGCGTCGTAGAAGTCCTCGGCGGCGGGAGCGGCCGCCGCGCGCTGGCCCAGGCCCAGGGCGACGGCGGCGCCGAGCGGCAGCAGGGATCGCAGGATGGATCGGCGATGGGCGGCGGACATGGCATGCTCCTGCTGGCCGGCGAGGGACGATGACGGTGACGGGGAAGCCGGCGCCGGGCGAGGCGCCCGGGTTGGGCCGCAGCCGCGGCGGCCGACGGCGGCGATCGTCTGGGCCGGCCGCGGGCGCCGGCGGGCGCTTCAGGGCCCGGCGCTCGCCGTCGGCGCGGCATCCGCCGCCGCCTGCGTCTGCCGCGCCGACTGCAGGCGGTCGCGGGCCGCAGTCGCCAGATCCTGCAGCTGCGCCGGCGCCAGCCCGCTGCCGCCGACGAAGACCAGGCTGTCCTCCAGGATGAAGCTGACCCCGCTGTAGGCCGCCGAATGCCAGGCCGTGGCGCCGGAGGTCCCAGGCAGGTCCAGGGGGGCGCGGACCAGGCCGAAGGTGCGTTCCAGGAGCGGCGCGCCGGCCGCGGCCACCCGTTCGGCGTCGGCGCCGTCGGCGTAGCGCAGCAGCGCCTGGGTCACCTCCATGCCGCCGGCGGGATCCCGGTAGCTCACCGCGGCGCGGGCCTCGGCGGCCGGCAGGGTCCCTCCGGCCGCGGCGCGGGCGACCAGCTCGGCCTGGCCCAGGTCCACCGGCGGCGGCAGGGCCTGCCAGCGATCGGCGCCGGCGGCATCCAGGAAGCCGAGGTCGGCGGGCGCCAGCAGCGCCGCGTCCGTCCGCCCCAGCGGCGCCCCCCCGCAGCGCGTGACCATCGCCATGACCCCCAGAGCCAGCGCCGAAAGGAGCAGCCAGCGGGCGGCGCCACTGCGGCGCGGCGGCGGAGGGGTGGTGGGGATGGTCATGATGGGAGATTGTACACGGGTTCGGGCCTGGGCGAGGGGGACCACCTTGGTGTACCCTATCACCCAGCGCGTTAGCGCCTCAGCCAGGAGGAGCCGGACAGCATGGGTCAGCACCGCCAGTTCTCGACGCCGTTCAAGGCCGGTCGTCGGCCAGGGGCGCTGCTCGCCCTGGGCCTGCTCCTCGCCGCCGGACCTTCGGCGCTGCACGCCATCGGCGCGGCGGCCGCGCCCCATCCGGCGCGAGCCACCGATCTCCGTCCTGCGCTTCGCGCCGCCCATCGCCCCGTCGCCCACCGACCCGCCGCCCCCCGTGCCGACGCCATCCTCGGCGCCGCCCTCGGCATCCTGGCCGACGGCACCGAGCCCTGGGAGGACCGGCCGCTCCAGGTGTTCGGCCTGGGTACCCTGCCCGGCAGCCGGGGCAAGGCCGATCCCGGCGACGACCTCGGCCCGGCCGATCGTGTCGTGCGCAGCTGGGACGCCGTGATCTACCGCGCCTCCTTCAGCGTGCGCGAGGCCACGGCGCAGGACCTCGTGGCCGAGGTGACCCTGTCGGAGCTGGCCGTCTGGGAGAGCGGCCAGCTGGCCGCCTTGCGCCTGGCCGGCTGCCCCGGGGGGGCCAGCCTCAGCGCCGACGGGCGCACCCTGCGCTGCCTCGTGGGCGAGGTGAAGGCGCCCCCGGCCGTCACCGTGGCCCTGGACCTCAGCGCCCGGGTCAGCGGCGCGGCCCTGCAGGGCGACGTGGTGACCGCCGGCCTCACCGTGAGCGGGCGGGGCCTGGTGCCCGACCAGGACCCTGCCGGCTGCGCCCTGCCGCGCGCCGGCGGCTGCGACGCCGCGGCCCCGCCGGTGACCGTGTCGGCGTCCCCCGCGGCGGAGCTGCGCAAGGTGCTGACCGCGGTCAGCCCGCAAGCCTTCAACGGGGTCCCGGGGCGACTGCTCGGCTGGCGCCTGGATGCGGTCCTGGGCGCCGACGGCGACGCCCGCGGCAGTTCCCTGCCCGTGGGCGAGCCGTGGACCCTGCCGGACTGGTGGCGCCTGACCGGTCGCGGCGCCCGTCCCGTCGATCTGCCCGTCACCCTCGTGAGCTGCGTGGACCCCAGCGGGCGGGCGGACTGGACCTGCGAGCAGCCCGGCGGCCCCGGCACCGAGCTGGCCGTGACCATCCACCGCATCGACGCCCTGGCCAACCTGCCCAACGGCATCGCCTCCGCCGCGCCGCAGGTGGTGGGCCAGCTGCTGCTGCAGCTCTGGGTGCCTGAGGCGCAGCTGCAGGCCACCGGCGGCGACGTGACCTTCCAGAACTGCTTCGCCACCGAGGTGGGGGTTCCCGGTCGCAGCATCTGGCGGCCCGTGGATGCCCGCGGCCAGCCCAACCTGGGCGGCGCCGCGGAACCGCCGGCCAACAACTGCTCCTACGCCGTCCTGGCCGTGCCCACCGCCGCGCCCACCGCGCGGCCGCCGCGCCCCGCCCCGCCACCGCGGCCGGGCCCGCCCGGCCGGCCGGCGCCCGTGCCCACGCCCCTGCCGGCCGTGGTCGGCCTGGGCAAGCGCTACACCCCCTACACCCAGGGCGCGGGCGTGACCGACGGCACCGAGTTCGCCGCCGAGGTGCGGGCGCAGATCGGTGGCGGCGGGGCATTGCCCGGCCTCATCCTCTGCGACAAGTGGGACAACAGCAGCCACCTGCTGCGCGACGGCGGCGTGGCCGGCGTCCGCCTCTGGCAGCAGCCGGACGGCGGCGCGGTGGAGCCCTGGCCCGACGACCGCCGCGTGGTGGTGGAGTATGCCGCCGGGCGCTGGGGCCGGCAGCGGACGGCGCAGATCAGCGTCGGGCGCGCCTGGTACCTGCAGGCCACCTCCCGCTGCGACGACGCCGCGCCCGGCGGCGGCCCCGGCTGGGTGACCGCGGGCCAGGTGGACTTCGGCAACCAGGGCGGGGGCCGCATCGACGCCCGCGAGGTGAACATGGTCCGGGTGCGCTACCTCGACGCCGTGCCCGTGGGGCGCACCGTCTTGCTGGAGCTGCTGTTCAAGGCCGAGCAGAACCCGCCCGGAACCTGGCTGATGAACTACGGCGCCGTCGGCTGGGGCAGCGGCCGCGGCGCCTCCTGGCGCGCCGATCCCTGCTACGGCCCGGTGGGCTCGCGCAGCCGCAGCGAATGCCCGGTCCCGGCGCCGGGCACCCGGACCATTCCCGGCAACCTCGGCGACATGCTGGTGCATGTGGGCGTGCCCTTGTGGCTGCAGAAGCGCACCGATCCGGTGGTTCCGGACGGCGCGCCGGTGGTCAACGCCGGCGCGCCGGTGCGCTTCGTGCTGGAGGCCGCCAGCTTCCCGCGGCCCGCCGACCCGCCGCTGCCGCCCTTTCCCCCCGGCGCCTACGCCCCCGGCGTCCGCCTGACCGACACCCTGCCGCCGGGCCTCATCTACGAGCTCGGCTCCAGCACCGTCGACAGCGAAGACCTTAACGAGAGCGGCGGTCTGGACCCCGGCGAGGACCTCAACGGCAACGGCCGCCTGGACCGGAACGTGTCCTTCGAGCCCGGCATCCAGGCCGGGGCGGCGGAGGGCGAGACCACCCTCACCTGGGTCATCGGCAACCTGCCCTACCAGCGTCGGGTGCCGCTCATCCACTATGCCGTGCGCACCTCGCGCCTGCTGCGCGGCGGCAGCAGCCTGGCCAACATGGCCGCGCTCTGGGCGGCCAACGACCGCCCGCCCGACTGCCGGCCGGGCCCCCGCGACGCCGAGGGCGGTCGCTGCGCCTGGGCGCAGGTGATCGTGGCCAACATCGCCGCGGCGCAGGTGGAGAAGCTGCCGCGCCTGCCCCTGGTGCTGCCGGGCCAGCCGATGGTCTACCGCCTGGCCCTGGCCAACCTTACCGCCCGGCCGGTGGAATGGTTCGACGCCGTCGACATCCTCCCCCGCGCCGGCGAGCCGCGCGAGCCCCAGACGCGGGTGTCGGGCGGTTTCAGCGATGTCCAGGCTCAGCCCCTGCCCGGCGGTGCGCCCATCGAGATCTGGGCCTCGGCCGGCGATCCGGAGCTGCTGGACGTCCTGGGCGGCTCGCCGCGCGACGGCCTGCTGGACCCGGTCGCGGCCTATGGCGCGCCGGGGGCGGGCCTGGGCGGCGGCGACTGGCCCTGCCGCCTGGGCGACGTGGGCGGCGGCCGCTGCGCCGCCATCCCCTCCCGCGCGCGGGTGACGGCCCTGCGCCTCTGGGGACCGGATCCCAAGCCCAGCCGCACGGGCGGCACGGCCGACAGCTTCCTGCCGGCCGGCGCCGCGCCGCGCTTCGTCGACGTGACCCTGGCGGCGCCGGGCTCCATGGTCGGCGACCTGGCGCACAACGCCTGGGGCGGCCGCTTCGAGAGCCTGCCCTTGCCGGTCTTCGACGGCGCGGTCATCCGCGTGCGGCCGCCGGACACGCCCACGCCCACCACCACCCCCGTGCCCTCGGACACGCCGGTGCCCACGGCCACCAGCAGTCCCACCATCACCCCCAGCCCCACGGTGACGGCCAGCCCCACGGCGACCCTGACGCCGACCATCACGCCGTCGCCCACCGTCACGTCCACCGCCACGCCGACGCCGATCTACACCATCTACCTGCCCATGGTCCTGCGCATCCCCTGCCAGGAGCGGGCGGTGGACGTGGCCCTGGTGGTGGACGTGTCCAGCAGCATGCGCCGGCCGGCCGGCGACGGCGGGACGAAGCTGGACGCCGTCCTGCGCGCGGCGCGGGCCTTCGTCGACCAGTTCCAGCCCACCGAGGCTCGCGGCCGGGTGGCCGTGGTGGCCTTCAACAACGAGGCCTGGCTGCTGCAGCCCCTGACCAGCGACCGCGCCCTCCTGGACGCGGCCCTGGCCGGCCTGCCGCGCCGGATGGCCGAGGGCACCCGCCTGGACCTGGGCCTGTCGGCGGGCGCGGCGGCCCTGGCCGCGGTGCCCGCCCCGCGCCTGCGGGCGATGGTCTTCCTGACCGACGGCCTGCCCAACCGCGTGCCCACGCCGATGGCCGGCGGAACCCAGGAGGACACGGTGCTGGTCGCCGCGGCGGCGGCGCGGGCGGCGGGCATTCGCATCCAGACGGTGGGTTACGGCCGGGAGGACGCCCCCGAGCTGGTGGACCGCATCCTCCCCTGGCTGCTGAGGGCCATCGCCGGCGACACGGGGGGCTACAGCGAGACGGACGACGCCGGCGTCCTGGCCGAGGTCTTCCGCAGCCTGGCGGCGAAGCTGGGCTGCGTCAAGGAGGTGCAGTGGCCGTGACGGGGCGGCCGAGGGGCGTCGGCGCCGTGCCGGTGAGGCTCAGAGCCCCCGTGGGTGCAGGCACATCGCCAACTGCGCCGCGGCGCCCTGCACCAGGATGACGCACACGGCCAGTCGCAGGGCGCGGGGCGCGAAGGCGGCGACGACGGTGGACGACATGGAAGCACGCTCCGCTGAAGAAGAAGACGGGTCTGCCCGATCCGAGCGTCAGGCCGAGCGTCAGGCCGGGCGTCGCGACGGGCATCGCGGCGCGCATCGGACCGGGCATCGGACCGGGCAGACCCATGGACTAGGGTTAGCAATAGATTAACCGATCGCGGGCGGCGCGGGCCGGCGGATCGCATGCGCCGCGGTGTGGGTTCCGTGCGCGGGGTGGCCGGCCTCGGCGGCCGGCCAAGCCCCGGTCGCCGGCCTTGAGCATCCGCCCCGCCGACGATATACTCCGCGACCCATGACCAAGACCGCCCGCGCCGACGATGCGCCGCCCTTCACCCTCAGTCAGGAAGCGCAGATCCTCAAGCGCTCGATGATGCGCGAACTCATCGCCGTCACCGCGCGGCCGGGCATCGTCTCCTTCGCCGGCGGCCTGCCGGCGCCGGAATGCCTGCCGGTGCGCGCCTGGGCGGAATGCAGCGCGGCCGTCCTGGCCGAGGACGGGCCCATCGCCCTGCAATACGGGCCGCCCTACCCACCGCTGCAGGCGGCCGTCGCTCGCCTGATGGCCGCGCGGGGCGTGGCGGTGGAGCCCGAGCAGGTCTTCATCACCAGCGGCTGCCAGCAGGGCCTGCACATCGCCGGGCGCCTGCTGATGGACCCCGGCTCGGTGGCGGTCGTCGACCAGGCCGTGTTCCCCGGCGTGCGGCAGGCCTTCGGCGGGCCGGCCCACCTGCTGCGCAGCGTGTCCAGCGACGTGCAACGCGGGCTGGACATGGCGGAGCTGGCGGCGGCCCTGCGCCAGGAGCCTCGGCCGCGGGCCTTGGTGGTGGTTCCCGACTTCCACAACCCCCTGGGGCGCAGCCTGGACGACGCCGCCCGGGATCACGTGGTGGCCCTGGCCCGCGAGGCCGGCGTGGCCCTGGTGGAGGACGATCCGTACAGCCTGTTGCGCTTCGAGGGCCGCCCGCCCTTGCCCCTCCTGGCGCGAGCGCCCGAGCGCACCTTCTACCTCGGCTCCTTCTCCAAGCTGGTGGCCCCCGCCCTGCGCGCCGGCTGGCTCATCGCCCCGCCGGGCCTGACCGACAAGCTGCGGGTGATCAAGGAGAGCGTGGACCTGGAGACCAGCGCGTTCATCCAGCGCGGTCTGGCCCGCTTCCTGGACGGCGGCTACCTGGAGGGTCACCTGGCGCTCGTGCGGCGCACCTACCAGGAGCGCTGCGCCTTGATGCAGGAGGCGCTGGCCGCCCATTTCCCTTCGGGCAGCCGCTGGACCCGGCCCGAGGGCGGCATGTTCATCTGGGCCGAGCTGCCGGAGGGCGTGGACACCCTGGCCCTGCTGCCGTCCATGGTGGACCAGGGCGTGGCCTACATCCCCGGCGCGGCCTTCACGCCGGGCGGCGCGGCGCGGGCGATGCGCCTCAACTTCTCCAACGCCGCGCCGGACAAGATCGTCGCCGGCATCGCGCTCCTGGGCGAGGCGCTGCGCCGCGTCCTGGGTGGCTGACGCCGCCGCATGGCCGCAGCGGCCCGATCTCCGGCGGGGGTCGTGAGCCCCAGTAGGCTGCGCGTCACCGCCGGCCCCCCCCTGCGCGGCGACGCGTCGGTGCCCGGCGACAAGTCCATCTCCCACCGCGCGCTGTTGTTGGCGGCGGTGGCGGACGGGCCGACGGACATCGAGGGCCTGTCGTCGGCTGT
The DNA here is from genome assembly GCA_044228875.1 of Anaerolineae bacterium. GTDB lineage: Bacteria > Chloroflexota > Anaerolineae > Epilineales > Epilineaceae > Epilinea. The sequence continues at coordinate 14,831 of JBGAUA010000008.1, forward strand.
CGACGTCGCCCGGACCCTGAGCTGCCTGCGGACCTTGGGCGTTCTCGTGACCGAGCCGGCGGACGGGGCCTTGCGGGTGGCGGGCCGCGGGCCGCGCGGTCTGGCCGGACCGCCGGTGATCCTGGACTGCGGCGACTCCGGAACCACCATGCGCCTCCTGGTCGGCTTGCTGGCCGGCCAGGACCGCGTCTTCCGTCTGGAGGCGCATGCCGGATTGGCCAGCCGCCCGATGGAGCGGGTCGTGGCGCCCCTGACCACCATGGGGGCGCGGATCCAGGCGACGGACGGAAGGCCGCCCCTTGTCGGCGAGGGCGGCGGGCTCCATGGCGCCGAGCATGCCCTTCGGCTGGCCAGCGCCCAGGTGGGCAGCGCCATCCTGCTGGCCGGGCTCAACGCCGAGGGCGCGACCAAGGTCGCCTATCCCGCGCCGGTGCGGGACCATACCGAGCGCATGCTGGCGGCCATGGGCGCCCCCCTTCGCTGGGACGGGCGCGTCAGCCGGCTCCAAGGCCCCGTGGCCACGCTCCGGCCGCCCGCGGACGGGCGGCTGACGGTGCCCGGCGACCTGTCCGGCGCGGCCTTCCTCCTGGCCGCCGCGGCCTTGGTCCCCGCTTCGGACATCGCCATGCGGGGGGTGGGGCTCAACCCCGGCCGCACCGGCATCCTGGACATCCTGGAGGCCATGGGGGCGCCGGTGGCCATCTCCGGATGGCGCGTGGAGGGCGGCGAGCCGGTGGGCGACCTGCGGCTCACGGCGCCGCGGGACGGCCTTCGCGCCACCGTCGTGCAGGGCGACCTCGTGCCGCGCGCCATCGACGAGCTGCCGCTGCTGGCGGTGCTGGCCACCCAGGCCCGCGGCGTCACGTGCCTGCGGGGCGCCGCGGAGCTCCGCGTCAAGGAGACCGACCGCCTGGCGGTGATGGCCGAGGCCCTGGGGCGCATGGGCGCCGACATCCGCCTGCGGGACGACGGCTGGGAGATCCACGGTCCCACCCCGCTGCGCGGCGTGCGGCTGGACGGCCGGGGCGACCACCGCGTGGTCATGGCCCTGACGGTGGCCGGTCTGGTCGCCGCGGGCGAGACCCTGATCGACGGCGCGGAGCGGATCGCGGATTCCTTCCCCGGCTTCGACGATGTCCTGGGCGGCCTGGGGGGGCGGGTAAGCGCGGACGCGGGTCCGGTGGTCGAGGGCCCATGATCCACTTGCGGCGTCTGGCGGCGAGGCAGTTCAAGCAGCTGGACCGGGTGGACCTGGAGCTGCCGGAGCGCGCCCGCATCCTGGTGAAGGGCCTCAACGAGGCCGGCAAGTCCACCCTCTTCGAGGCGGTCTTCTTCGGCCTCTTCGGCCAGCCCCTGGGCGGCCAGGGCGCGCGCGTCCTGGACGACCTCATCCGCTACGGCGCCGACAGCGCCCAGGTGGACCTGACGGTGGGCCTGAGCGGCGGTCGGGCGCTGGAGATCCGCCGGCAGCTGCGCCGCGGCCGGCCCAACATCTGGGAGCTGGACATCCTGCGCGCCGACGGGAGCGTGGAGGAGCAGGTGCGCGGCAACCGTGAGGTCAACCTGCGCGTGGCCGCGGAGCTGGGTTTCGATGCCGAGTCGCTGCTCAACACCTGCTTCGTGGAGCAGAAGAAGCTGGACAAGCTGGAGGGCATGAACCGCAACGAGCGCGAGCAGAGCCTGATGAAGCTGCTCAACCTGGACCACCTGCTGGCGGTGGCTGAGCGCCTGAAGGTGCGGCTGGCGGACCGGCAGGCCCTCGCGCGCCTGACCGACCGCCGCGACCTCGCTCGCGCCCAGGAGGAGCGGCCCCTCGTCGGGGAGCGCGTCGCGCGCCTGGAGGCCGCCCTGGCGCGCCTGGACGCCCTGGGCGCCCATGACAGCGCCCGCGCGCAGCTGGCGGGCCTCCTGGCCGCGGATGTCGAGCTGGTCGCCGCCCGCGAGGCGGAGGCCGAGCTCACCGAACAGGCTGCCCGGGCCGAGGCCCTGGCCATGGCCATCGCTTCCCTGGAACAGGCGCGGCAGGCGGCGCGGCAGGCGGCGGAGGCCGCCGCGGCCGCCGCCCGGGCCCAAGAGCAGGCGGAGCGCTGCCGCCTGGCGCGGGACCGGGACCTGCCCGCGGTGATGGTCCGCGGCCTGGCGCTGCGGCGGCTGGCCCGTCGCCGCGACTGGCTGGGCCGCGGCGAGGCGCGGGCCGAGGCCCTGCGCCAGGCCCTGGCGCGACGCGACGCCGAGCTGGACGCGCTGGCGGCCACCCTGGGCGCGCTCAACCAGACCCGCCACGAGCTGGTGGAGGCGCGCGCCGCCGCCCGCGAGAACCACGACGCCCTGGGCGGCCTGGAGCAGGACCGGAGGGCCTTCGAGGTGCAGGCCGCCCTGGGCGAATGGCTGGCGGTCGTCGCGCGGGAGGGCGCGGACGACGGCGACGCGGACGCGCTGGAAGGCGTCCGCGCGGAGCGGCGGCGGCTGGAGGCGCGGCAGGCCGGCCTGCGCTGGGGGCTCCTGGCGGCCATGGTCGTGGCGGCGCTGGGGCTCGCGGGCGAGCGCTGGGGCCTGCCGGCGGCCTGGGCCCCGCAGCTGATCGGCGGCGCCCTCGCGGCCCTGTTGGGCCTGGCGCTCGTGCTGGGGCAGACGCGCGCGGGGGCGCTGGCGCTCAGGCTGGGCCGCCTGGAGGGCGAGGCCGCGGCCCGCGAGCGGGACGCCGCCCTGCGGCAGGCGGCGGTGGCGGCGGCCGAGGAACGGCTGCGGTCGGCCCAGGCCGTCAGGCCGGCCACACCGGAGCGGGGCAGGCTGGCCCTGGCCGAGATCGAGGCCCGCCTGACGGGCCGGGACCGGGAGAGCGTGCAGGCCCAGCTGACCGCCGCGCAGGCCAACCTGATCCGAGCGCAGGAAGCGATGACGCGGCTGGGTGCCCAGGAGGCCGAGCTGCGCGCCGCCGCCATGGGCCGCGACGGGGCGGCCATGGGCCGAGAGCGCGACGCCTGGGCGGCGCGGGAGGCGCGCCTGGCGCGGTCCCTGAAGCGCCGCGCGCCCGCGGTGGCGGCCCTGGCCGCGTCCCTAGACCTGGGCGAGGCCGGCATCGACGAGGAGCTGGGCGCGCTGCGCGCGCGCCTGGCCGAGCTCAGGCGCCTGGCGGGCGAGTTGGAGGGGGCGGAGGCCGAGGCGGCGGCACAGGCGGCGCGCGCCGCCGAGCTGGGCGAGCGGCTGGCGCGGGATTGGGCGCGGGCCGGCCAGGAGGGCGCCGCGCCCGCGGCCGAGGACCCGCGCTGGCAGCTGGCGCGCGAGGCCTTGGCGGCGGCCTACGAGGATGCGGGCGGCGACGGCCTGCGCGCCCGCCTGCAGGCGGCGGTCCGGCACGGCGCGGAGCTGGCCGGCAGCCGGCGCGCGGCGGCGCAGGGCCTGGCGGCCGCCCTGCGTCAGCTGGTCGGCCTGATCGCGGCCGCCGGCGGTGATCCGGCCGACCTCGGCCCCTGGTCGCGGCCACCGGCAGCCGGCTCGACCCTGCTGGAAGGGGCGGAGCTGGCCGCGCTGCCGGCCGCCTTGGACGCGGTGCGGGCGACGCTGGGGGCGGAGAGCCCGGCGGATCGGCCGCGGCTGGCCGCGGAGCTGGAGCAGGCCCGCGGGCGGGCGCAGGTGCTGCGCCACGAGATCCAGCGCCTGGAGGGCGACCTGGGCCTGGCGGGCCTGGAACTGGACCTGGCCGAGGCCGAGGGCCTCCGGGCCGCCGCCGCCCGCGACCTGGCGCTCCGCGAGCGGGCGACGCGGATGGTGGAGCAGGCCGGGCGGCGGGTGATGCAGGGGGTCCTGCCCAGCACCCTCCTGCACATGCAGCGCATCCTGCCCGCCCTGACCGACCAACGCTACCTGGAGGCCCGCTTGACCGAGGACCTGCAGATCGAGGTCTACGACGAGCGGGCCGGCAACTGGCGCAAGAAGGCCATCTTCTCCGGCGGGGCCAAGGACCAGTTCAGCCTGGCCCTGCGCCTGGCCTTCGCCATGGCCACCCTGCCGGAGGAGCGCGGCTCGGCCCCCAGCTTCCTCTTCCTGGACGAGCCCCTGGGCGCCTTCGATCCCCGCCGCGCCGAAGCGCTCATCGCGCTGCTCACCAGCGGCGAGGTGGCGCGGGCATTCGACCAGATCTTCCTCATCAGCCATGTGCCCGTGGACGAGGAGCGCTTCGACCGCACGGTGGCCCTGGAGGCCGGGCGGGTGGTGGCGGCGGATCTGGCGGACGGCGAGGGGCTGGACGGGGACGGGGCCTGAGTGCCTGGACTCGCCACCTAGCCCCCCACCGCCGCGTAGCGCTTCACGCCGCGTCGCCAGAGCAGCGCCAGGAGGCCCGTGCCGACGAGGCCCCAGGCCAGCTGCAGGGCGAAGCCGCGCCCTATGGCGGCGGCGTCGGCGCGGCCCAGGGCCAGCTCGATGGGGAAGCCGTAGGCATAGTACCAGGGCAGGCTGAGGGCCAGACCGCGGACGCCCGCCGGCAGCAGGTCGATGGGCACCAGGCGGCCGCTGAGGATGAGCTCGAGGGCAAAGTAGAGCTCGAAGATGGCCGACACCCGCAGCACCCAGAAGGTGACCAGGCCCAGGGCCCAGACCCAGATGAAGCGCAGGACGAAGCCGCTCCAGATGGCCAGGAGGAAGCCGGCCAGGCGCAGGGGCGTGAGGGCCTGGAAGTCCGGCCGGAAGAGCAGGCTGAGCGTCAGGACGATGGGCAGCAGGATGACCAGGCTGACCAGCTTCATGGCCGTGAACTGGGCCAGGTCCGCATGGAAGGGGTGCACGGGACGCAGGAGGAGCGGTGACAGGCCGCCCCGCCGCACGCGCTCCTCGAAGGCCCAAGGCGTCAGGGCGATGTTCATGGTGCGCACCACCACCCACAGGATGTAGTAGGCGGCGAAGGCCCCCGCCGTGTAGCCGGCCACCTCGCCGCCGCGGGCGGCGGCCACGGCGCCCCAGACCACCAGCTGCACCACCGGCTCCACGGCCATGCCCAGGATCCAGAAGGCCAGGCCCGCGCGGTACTGCAGCTGCTCCTGCAGGGCCACCGCCATCTGGCGGCGGTAGATGGCCGGCAGGCGGCTCATGCGGCGCTGTCCTGGAAGGCCTGCTGGATGACGTCCTCGATGGAGGCCTCGGCGATGCCCAGGTCGGCGATGGGCTGCTCGGCCAGGAGCCGGGCGACGACGGGCGCAATCTGGTCGCGCGGGACGGCCAGGACGGCGGTGGCCCCGGCCCACTCGGTGACGGAGCCGTAAGGGGCCAGGTCCGCGGCCTCGAGGCGAGCGCTCTCGTGGAAGCTGAGGCTGACGCGCTTGTGAGGGGCGAAGCGCGCCACCAGCGCGCTCAGGGCGCCGTCGAACTGGATGCGACCCTTGTCGATGAGGATCACCCGGTCGCAGAGGGCCTCGACGTCGGCCATGTAATGGCTGGTGAGGAGCACCGTGGCGCCCTCCTGCTGGTTGTAGGCCTTGATGAAGGCGCGGATGCGCCGCTGCATCCCGATGTCCAGGCCCAGGGTGGGCTCGTCCAGGAAGAGCACCTGCGGTCGGTGCAGGAGGGCGCCGGCGATCTCCACCTTCATCCGCTCGCCCAGGCTGAGGTTGCGGACGGGTTTGCGCACCAGCTCCTCCAGCTCCAGCAGCTGGATGAAGCCCTCCAGGGTTCCGGCGAAGGCCGCCTTGGGGATGCCGTACATGGCCTGCTGCACGGCAAAGCTGTCCAGGGCCGGCAGGTCCCAGGCAAGCTGGTTGCGGTTGCCCATGACCAGGGCCATCTGCCTCAGGAAGTCCGGCTGGCGGCGCGACGGGGTGAAGCCCAGGACCGTGGCCTCTCCGCCGGTGGGGTGGACCAGGCCGGAGAGCATCTTGATGGTGGTGGTCTTGCCGGCGCCGTTGGGCCCCAGGAAGCCCACCACCTCGCCGGGCGCGATGCGGAAGCTGATGCCGTCCACCGCGCGGACGTCACGGTGGCGCCGATGCAGCAGGCTGCGAAACGCGGCCCGCAGCCCGGAGTCGCGCTCGGGCACGCGGTAGACGCGGGCGAGGTCCTGGGCCTCGATGGCCGCGACCGGCGCGGCGGCCGGGGAAGCCGCGACCATCAGCCCACCTTGGCCCGGCCGTCCAAGGCCATGACGCCCCGCCCCTCCGGCAGCACCAACAGCGGGTTGACCTCGATCTCAGTCAGTTCCGGCAGGTCCTCCACCAGGGCGGCGAAGCGCAGCACCGCATCGCGCAGGGCCGGCAGGTCGGCGGCGGGCCAGCCGCGCCAGGGGGCCAGGATGGCCTTGCCCTTGAGCGTCTCCAGCATCAGGTCGGGGTCGGTGTCGAGCAGCGGCGGCAGGGCGAAGGCCACGTCGCGCAGGATCTCCACCTGCACCCCGCCCAGGCCCAGCATGAGCACCGGCCCGAACTGCGGGTCCCGGGTCATGCCCAGGATCAGCTCCCGCGACTGGTCCATGCTCTGCATCGGCTGGACCAGGGCGCCGTCCATCGCCGCGCCCTGGCCCAGCGTTTCCATCCCCGCCGCCATGTCGCGGTAGGCCTCCGCCACCGCCGGTGCCGTGGCCAGCCGCAGACGCACGCCGCCCACGTCCGTCTTGTGGGTGAGGACGCGCGAGCGCAGCTTGAGGGCCGCCGGCAGGCCCAGGCGCTCGGCCGCGGCCGCGGCGTCCTCCGCGTTGGTCGCCACGACGGTCGGCAGGGCGGCGATGCCGTAATCCGCCATCAGGCCCAGCACCTCGTCCGGCGTCAGCCAGCCGTCCGGTCCGGCCGCCGCGCGGGCCGCCGCCAGCCGCTGCCGGGCGGCTTCGCGGTCCAGGCCCGGCAGCTGCGGCTGGCGGCCCGCCGGTCGCGCCGTCCGCTCGGCATGGTGGGTGGCCAGGGCCAGGGCGCGCACGGCGTCCTCGGGGAAGATGAAGGAGGGCACCCGTCGCCCCTCGCCCAGGCGCAGCAGTTCCGGCGCGCCGCGGGCCATCATGAAGCAGGCCACCACCGTCTTGTCCGTGCCTGCCACCGCCGTGCGGATGGCTTCGGCCACCGGCTCCGGACGGGTGACCAGGGGCTCGATGTAGATCATCAGCACCGCGTCCACCCCGTCGTCCGCCAGCACCGCCTCCACTGCCTGCCGGTAGGCCTCCGGCGTGGCCGAGGCGATCATGTCGACGGGGTTCTGGGTGCTGGCCTCCGGCGGGAGGAACGCGGCGAGGCGCGCTCGCGTCGCCGGGCTGAGCCGGGCCAGGGTCAGCCCCTGGACGGCGCAGGCGTCGGCGGCCAGGATGCCCGGCCCACCGGCATTGGTGACGATGGCCAGACGGCGGCCCTTGGGCGGCGGCTGGTAGGCCATCACCTGCGAGACGCCGAACATGTCCTCGATGGAGTCCACCTGCAGCACCCCCGTCTGTCGCAGCAGGGCGTCCAGGCCCGCCGAGGGGCCGGCCAGGGATCCCGTGTGCGACGCCGCGGCTCGGGCACCGGCGCTCGAGCGGCCGCCGCGCAGGGCCACCACCGGCTTGACGCGCGTGACGCGCCGGGCGATGCGGGCGAAGTTGCGGGGGTTGCCGAAGGATTCCAGGTAGAGCAGGATCACGTCGGTCCGGTCGTCCGTCGCCCAGAAGTCCAGCAAGTCGTTGGAGGAGATGTCGGCGCGGTTGCCCAGGCTGACGAACTGCGCCATCCCCAGGCCCATGGCCTTGGCCTGGTCCAAGAGCGCCACGCCCAGGGCCCCGCTCTGTGAAGCCAGGGAGATGCGCCCGGCCAAGGGCGCCCGGGCCGCGAAGCTGGCGTTGAGCGACACCGCCGCGTCGGTGTTCAGGATGCCCACGCAGTTGGGGCCGATCATGCGCATGCCGTTGGCGCGCACCAGCGTCGTCAGGGCGTCCTGCAGGGCCCGACCGGCCTCGCCGGTCTCGGCGAAGCCCGCGCTGATGACCACCACCGAGGACACGCCCTTGGCCGCGCATTGCCGCACCACCGCCTCCACGGCGGCGGCCGGCACGACGATGACCGCCAGATCCACCGCGCCGGGGATCTCCGCCACCGTGGGGTAGGCCAGGACGCCCGCCACGGCTTCCGCCTTGGGGTTCACCGGGAAGACCGCGCCGGTGAAGCCGCAGTCCAGCAGGTTGTGGAAGATGGCCCCGCCGATCTTCTGCCGGTCGCGCGAGGCGCCGATGACCGCCACGCGGCGCGGGGCCATGAGATGACCGAGCTCCGCGCTGGTGGCCGGCGGCGCGTCGGTGGGCAGGGTCGCGGAGACCGGTGCGGCGGAGACCGGGGAGGCGGGGACCGGTGCGGCGGGGGCTGCGGACATGCAAGGGACTCCGGAGGGGGCGGGGAGGAGCGGGGTAGAGCGTGTCGACGGACCGAGGCGGCGGTGGATCGACCGCGCGGGCAAGGTCGATCGCGCGGCGGGCAGGCGGGGAGCGGGTCCGTCGCCCATGGCGTATGATAGCGGTGAACGCGTTTCGGCCGGAGGCGCTCCACTCTAAGCTTTTCCGTCCCGCCGACGTCCTCTTAGCCACATCCCGTAGCCATTGCCACGCTCCGGCCCTCGCGGCCGGCAGCAGGAGGAACCGTCATGAGGCCTGTCCAACGGATCGCCGCGATCGTCGCCATCGGCCTGGGCCTTGCCTCCGAGAGCCGGCCGCAGGAGACTCTGCACGTCCTGGCAGGCGCCGACCAGCAGCCCGCGTCCGGGGAGGAAGGCATCGGCCTGCCGCTCTTCCTGCCCTACGGCGCCAGCGGCCACGTCCTCGTGCGGGCAGGGCCTACGGCGGGACCCACGTTGCCGCCTTCCGGACCGGGGACGCCCTGGATCATCACCGCCACCCCCGGCCCGAGCCAGACCCCCTGGGTGGTCACGGCCACGCCGGCCGGTGAGCGGACGGTCACGCCGCGGCCCACCGGGGCGGACGTCACCCGCACGCCGCAGCCGACGGCGGTGGAGCGGACGGTCACGCCCCGGCCTACCGGAATGGACGTCACGTTCACGCCGCGGCCCACCGAAGCGGATCGCACGGCGACGCCGCGGCCCACCGAGGTGGATCGCACGGCGACGCCGCAGCCCACCGGGTCCGACCGGACGGCAACGCCGCGCCCGCGGCAGACTGAGTTCTACCCCACGCCCACGCCCATCTTCACCGGGCCGGTGGCGCCGGCGCAAGGGCCGCGGCTCTTCAAGAGCGGGCCTTTGCAGATCACGGCCGACGGGCGCTGGCTGTGGGTGGCCGACGCGCACAGCAACAGCGTCAGCCGCATCGACACCGAGACCTACGACGTGCGCACATTCCGCACCAGCGACGCGCCCGGCGGCGACAACCTCAAGGGCCTCTCGGTCATGGAGAACGGCTCGGAGGTCTGGGCGACGGCGCATGACACGGACAAGGTCTTCGTGCTGGACGGCGCGAGCGGCGCGGTGAAGGCCGCCCTCCAGCTGCCCTGGGGCTGCGGGCCCTACGGCATCGCCCTCTCGCCGCCGGTGGATGGTCGGCAGGCCTGGGCCCTGGTCAGCTGCATCCGCGCCGAGTCGTTGATCGCCATCAACACCGGCAGCCGCGACCAGATCCGCCTCGCGCCGGTCTTCCGTTCGCCCTTCGGCATCGCCTGGACGGGCAACCAGGAAGCCTGGGTCACCCACCTCTACCCCGATGACGAGCATCCGCACCTCACCGGCGTCAGCTTCGGCGAGGGCGGTCCCAAGGTCAGCAGCCACCTGTGGTTCTTCGCCGCCTCCCCGCGAGATCCCGGCAAGCTGAGCGACGCCGTCACCGAGCGCAACGTGGCCGAGGGCGGCTACCTGAATTTCCGCGGCCACCCGGCGCGCTTCCCCGGCGATCGCAACCAGCTGTGGATCCCCAGCCAGTACCACAACATGCATCCGGACCGCTACACCCCGGACTCCACCATCCAGGCCAGCCTGCGCCGCTTCGACCTGGGCTCGCACAGGCTCAGCGTCGATGACAAGGTCGTCCTCACCGCCCCGCAGGTCCATGACCCCACCAAGGGCGACAACAACCCGCCCTGGCTGGGCTACGGCTGGAACGCCACCGTCTCCGGCCTGGTGGACATCGGCTTCAGCCGCGTCGGCGATCGTCTGTACACCGCGCTGCTGGCTGAGCAGAGCGACGAGCTGATCCTCATGCCCGCCGACACGGCGCCGATCAAGTCGAAGACCGACAAGAACGCCCCCGGCCTGCCGGAGGTGCGCGTCGGCAAGCGGCCCATGGGCCTGGTCGCCCACCCCACGAAGGCTCTGGCCTACACCTACAACAGCTACGGCTGGGACGTCTCCGAGGTGGACCTGAGCGACCCCGCCCGGCCCCGCGAGCGCCGGCGCATGATCGTGGGGCCTCCCGAGGCCTGGAGCCCCATCGCCCTGCGCACCCTCCGCACCGGCGGCACGCTCTTCTACACCAGCGCCGACCCCCGCATCTCGGTCAACGAGAAGGTCAGCTGCGCCAGCTGCCATATCAACGCCGAGCATGACGGTCGCAGCTGGGCCTTCCATGCCCTGCCGAAGGGCACGGCCGGCCAGGGGCATGGGCTGCGCAACGTCCAGACCCTCCTGGGCATCGGGGATACCTTCAACAGCGGCCAGCGCGACAGCAGCTTCGGCTGGGGTCAGCTGCACCACAGCGGCGATCGCGACGAGATCCAGGACTTCGAGCACACCTTCACGAGCCCGCTCATGGGCGCCACGGGCTTCCTGGGTCAGGCCGCGCAGCCGGAGCTGGGGCCGGCCAACGGCGGGCGCAACACCGAGCTGGACAGCCTGGCGGCCTACCTGATGAACCTCAAGTCGCTGCAGCGCAGCCCCTACCGCCAGACCGACGGACGGTTGAGCGAGGCCGCCGTCCGCGGCGCCGCCAGCTTCCTGGGCGCGGATCCCGCGCGCAAGCCGGCCGACGCGAACTGCGCCCTCTGCCACGTGCCGGAGACCGCCTTCCTGGACCATGGCTTCCATGACGTCGGGCGCCGCCGCGACGGCAACGAGCAGGAGCTCAACGACAGCGGTCGACGTGGTCGCTGCCTGTGGTGCGTCAACACCGCCGGCCTCGTGGGCGTGTGGGACACCGCGCCCTATGACGGCGTCAGTGCTTGGGCGGCCACCCTGGGCGATGTCGTCGAGGACCTCGGCGCCGCAGGGCGCCCCGCGCCGCATGGCGCCGTCGCCCAACTCTCGGGCCGGCAGCGGGCGGACCTGGAGGCCTTCCTGGGCTCCATCGACGGCAGCCTGAAGGCCGCCGAGCTCCGCGCCCTGCGCGACACGGTCCCGCCGCGCATCGCCCGCGTGTCGGTGACCTCCCTGTCGCGCCTGGAGGTCTGGTTCTCCGAGGCCGTCGACCGCGCCGCGGCGGCCGACCCGGCAAGCTGGAGGGTCGTCCGGCAGCGGGACGGTCAGGCGCTGCCGGTGTCCGCGGTGGTCTGGGACGGCCAGAACGGCGACCGGGTCTCCCTGTACACCCAGCTGGCCGTCGGCGAGGCCTACCGCCTGCAGGTGACCGGCGCCATCCGCGATCTGGCGGACCAGGCCTCGGGGGGCGTCGCCAACGTCCTGAACCCCGCCGCCGACGGCAACCAGCCCCGTTTCGAGGTGGGCGAGCAGCTCACGGTCACCCTGGGCGCCAGCGGCTACGAGAACCTGACCATCCCCGTCCACGATGCCAGCCCTGTCGGCCCTGGCCTGACCACCTGGTCCCATGACCGCCTGCAGCTGGGCATCGCCGGCGACAACCGGATCCCCGGCTTCCTGCGCTTCGAATGGCAGGCGGCGATGCGCCGGGAGGCCGGGTTGACGGTCGACGACCGCTTGCTGGCCGCGTCCTTCAGCGCCACCGGCTGGGCGGGTGACGCCCAGGCCGTTGAGTTGCGCCGTGTCCTGCAGCCCTGGGCGGACCCGGTCGCCGGCGACGACTGGAACCAGAACCCCGTCGGCGGGCCAACCTGGCGCGACCACAGCCATCCAGACAAGCCCTGGAACCTGCCCGGTGCGGGCAAGCTGGGCCGTTCGGGCAACCAGGTGGCGGATTATGACGGCGAATGGGATCTTGCCGGCGAGATCGACCTCAGCCTGAGCGTGCCCGTGGTCAACGCCCCGGTGCGCTTCGCCGGTGAACGCGTGACCCAGGCCTTCCGCTTCTGGCTCGAACATCCGGACAAGGACTATGGCTACGCCCTGCGCCTGACGGGCAGCCAGGTCAGCCCCCTCCTGAGCTTCCGCCGCTGGGAGGAGCAGCGTCGCGCCGCCGGGCCGGTGCTGACGCTCACCTACCGGCCCTGAGGTCGGCGCTCCGGCCGCGGCGAGGACAGGACGCTCCCGCCGCGGCCGGGAGGGACGGGCGCTGCCGCGGTCGGGTTGGTCTCGCGCGGGGAGCGGGCCCTGGCGGGCCTCCGCGCCTCAGCCCTTGACCCGCGCCAGTTCCAGGGCCAGCAGATTGAAGCGCGCGCGGCGAGCGGCCTCGGCCGCCGCTTCCTGGGGGTCCGGCTCGGCTGCCGCGCGGCGATCCTGACGCGCCCAGCGGCCGCTGTCGTCCAGGCTCTTCATCTCGCGGCGCAGCCGGGCCTCGTAGGCCTCGCGGCGGAAATCGCGGTGGGCCTCGCGGCGAGCGACGAGGCCCGACAGCGTCCCGCGCTCCGTCGCGGCGAGGCCGCTGTCGGCGGCGGCCAGGGCCTGCTCCGTCTCCAGCAGCAGCCCGAGGGTCATCGCCGGACGGTAGGTGCGGCCGCCCACCTCGACGACCACGGTGCGGGTGAGATCGCGGCCTTCCAGGAGGTCGCCCAGGCCGTCGACCATGGCGGTCAGGATGGCCAGGGTGCCGGCCGAGTCGGTGTCGAAGGGCTTCATCTGCTGCCTCTCAGGGTGATCGGGCCGCGGATCCCGTTGCGTCGCCTGCGGGTCTGCCCGGAATCCTAGGTCGCTTCGGGCGGCACGCCAAGCGGGCCCGCCTCGCCGCCGGCCGGCAGGCTGATGACCACCTTCGTCCCTGCGCCCCGGCGCTTCCCGATGTCGATGCGGCCGCCGTGGGCCTCGACAATCTCCTTGGCGATGGCCAGCCCCAGCCCGCTGCCTCCCGCCTGTCGCGCCGGGTCGCCGCGGTAGAAGCGTTCGAAGACGCGCGGCAGGTCCGCGGCGGCGATGCCGGGCCCGCGGTCCTCCACGGTGATGTCGATCAACGCAGGGCCGTCGGCGGCGTCCGGCTGGCGCAGCGCGGCGTGGATCTCGACGGTCTCGCCCCGCGGGCTGAAGCGCAGCGCATTGTCCAGCACGTTGCCCAGGGCCCGGCCGAGCCAGTCCCGGTCCGCGCGCGCGAACAGCTCCGGCGCGCAGTCGACGTGGACGGCGACGCCCGCCGCCGCGGCGGCGCCCTGCGCGGCGGCCACGGCTGCCGCCAACAGTGGTGCCAGGGGCTCCAGGACAGGGTTCGGCGCCCCGACGGCGCCGCGCCCTTCCAACCGCGCCAGTTCCAGGAGCGATTCCACCAGACCGGCCATGCGCTCGCTGGCGGCGTCGATGGCCTCCGCCGCCCGCCGCCGCTGGTCTTCGGTGCGGGCGGTGCCGTCCACCAGCGCGCGGGAGAAGCCGCGGACGGTGGTCAGGGGGGTGCGCAGGTCATGCGACACGTTGGCCACGAAGTCCCGCTGCCGAGCGTCGGCCTCCTGAACCCGCGCCGCCATCTGGTTGAAGGCCTCGCCCAGGCGGGCCAGCTCGCCGTCGCGCGCCGGGCGCACCCTCGCGGCGTAGTCGCCGGCGGCCAGGCGGACCGTGGCCGCGGTCAGCGCGTCGACCGGCCGGGTGATGGACCCGGCCAGCACGAAGGCCAGGAGCGAGGCCAGGAGCAGCGCCGCGGCGCCCACCAGCAGCACCGAGGGCAGGATGCCGCGCAGCGCCGCGACCAGGTTGAGCCGTGGACGGACGATGGCCAGATGCTTCGACGTCGCGGTGGGCAAGAGGGTGTTGAAGGCGCGCGCCACATCGTCCGGTAGGGCAACCGTGGCGTAGATGAGCCGTCGGCCGGTCGCGGCGATCAGCGCGGCTGTCGCCGGCCTGCCGGTCGTGGTCGGCGCCAGCGGCGGGTACAGGGCATCCGGCTCCGCGGGGCGGCGAATGCCCCGCCGGAACCCGCCCGGCTGCGGCCGCCGGCCCGCCGCCGGAGGCGGTGGATGCAGGCTGAGCAGGGGATGCCCCGAGGCGTCGAGCAACAGAAGGGGTTGGCCGGACTCGCGCAGGCGGGCATCGGCGAACAGACCGGCCATGACCACCGGCGGCGTCAGCGGCGCGGACTGCGCCAGGGTCTCCACCATGTTGGCCAGGGTAGCGGCCTGGTCCGACAGCTCACGGGTCGACTCCTGCCCCGCGCGCCGGGCGAAGAGCAGGAGCGAGGCCAGCGACGACAGGAACACCGACACGCCGATGAGGACCGCGTAGCTGACCAGGAGCCGCCGTCGCAGGCCGCCGGCGAGGGCGGGCGGGCGAGGAGACGGGTGGCCGGCCGCGGACGGGGGCGAGCCTTTGGTCGGCGAGGCGATGGCGGGGATGGCGGAAGAAGGGGCGCTCATGCCCCGCAGTGTACACCGGCGGTGTAAGGAGAGTGTCAGCCGGGCGCGTCGCTACCCGCGGTGGTCGGTCTCCGACGGCAGTACGCGCTTGGGTTGTGGGAGGGCCGAGTTCACCACCAGCTTGTAGCCCACGCTCCAGATGGTCTCGATGCTCACGCTGCGCGAATCGGTGAGGTGCTTGCGCACATGGGCGACATGGACGTCCACGGTGCGGCTTTCGCCCAGGAAGTCGTAGCCCCACACCTGCTCCAGCAGCTGTTCGCGGCTGAAGGCGATGCCCTGATGGCGTGCCAGATGCCAGAGCAGCTCGAACTCCCGGGCGCGGAAGGGGATCTCGCGCCCGACGACCCGCACCGTCCGGCCGGCGGGGTCGATGACCACATCGCCCAACACCAGCGGTTGGGGGCCGTGGGCCCCGTTTCCGGCCGCGTGATCCCAGTCGGCGCGGCGCAGGACGGCGCGTACCCGGGCCACGAGCTCTCGGCCATGGAAGGGCTTGACGACGTAGTCGTCGGCGCCCAGTTCCAGGCCCACCACGCGATCCACAGCGTCGCCGCGTGCCGTGACCATGATCACGGGCAGCTGCGCGTGTTGGGCTCTCAGGGCCTTGCAGACCTCCCAGCCGCTCATCTCCGGCAGCATGATGTCCAGGATGACCAGGTCCGGCGTCGCGGCGGCGACCTGTTCCAGGGCTTCGCGCCCCGTGGCGGCGCGGCGCACTGAAAAACCCTCGCCTTCAAGGTAGAGGGTCGCAAGGTCGATGATGCTGGGCTCGTCGTCGACGACCAGGATGGTTGGCATACGCAGATCCGCCTGCAGACTGCCGAAGGCCCGAATGGCCGCGGTGGCTGTTATGGCGGTCAACGGTGCGCGGCCATGGCGCGATAGATAGGCTGACGGAATGTGATCCAGCCGTAAGGGAGCCGTCCAACGCTGAAGAAGCTGACCGATGGACAGGCGGCGGCGCCGGGGGTCAGACACGCTACAGGTCACATAACCGCTGCGGGTGCTCCGGCGTTAGAATCAGGCTTCGGCTCGACACCGGGCGTCCGATCCCGCCCCTCCCGCTTCCTCTCGCAGAGCGTGCCATGACCGCCTTGACCGACGCGCCCCTCCCCGTGCCCGGCCTGCCCGCCGGCCCGCCGCTGGACGTGCTCCTGCCGACCCTGGGCAGCGCCGGCGACATCTATCCCGTCCTGGCGCTGGGCCGGGCCCTCGTGGTCCGCGGACACCGGGCCGTGGTGGTGGCCAACGACCATTACCAGGGTCTGGCGGCGGCGATGGGCCTCGACTTCATCGCTCTGGGCACCGAAGGGGCGTTCCGCCACCTGCTGGACCATCCGGACATGTGGCATCCCCGGCGCAGCTTCCCCCTCCTGGTCCGCGAGGGCATCGCCCCCCTCCTCCGCCCCTTGGTCGATACCATCGCCGCGGCCGATCCGGCGCGAACGGTGGTGGCCGCCTCCTGCCTGACGGTGGGGGCGCGCGTGGCTCAGGAGGCCTTCGGCGTCCCCATGGCCACGCTGCTCCTGCAGCCGAGCATGCTGCGCTCCGCGCACCGGTCCCCGGTGCTGGCCGGAGTCCGCCCGCCGGACTGGATCCCACCCGCGTGGAAGCGCCGTTACTACAGCCTGATCGACCGGCTCGTCATCGACCCTGTGCTCGTGCCGGCGGTCGAGCCGCTGCGGCGGGAGCTGGGGCTGCCGCCCCAGCGCCGGCATTTCGACCGCTGGCTCTTCTCCACGACGCGGACCATCGGACTGTTTCCCGACTGGTTCGCCGAGCCGCAGCCCGATTGGCCGCCGCAGGTCCGCCTGGCCGGATTCATCCGCTTCGACCCGGCCGACGTGGCGCCGACCGCGGCGCAGTCCGCCGACCTGCGGGAGATGGAGGACTTCCTGGCCGCCGGCGAGGCGCCTCTGGTCTTCACGCCCGGCTCGGCGATGAAGCAGGGCCGGGACTTCTTCGCGGCGGCGGCGGAGGCCGCCGGTCGCCTGGGGCGACGGGCCGTCCTGCTCACCCGGTTTCCCGAACAGCTGCCCGATCGGCTGCCGCGGGGCGTCCGTCACTTCGGCTACCTGCCGCTGGCGCGGCTCCTGCCGCGGGCCGCGGCTCTCGTCCACCATGGCGGCATCGGGACCATGGCCCAGGCCCTGGCGGCGGGTATTCCCCAACTGGTCATGCCCCTGGCCTTCGACCAGTTCGACAACGCCTGGCGACTGGAGCGCCTGGGGGTCGCCGCCAGCCTGTCCGTGTCGCGCTTCCGCGGCCCGACCCTGGCGCGCAAGCTGGCGGTGCTTCTGGACGACGCGGCGCTGGCCGAGCGCTGCCGGAACCTGGCCGCGCGCATGGACAACGCCGCCAGCATCGAGGCAGCCTGCCGTTGGATCGAGGGACTGGCGGCCGTCGGGATGCCGGAGCGGCAGGCATAGCCTATGGTATGATCAACCAATGATGTTGATCCGGCGTTTGTTTGTTCTCTCCTGCGTCGTCGCGCTGGTGGCTTGCCGCCCGGCGACGCCCACCCCCGACCCCCTGGCGGACGCCGCCTTCGGGCGCGCGCGGCTGGCCCTGGGCGATGCCGACGCTGCTGCGGATCTGCCGGAGCTGCAGGCCTACCGGCGGCGGACCGCGGCGGCGCTGGCCGCGGATCCGCCCGTGTTGCGCCTGGAGGCCCATCTCGACGAGGACCAGCGCCTGGCACAGGACCTGGCCCTGGACGAGCCGCGTGTGCGGGAGGCTTTTCGGGACGGCCGCGACGGGCAGCCGCTGCGCGGCGAGGTGTTCGGCGTCTATGCGCTGCGCGAAGGCGATATCCTGCCGGCCATCGCGGTCTGCCGGCAAGCGGCCTGCTACCGCGTCGAGATCTACAACTTCGCCCTGAACCTCAGCCTGGCGGTCATCGTGGACACGAGCGCGCGTCAGGTGCTGCAGGTGAGCCCCGTCGCCGGGGCGGCGCCGGATCTGCCGCCGCAGCTGGTGGACCTGGCCGCCCGGATCGCCGCCGCCAGCCCCGACGTGGCAGAGGCCCTGGGCCGCCGGCCGGCGCCCGGCGAGGCCCTCATGGCCGGCACCAAGACGGCGCTCAACCAGAGTCGCTGCGAACGGTCCAGGCATCTCTGCGTGGCCCCCACCTTCGTCGAGGGTGACGGAGCGCTCTGGGCCGTCGTGGACCTGACGGACGGCCGGCTCGTGGGGCTGCGCTGGACGCGGGTGGGGGCCACCGAGCCGGTGACCGAGAAGCGCATCCAGAACGAGGTGATGATGCGCGAGGTCTGCGACAAGGCCAAGCGCCTCGAGCGCGACGGTTGGAGCCTCAGCTACAGCCTCACCCGTTCCGACGGGCTCAAGGTGGCCGACGTGGCCTACCAGGGGCGGCCGGTGATCCGCAGCGCCAAGCTGGTCGACTGGCATGTCAGCTACTCCAACGAGGAGGGCTTCGGCTACAGCGACGCCGTGGGCTGCCCGGAGTTCAGCCATGCGGCGGTGGTGGCCGTGGTGCCGCCCCGGGTGGCGGACCTGGTGGAGGAAGGCAGGACGGTGGGCTTCAGCCTGGTCCAGACCTATTGGAACGAGCTCTGGCCGCAGCCCTGCAACTACAGCTACGCGCAGGCCTATCACTTCTACCGCGACGGCCGCTTCCGGCCGGTGGCCACCAGCGTCGGACGCGGCTGCGGCGACACGGGCACCTACCGGCCGGTGTCCCGGATCGCCTTCGCCGGCAAGGCCCGATTCAGTGATTGGGACGGCGCCGCTTGGGAACCCTGGGAGCGCGAAGGCTGGCAAGGGCAGGCAGACGGTGCGGTCGACGCGGACGGTGCCATGTTCCGGGTTCTGGGCGAGGACGGGCGGGGCTGGCGGATCGCGCCCAACACCGGGGCCTGGAGGGATGGCAGCCGCGGCGACGATGCCTTCGTCTACATCACCCGGCAGCACGAAGCCCCCGATGAAGGCGAGTCCGACCTCGTGACCTTGGGGCCCTGCTGCAACACGGACCACCGTCAGGGCCCCGAGGCCTTCATCGAGCCGGTGGGCGAATCCATCGCCGATGCCGCGCCCTTGGTGCTCTGGTATGTCGCCCAATTGGCCAACGATGACACGCCGGGCGAGGAATACTGCTGGGCGGAGTCGCTGGTCGAGGACGGCGCGCTGGTCACGCGCAGCTATCCCTGCCATTCGGGTCCCATGTTCTACCCGATCCGGCCGTGAAGCGCAGCATCGCCCACCCCGCACCGTCGGCGCCCCGCGGCCGCGGGGCGCCCCGGCGCGCCCCCGCCGCGGGGGGGGCCCGAGCGCCCAGGGGGGGCGGGGGGCGGGGGCGGCGGGCGGG
>JBGAUA010000008.1:33725-50328 GCA_044228875.1 Anaerolineae bacterium
GTGGTGCTGACGGCCGCGCCCGCGCTCGTGGTGCTGCTCGGCGAACTGCCTGGACTGCACTGGACCCTCGACCTGCTGCGGCACTTCGCGTTCCTCGGCTTCGCGTCGCTGCTGGGCTGCGCCGGACTGCTGCTGCTCGCGGGCCTGGCGGTCTTCGTCGCCCTGCGGGGCGGAGGCGGCGCGGGGCCGGAGTACCCGGTCGGAGGCACATCGCTCTGCAAGCGCCCGCCGGCCTTCGCCGCCGCCCAGGGCTTCTCCGCCCAGGCGCAGCTCAGCACCCAGGACAGCCGGCGCATCGGGCTGGTCATCACCGAGGGCGGCGCGGACGGCGCGCCGGCGCGGGTGTACCAACATCCTAGCTGGCGCCAGGGCGGGCATCTCGGCGCCCCGGTGTTGGACGAGGCGGGCAACGTCTATGTGGTGCCAGTGCCCTACGTGCACACCCTGGACAACCCGGCGGAGCAGCAGAACACCATCTACAAGGTGGAAGGGCTGACCGGCGAGATGCGTCCGCTGGTGGACCTCCCGGTGGCGGCGCCGCCCTCTGCCGCCAACCCTTATGGTCTCGTCGGCCTGACCTATGATTGCGACCTCCGCAGCCTCTACGCCAGCACCCTGTCCGGAAGCGACGAGACGGGACCGCGCGGCCGCCTGTACCAGGTGGATCCCTCGGCCGGCAAGGTGCGGGATATGATGGAAGGCATCGACGCCTTCGGCCTGACCACCTTCAACGGAGCCAGGGGCAAGCGGCTGTACGTCGGCCTGGCGCGCCACAGCGAGGTGGTGTCGCTGGCCTTGACGGCGGATGGCGGCTTCGGCGCCGAGGCGCCCCGCGCGGAGTTCTCGCTGGCCGGCCTGGGCGTTCACGGAGACGAGAAGGCGCGGCGCATCACCGTCGGCCCCGACCAGGCGATGGTGGTGCGGATCATGACCTTCGACTTCAATCTGGTGTCCAACAGCGAACGGCTGCAGACGGGCCTGCGCTACGTCTATGATGCCGATAGCGATCGATGGTCCTATGCGGACCGCTTCTCCATTGAATGAAGCCAGCGAGCCACCGATGACCGAGGGCAGAGAGCCACCGACATGACCGATCGCAGTGACGTCACGACAGGACCGACGGCGCTGCCTCACGGCATCTGGACCCTGGGGTTGCTGCACAGCTTCCGCCTGGAGCGGGCGGGTCAGGTGATGCAGCGTTTCCAGCGCCGACTGCAGGACGAACTCCTGGCCTATCTGGCGCTGCAGCCGACCCGCGCCCACGGCCGCGACGAGATCGCGCGGCTGTTCTGGCCCGACAAGCCCGTGAGCGTTGCCCAGCGGCGTCTCTCCCATGTCCTGTTCTTCCTGAACAAGGAGCTGAAGGAGCTGGGGCTGCCTGAAGGCACCGTCCAGGCCGACTACTACACCCTGCAGCTGGCTCCCGGCATCGGCACCGATGTACAGCAGCTGGAGGCGATCCTGGCCCGGGCGGCTCGGGACGCGGATCCCGCCCAGCGGCAGCGGTTGATGGCCAGCGCGCGGCAGGTCTACGGAGACGGCCTGCTGCCGTTGATCAGCCGCCCCTGGGTGGTGCTGGAGCGACAGCGGCTCGCCGAGCGGATCGCCGCGACGCTGCGATCGATGGCCACGGATGCGGACCGTGATTGGGAGGCATTGTCGTTCGCCCCGCAGCCTTCCGACCTGGTGGAAGCGGCGGACGGGCCGGCGATCGGCGTCGCTCCGGGCGCACTGCCGGTCGGCCAGGCTGCTCGCGGCCGGTCGCCGGGGCAGCGGGTGGAGGACCAGCTCCGTCAGGTCAGCGAACTGACGGCCTGGCTGGAGCGTATCGAGCCGCATCTCGCCGGTCCGGACCACGCGTCCTGGGTGGAACAGCTGGCGCAACGCGACACGGAGATCCGCCTGGCCATGGACTGGGCGTCCAGCGAGCAAGGCGCGCGGAGCGACGCTGGACTGGCTCTGCGGCTGTTGGCCGCGCTATGGCGCTATTGGTACCTGCGGGTGATGGTCGACCTCGGGCGTCAGTACGTGCGCCAGGTGCTGGTGGCCCGCCCGGCTCAGGAGAGCCGGGACTATGCCCGGGCGGCCTATGCCGCGGGCTCCCTGGCGCTCTGCGCCAGCGACCACGACCAGGCTCGGCATTGGTTTGACGAGGCGCTGCAGCGCTCGCGGCGCCTGGGGGACGAATGGCTGGAGAGCCGCTGCCTGGCATCGCTGGGCGCCGTTGCCTACCAGGAGGGGGATCTGGCCGGCGCCCGGGAGCTCCTGGCGGAAGGGGCGGCGACCTTCCGGGCCAGCGGTGACCAGACCACGCTCGCCGGGGTGCTGCACAACGCGGCCCTCGTGGAAATCGACGCCGGCGACTTCGGTCGCGCGGAGGAGCTGCTGCGCGAGTACATGCAGCTCGGGCGCCGACTGGGGGACAAGACCATCACGGCCAACGGGCTGATGACCTTGGGTACCATCCTCGGCCAGTCGGGCGCTCTGGACCGGGTGGTCCCCTTGGTGGCCGAGGCGCAGCAGCTCTTCGAGGCCCAGGGGCATCTACCCGGTCTGGCCCTCTGCCACCGTTACCGCGCCTATATCGCCTCGGAGCGCGATCAGTTCGAGATCGCTCGCATCCACCTGGAGAGCAGTCTCAGCCTCTGCCGGGCGCTGAAGGACCTCGCGGGCGTCGGCGAAAGTCTGCGGCAACTGGCCGAGCTGCTGGAGAAGCAGGGTCAGGTCAACGAAGCGCTGGCGCTCTATCGGGAGGCGCTGCAGTTCCTGGACGCGCGCCGTTAGGTCGGCTTCGCAAAGCGGGCCGACGCCGCGGGCGACCGAGGGGACCGGCCAATGGCCGGTCCCCTCGGTCGTCGGATTGGACGCGGAGAATGTCTACTTTGCCTGCAAGTCGACCTGGGTCATGCCCGGTACGGCATAGGCACCTTGGGTGGTGACGCCCGGCACCTCGACATAGTAGTCGTGGTCGTCGGCCCCGATCCCCGAGAAGCCGGCGAAGCCGTAGGCGCCTCCCGATCCGGACAGGGTCTGGCCGACCAGGATCGCCTCGGCCCCGACGCAGCGGTACAGGCTCACCGTTTCCTCGGGTGCGCCTTGGGTTCCAACCATGACGCGGCCACCGATCCCTCCCAGCGGCACCGGGGGCGGCTTGGGGAAGCCCAGGGGCACCGGGGGCGGCTTGGGGAAGGCGAGGATGCTCGCGCAGGCGTTCGGATCGGCGTGGATGGACGGCGTGGCCGCCGCCCCGCCCCAGACGACCGGCAGCAGGCAAGCCATGGCCAGCGAGCGAAGATGGCGGCGGACGAAGCGAATGAACATGGCGATGCTCCTATGCCCCCGTGCGATTCCCGAGCACGGTATTCGAGGATGGAAGCAACCGCCGAAGATGGACGGTCCCCTCCAGGATGATGGAAAGGCGGGCGACAAACGGGCTCTAGGCCAAGCAGAGCGCAGGCATTATATCAACAATCGTCTGCCCCGACGCATTTGCCGGGCGGATGAAAACCGGCTGTTGTTCTAAGATTATTTGAAAGATGTTTTCACAATGCGAACTATGCGTCGCTGCGCGTGGCGACGACGAGCCCCGTCGCCACGCGCCAGGGGGGGATCTCGCCGGCCATCCGTGCGGCGAATCGCGAGCGCAGCAGCGCCACCTCGGCCGCCGTCAGGGTTTCGGACAACCCGTGGGCGAAGACGGCTCCGTCGCCGAACCACCGTTCGAGGAGCATCGCGCCCGCTCCGAGCGTCAGCTCCTCCTGCCGCAGCTCCGCCTGCCGCAGGCGCAGTCCGGCGCCCTGGATCTCGGCCTGCAGCCCCTCCAGGTCCAGGGCGAGACCGGGCTGGGAGGCGAAGGCGGCGTCCTGGGCAGCCAGAGCGCGATCCATGAGCTCTGGCGGGACCTCCCGATCGCCGGCCAGGAGGTCCAGCGGCCGGGAGCCCGCACCCGGCAGGCGCAGTGCCAGCACCAGCCGACCGCCGGGCCGCAACAGGTCGACCAGCGGCGCCAGCGCGGCGGCGCGGGCTTCGGCCCGGTCGCCTAGGGACGGCTCCCGTCCCAGGATGGCGTCGAAGCGCAGCGCTTCCTCGCCGCGCTGTCGGAGCAAGCGCGGCAGCTCCGCCGGAAGGCCGATCATGATGACCGGGCGCTCGGCCTCTGAGGCGCCGCCGCCGAGGGCGGCCAGGGCGTCCGCCTCCGGTCGATTCGTGGCCAAAGCGTATACGCCGCCTTCGGGCAGGCGGCGAGCCAGCTCCCAGGTGATGAGTCCGCTGCCGGCGTTCAGGTCCAAGGCGACAGCGTGGCGGGCCAATCCGGCTGCGGCCACCATGCTGTCGCGCAGGTCTGCCAGCCGAGCGGCCTGGTGGCCCTGGCTGCGCGCGAGCCAGCGCTGGCGCTCGCGACTCAGCTGCTCGCCGGTGAAGCTCAGACCGCCGCCAGCGTCGCCGGGCAGCGCGGCCGGCGCGGCGCTGTCGACCATGGCGGCCAGCTGCGCCTCGCGCCGCCGCAAGATCGCCTGGCGGATGGCGCCTTCGTGGCCTTGCCCGCTCGGCTGGTAGAAGACGCGGCCCTGAAGCTCCCGGGGCAGGTATTGCTGGGCCACCCAATGGTCGCGGTAGGCGTGGGGATACAGGTAGCCCTTGCCGTGGCCGAGGCTTTCCGCGTCGCGATTGTCGTCTTTCAGCGGATCGGGCACCTCGTCGGCGCGGTCCTTCTGCACCGACCCCAAGGCGTCGAAGTAGGCCAGGGTGCTGTTGGACTTGGCGGCGGTGCACAGGTAGAGGGCGGCCTCGGCGAGATGGAACTGCCCTTCCGGAAGACCGACATAATCGAAAGCAGCGGCGCAGGCGCGGACCACCACGATGGCCTGTGGATCGGCCAGACCCACGTCCTCGGCGGCCAGGATAAGGAGGCGGCGGAAGATGAAACGCGGATCCTCCCCGGCGTAGACCATGCGTGCCAGCCAGTAGAGGGCAGCGTCGGGATCCGAGCCGCGTACGCTCTTGATGAAAGCGGAGATGGTGTCGTAATGCGAATCGCCTTCCTTGTCGTAGAGGACGGCGCGGCGTTGGATGGACTCCTCGGCCACCGACAGGTCGATGCGCACCGGCCCGCCGGCGTCGGGGGCGGTGGTCTCGACCGCCAGCTCCAAGGCGTTGAGCAGGGCTCGGGCGTCGCCGGAGGCCACGTTGACCAGGTGCTCCAAGGCGTCGTCGTCGATGCACACGTCGCGGCGCCCATAGCCGCGCTCCGTGTCGGCGAGGGCCATCCGGGCCACGCGCCGCAGGTCCGCGGCGTCCAAGGGGCGCAGCTGGAAGATGCGCGATCGCGAGACCAGGGCCTTGTTCACCTCGAAGAAGGGGTTCTCGGTGGTGGCCCCGATGAGAATGACCGTGCCGTTCTCCACCCATGGCAGGAGCGCGTCCTGCTGGGCCTTGTTGAAGCGGTGCACCTCGTCGACGAACAGGATGCTGCGCCGGCCGTGCAGGCCTCGGCGTTCCTGCGCGCCCTCGACGGCCGCGCGGATGTCCTTCACGCCGGCCAGGACGGCGTTGAGCGCTGTGAAGTGGGCCTCGGTGCTGCCGGCGATGACCCGGGCCAGCGTGGTCTTGCCCGTGCCGGGAGGCCCGTGGAAGATCAGGCTGCTGAGCTGGTCCGCCTCGATGGCCCGGCGCAGCAGGCGCCCGCGGCCGACGATGTGCTCCTGGCCCGCGAATTCGTCCAGGTTCCGCGGCCGCATCCGGTCCGCCAGGGGAGCGCCCTCGGCGGTCAGTTGCTGGCGGCGGTGGTCGAATAGGTCCATGACGGGATTGAGTATAAGGCCGGCGGCCGGGATTGCTGGACAAGGCCCGCGGCCCGCGCCACAATTGCCAGCCGCCAGCAGCCGCCCACCGCAGGGAGAGTCCCGGCTTGAACCCATCCGCCATGCCGCCGCCCGATGACAACGCCAACCGCGCCGAGCCCGCTGAGCGCGTGGACGAGAGCCAGCAGACCTCGGATGCGATCATCGCGCGCATCTTCAGCCCGCCGCCCCTGGTGCTGGTGGTTTCCGGTCCCTCCGGGGTCGGCAAGGACGAGGTCATCCACCGCATGGCGGGCCGCGGCCTGTCCTTCCATTTCGTGGTGACGGCCACCACCCGCCCACAGCGCTCGGGCGAGGTTGACGGTCATGACTACCATTTCGTCTCCGTGGCGGAGTTCGCGGAGATGATCGACCAGGACGAGCTTCTGGAGCATGCCGTGGTCTACGGCGACTACAAGGGTATCCCCAAGCAACAGGTGCGCGACGCCCTGGCCAGCGGCCAGGACGTGGTGCTGCGGGTGGACGTGCAAGGGGCCAGGAGCATCAAGCAGATCCTGCCGGAGGCTGTGTTCATCTTCCTGATGGCCGAGAGCCTGGATGAGTTGGAACGCCGCCTGCGCGAGCGCAAGAGCGAGCCCCCCGATCGACTGAAGCTGCGCATCGCCACGGCGCGTCAGGAGCTGCGGCGGGTGCTGGAGTTCGACTACGTGGTCATCAACCGCCGCGACGAATTGGAGAAGACGGTCGACTTCATCCAGGCCATCATCCGCGCTGAGAAGCACCGGGTGAAGGCGCGCAACATCGTCGTCTGAATGGAAGGGGAAGGGGCCGGCACCGCCGCGCGCCCCGATTCGGGTCCGACCTCACCTTCCCCCTGGCCCGCCGAGGAGATTCCGGGCGACCCGCTCCGCGTGGCCGAGGTGGCCCTGGACCTGCCACGCCCGGCCTTTGGGTCCCGACCCTGGTCGGCCGGATTCCACTATCGCCTCCCTCCCGTCCTGGTCGGCCTTGCCCGGCCTGGCCAGGCCGTGTGGGTGCCCTTCGGCCGCCGCGAGCTCAGCGGGCTGATCCTGGACATCGCCGCGCACAGCCCCGTCGAGCGGCTGAGGGACGTCCTGGCGATCATCGAGCCGCTGCCCTACCTGGATCCGCGGGATATCGAACTGGCCCGATGGATGGCCGAATGGACGCTGGCGCCGCTCTTCGACTGCCTGCGGCTCTTCCTCCCGCCGGGCGGATTGCCGGAGGTGGAGGAGGTCTATCGCCGCAGCGGCCGCCGGCCGCGCAGCGAGGACCTGCGCGATCTCCCGCCGACCACGGCGCGTCTCCTGGGGCTGCTGCAGGCGCAGGGCGAGATGACCGCGGGTGCCTTGGCGGCCGAAGGCCTGCGCCAGGCGCAGGCGGCCGCCGGCCCCCTGCTCCGCTCCGGCCTCATCACCCAGGAGCTGCGCCTCTCGCCCGCGCGCCTGGCGCCGCGTCGAACAGCGCTTGTCGAGGGGCCGCTGACGGAGGTGGCCGACCTGGACGCGTTGCTCGCCGGCCGGCGGCCGCAGCCCAAGGCCGACCTCCTCGCCTTCTTGCGGCAGGGACGCCCGCCGCTCGGCGTCGCGGAGGCGCTGGCCTCCTGCGCGGCGAAGCGCGCGGACCTGCGGGCGCTGGAGCAGGCGGGCCTGGTGGCGACCGCCGCCCCGGCGTCGCGTGGTGGTTCGGATGCCGCACTGACGCCCCTGGTCGGCCCCGGGGAGCTGCTTGTCGCCGAGCGGCGCTACCGCCGCTCGGCAGGACAGGTGCAGGCCCTGGCGGCCCTGGCGGCGCGGGGCGGGCGGGCGGAGGAGCGGGAGCTCCTGCGCCTGCCCGGGGTGACGGCCAAGGTGCTGGCCGACCTGAAGACCTGGGGCCTGGTAGACCGTGTGGAGGAGGCGGCGTGGCGGGACCCCCTGGCGGGCCAGGACATCGCCCGCGACAAGCCCTGGCCTCTCACGCCCGACCAGGCCGCCGCCTGGGCCCGACTCGAGCCCCTCCTGGACCGGGGCCTGTCGGGCGACCCGCCGCCGAGGGTGCTCATCCGCGGGGTGACGGGCAGCGGCAAGACCGAGCTGTACTTGCGGTCGATCGACCGGGTGCTGGCGGCGGGCAGGCAAGCGCTGGTGCTGGTGCCCGAGATCGCCCTCACCCCGCAGACCCTGCGGCGCTTCGCGGCCCGCTTCCCGGGCCGGGTGGGGGTCTGGCATTCGCGGCTGAGCGCCGGCGAGCGCGCCGATACCTGGCGGCGGGCGCGCGAGGGTCTTCTGGATGTGATCGTCGGCTCGCGCTCGGCGGTGCTGGCGCCCTTCGAGCGGCTGGGCCTGGTGGTGGTGGACGAATGCCATGCCGGCAGCTACAAGCAGGGTCAGTCACCGCGCTATCACGCCATCGACGTGGCCCGGGAGCGGGCGGCGCGCTATGGGGCGGCGTTGATCCTGGGATCGGCGACGCCGACCATCGAGCAGACCTGGGAGATGGAGGCGGGGCGGATGCTGGGTCTGACGCTCGCCAATCGGGTGGACCAGGGCGGCGGCGGCGGCTTGCCGCCGGTGCGGATCATCGATATGCGCGCTGAGCTCAAGGCCGGCAACACGGGCTTGTTCAGCGCGGCTCTGGCCGAGGCGCTGGCTTCCACCCTGGCCCAGGGCGAACAGGCCATCCTCTTCCTCAACCGCCGGGGCTCGGCCAGCTACGTGTTCTGCCGCGACTGCGGCGAGGCCATGGCCTGCCCGCATTGCCACGTGCCGCTGACCTGGCATCAAGGCGCCGCTCGCCTGATCTGCCACCACTGCAACCACCGCGCCATGCCGCCGGTGATGTGCCCCCAATGCGCCAGCCCACGCATCCGCCACTTCGGCGCCGGAACGGAGCGGGTGGAGGAGGCGGCCCAACGCGCTCACCCGTCGGCGCGCATCCTGCGCTGGGACGCGGACACCACGGCGCGCAAGGGGGCGCACGAAGCCATCCTGGCGGCTTTCATCGCCGGCGAGGCGGACATCCTGGTGGGTACGCAGATGATCGCCAAGGGCCTGGACCTGCCGCGGGTGACCCTGGTGGGCATCGTCTCCGCGGACACGGGGCTGCACTTCCCGGACTTCCGCGCCGCCGAGCAGGCCTTCCAACTGCTGACCCAGGTGGCGGGACGGGCAGGGCGGTCCGCCGCGGGGGGACAGGTCATCTTGCAGACCTACCAACCCGAGCATCCTGCCATCCTCTTCGCCGCCGCGCACGACTACCCCGGCTTCTATCGCTATGAGCTGGCCTTCCGCCGCACCCTGGGTTATCCGCCCTTCAGCCGCCTGACGCGGCTTCTGTACGTTACCGACGGCGGGCCGCGTGGCGCGGAGACGGCGGCCCGGAAGCTGGCGGAGCAGCTGGAGACGGCCATCCAACGCCTGGGCCTGGCGGACACCAGCTTGATCGGCCCGGCTCCGGCCTACTTTGAGCGCCTGGGCGGGCAGAGCCGCTGGCAGATCCTGCTGCGTGGCCCGGACCCTCATACGCTGTTGGAGGCGCTCCCGCCGGGTCCGGGTTGGCGGGTGGACGTGGACGCCGTGGACCTGTTGTGAAGCGGGGAGGCAGGGGCCGCAGCGCTGTGGCGCAGCCGCGGGCGCGGCGTTTGCCGTCGGGGCGGACGGAATCCGACGAAGGACGGATGACATCGCGGTCACCGCGCGGTAGGCTGCAAGTCAGCGGCCGCGTGGCGGCATCAATCAAGACGGCCGGTGGCGTTGCCGTGGCGGAAGCCCCGGCCACCACCTGAGCGCAGCGATGCGCCGAAGGTTCGAGCCGTCGCCCCATCGATGAAAGGACAATCCGACCATGACCATTCCTGAGCCCCTCCACCCTGCCGTTGTCCATTTTCCGATCGTTCTCGCCTGCTTTCTGCCGTTGGTTGCCTTGGCGGCTCTGGCGACCATCCGTCGGGGCGTCGACGGACGGCGGGCCTGGCAGCCCGTTCTTCTACTCTCCGCCCTCCTCGCCCTGAGTGCCTGGACCGCGGTCCAGACCGGCAAGCAGGAGGAGGAGACGGTTGAGGACCGCGTCTCCGAGCAGGCTTTCGAAACGCACGAGGAGTCCGGGGAGCGGTTGATGATCCTTTCCGGCGTGCTGCTGGTCGTGATGGCAGGCGGCATCCTGTCCGGCGGCTGGGGCCGTCGCGCCCGTGTGCTCGGAACGGTCGGCGCGGTAGCCCTCGTGGCGGCCGCCTGGCAGACCGGAGCCAGCGGTGGGGAGCTGGCCTACCAGCATGGCGCGGCCGCGCTCTATGCCCAACCGGATGCCGGCGGCGGCGCGGCCGCGGGCGACGCGGCCGGCGGCGAGAGCGGCGGCGAGTCCGGCAGCGAATCGGATGAAGACGACGACGACTGACTGGATGCGACGGGGCGGTCGTCCGCGACCGCCCCGTCGCGTATCATTGACCCATGACCCTACCTGAAGTCGCCGCCGCCGCGCCCATCCCGCCGTTCGATCCGTCCCTGGCCGCCGCCACGCCCGATCCATCGCTCGATCCTTCACCCTTCGACCTCGCCGCCCTGCTGGTCACCGCGCTCGCGCCGCGGAGCGCGCGTCTGGACGCGGATCCGCGCCACGAGGGCGCCCATCGGCTGTTCAACGGCTTTGCCGAAGGCTGCCCGCGGCTGGTCGTGGATCTCTACGGCACGACCCTGGTGCTGCACAACCACGCGGACCCGGTCGAGGAGGGCGCGGCGCTGGTAGCCGCGGCCCTGGACGTCTACCGGGAGCGGCTGCCCTGGCTGGCCGCGGCGGTGGTCAAGGCCCGCCATGCGGCGAGCCAGGAGGAGCGCCACGGCCACCTGCTCCTGGGCGACCGTCCCGCGCCCTGGGTGCGCGAGGGCGGCGTGCGCTACGCTCTGGACATCATGGGCGGGCATGATTGCGGGTTGTACCTCGACACCCGCGGCCTCAGGGAATGGGCGCGCGGCAACCTCGCCGGCCGTACGGTGCTCAACTGCTTCGCCTACACCGGCAGCCTCGGCGTGGCGGCCCTGGCCGGCGGTGCCGCGCGCGTGCTGCAGCTGGACCGCAGCCGCGCCGCGCTGAACATCGCCAAGACCTCCTACACCTTGGGGGGCCTGCCCATCCGCCGCGATGACTTCCTCGGTGGCGATTTCTGGGATCTGACCGCCAGGCTGCGGCGGGCGGGGGAGACCTTCGACTGCGTGATCCTCGATCCGCCCTTCTTTGCCGGCGGGGCTCGCAGTCGCGTGGACCTGGCGGACGGCGGGCTGGCGCTGATCAACAAGGTGCGTCCGCTGGTGGCGGACGGCGGCGTCCTGGTGGTCGTGAACAACGCGCTCTACGTCAGCGGAGCGGCCTTCATGGCCGTGCTGGACCGGGTCTGTGCCGATGGCTACCTGCGCTTGGAGCGCCGCATCGACGTCGACGCGGACTGCACCGGCTATCCGGAGACGCGGCTCGCCGACGAGGTCGCCGAGGCGGCGCCCTTCAACCACAGCACCAAGATCGCGGTGCTGGCGGTGCGGCGCAAGGGCCTGCGCGACGGCGAGCTGGGCCGAGAGGCGGCCGGGCCCGGCGGGTGACGCTGACGTGAGACGTCGATGGGGGACGGTGCGCGGTCAGGGGATGGCGCAATGCGCGCGACGACGGGTACCGGATGGGTGTCGGTGGTGTGAGTGGGCCTGGCGCGGGCGCCGGCCGGCGAGGGCTCAGGGCCGGTAGACGTCGACCACGATGCGCAGGGGTTCCTGCAGCACGGTCACCGTATAGGGCGCCGGCTCTTCCAGGTCGATGGCGAAGGTCAAGCTGCTGTCGTCCTGCATGGGCAGGATGCGGACGCCGTTCACGGTTCCCCCGGCGGCCGCGTCGATGCTCAGAGGCCCTACGAAGTCCATGGCGTAGGTGTCGGCCAGACGCAGCCGGATATGGCAGCTGCCTTCCAGGATGCCGGCGGCCTTCGGCTCCCGGTCGTTGGTCTGCTCGACGGCTTCCCAAAGCGGAGCCGACGGGTTCTGCGCCCCGTCGGCGGTCGTCAGCTCCCAGACCACCCGCGTGTAGCCTTCATGCTCACCCGTCCGGAGCCCCGCCAACGCGAAGATGGCGCCGAGCCGTCCGCCTTGAGCGGGCATTCCCAGCCGCAGTGCCGCGGCCGGCGCCGCGGCGGTCGGCCGGGCGAGCGTCCGATCTGTCGGCGGGCGCGGCGGTGGATCGGTGGGGACCAGCCTGGTGGCGGCGACGGAGGCGTCGGCCGACGTGGGGTCCGTGGTCGCGACGACCGTCGCGTCTGAGCGGGGTCGAAGGTCGGTTGAGGCAACGGCCGCGGGCGTGGATGGCGAGCCGGGCGCCGTTGCCGGCGCCTCCGTCGGGATCGGCGCGTCGGCGGTGGGGCGGTCTGGCGACCTGGTCGTCCATAGGCCACCGGCCAACAGTGCCAGCCCCGCCAGCAGGACCGCGGTGGTTCGTGCCACCGACCCCTTCGAGGCCATGACGGTCAGCGCGTCGCGATCAGGCCGGCATCGGCGCGGCCGCCGGAGCGTCCATCAGCGCTTCGAAGTCCTTGCGGTCCAGGGTCTCCACCTCGAGCAGCTTCTTGGCCACCAGATGGAGGCGGTCCAGGTTGGCATGCAGCAGTTCGCGGGTACGCAGCAGGGCGTCGCCTACCAGGCGACGCACCTCCACGTCGATCTGCCTGGCCACGGCCTCGGAGTAGTTGCGTTGCTCGCTCAGCTCGCGGCCCAGGAAGACCAGCTCCTGCTTCTGCCCGAAGGTCATCGGACCCATGGCCTCGCTCATGCCGTAGCGGGTGACCATGTCGCGCGCCGTGCGTGTGACGTACTCCAGGTCGCTGGAGGCGCCGGTGGTGATCTCGCCGAAGATCAGCTCCTCGGCCACCCGCCCGCCCAGGGCCGCTGCCAGACCGGCCCGGAAGCGGGTCCGGCTCTGCAGGTAGCGGTCCTCTTCCGGCAGGAAGAAGGTCAGGCCGCCGGCCATGCCGCGCGGGACGATGGTCACCTTGTGGACCGGATCGCATTCGGGGATGACATGGGCCACCACCGCGTGACCGGCCTCGTGGTAGGCCGTCACCTCCAACTCCTTCTGGCTGACCACCCGGCTGCGTCGAGCGGGGCCGAAACGGACCTTGTCCAGGGCTTCCTCGAAGTCCGCCATGCGGATGCTGCGGGCGTTGCGCCGGGCGGCCATGATGGCCGATTCGTTGACCAGGTTCTCAAGGTCCGCGCCGGAGAAGCCGATAGCCAGGGCCGCCATGCGCTCCAGGTCCACGTCCTTGGCCAAGGGCTTGCCTTTGGAGTGGATGCCCAGGATGGCCATCCGACCCCGCAGGTCCGGCCGATCGATCACCACGCGGCGGTCGAAGCGGCCGGGGCGCAGGAGGGCGGGGTCCAGGATATCGGGCCGGTTGGTGGCGGCGACGATGATGACGTTGGTGTCCGAGTCGAAGCCGTCCATCTCCACCAGGATCTGGTTGAGGGTCTGCTCCCGCTCGTCATGGCTGCCGCCCAGGCCCGCGCCACGCTGCCGCCCCACAGCGTCGATCTCGTCGACGAAGACGATACAGGGGCTGTGCTTCTTGGCCTGCTCGAAGAGGTCTCGCACGCGGCTGGCGCCGACGCCTACGAACATCTCGACGAACTCTGAGCCGGAGATGGAGAAGAAGGGCACGCCGGCCTCGCCGGCCACCGCGCGGGCCATCAGGGTCTTGCCGCAGCCGGGCGGGCCGACCATCAGGACGCCCTTGGGGATGCGCGCGCCCAGGGCCACGAACTTGTCCGGCTCGCGCAGGAACTCCACCACCTCGGCCAGCTCCTGCTTGGCTTCGTCCACTCCTGCCACATCGGCGAAGGTGACGGTGGGCGTGTCGCCGGTCATCAGCCGCGCGCGGCTGCGCCCGAAGGCCATGGCCTGGTTGTTGCCGGCCTGGGCCTGACGCATCATGAACACGATGAACCCGACCATGAGCAGGAAGGGGACGAGCGTGGTCAGGAGCGGTCCCAGCCCGGCGAGGCTGCTGGTGGGCGAGACGGCGTAGCTGACCTTGTTCTCCCGCAGATCCTGGACCGTAAGCCCGGCCTGCTCCAAGAGCTTGTCCGTGCCGCGCTCCTTGCGGACCAGACGCTTTGCGCCGGCCGGCTCCTTGAGCTCGATCACCGCGCGGCTCTCGTCGCCGCTGATGGTGATGCTGCTCACCTTGCCGGCGCGCACGGCGTTGGTGAGCTCGCTCAGGCCCATCCGCGGGTTGACTTGCGACGAGACCGCGGTGAGCGCCAGGATGCCCAGGCCGAAGAGGATCACGGCCCAGATCAGCCAGCCGCGTCCGGGAGAAGGTAGAGTGGCTTTCATCATTGCTTTCCGACCATGGCGCCGGTGACAACGCCGCGAGACAGCGTCGCCCCGATGGCGCGCATACGAATCGTTCCCGCCGCCCAGAACGGCGGTCGGCCACGCATTTCCATTGCAGCAATCATAGCCTATGCCTGACCCATGTTGAATCGACCCTCGTCAGAAGCGTGCCAGAAACCCCGAAGCGCGGTCGGCCGAGGCCTAGCCCCGCGGACCGGCGGCCTGGACCGCCGCCGACACGCCATCGGCGTATTTCTGGAAGTTGGATCGGAAGAGCCCGGCCAGCTCGATCGCCTTCCGGTCGTAGGCCGACGTGTCCTGCCAGGTGTTACGCGGCCGAAGCACTTCGGAGGGGACGCCGGGCACCGCATCCGGCACCAGGATGCCGAAGACCGGGTCCGGCGTGTAGTCCATGTCGTCCAGCCGGCCGTTCAGCGCGGCGCGGAGCATGGCTCGCGTGTAGCCCAGCTTCATGCGGCTGCCCACACCGTAGGCTCCGCCCGTCCAGCCGGTGTTTACCAGCCAGACCCGCAGGCGGGGATGCGCGTCCATGCGGCGGCCCAACATCTCGGCGTAGACGCCGGGATGGCGCGGCAGGAAGGGTGCGCCGAAGCAGGCGCTGAAGGTGGCCTTGGGCTCGGTGACGCCGCGCTCCGTTCCGGCCACCTTGGCGGTGTAGCCGGCCAGGAAGTGGTACATGGCCTGCTCACGGGTCAGCTTGGCGATGGGCGGCAGGACACCCCAGGCGTCGGCGGTCAGGAAGACGATGTCGGTGGGCTGCGGGCCGCGCCCGCCCTCGGCCACGTTCACCAGACTGGACAAGGGGTAGCTGGAGCGCGTGTTCTCGGTCTTGGAGCCGTCGTCGTAATCCGGCGTCCGGCTGAGCGGATCCAGGACGACGTTCTCCAGGATGGCCCCGAAGCGCTCGGTGGCGGCCCAGATCTCCGGCTCGCCTTCCCGGCTCAACTTGATGACCTTGGCATAACAGCCGCCCTCGAAGTTGAAGATGCCGTTCTCGCCCCAACCGTGCTCGTCGTCGCCGATCAGGGGGCGCTCCGGGTCGGCGCTGAGGGTGGTCTTGCCGGTACCGGAGAGGCCGAAGAAGAGTGCCGTGGACTTCCCGTCAGGGGCCACGTTGGCGCTGCAATGCATGGGGAAGACGTCGAGGGCCGGCAGGCGGTGGTTCATCACCGCGAAGATGGACTTCTTGATCTCCCCGGCGTAGGCCGTGCCGCCGACCAGCACGGTGCGCTCAGCCATGTTGAGGATGACGAAGGTGCCGGAGTTGGTGCCGTCCCGCGCCGGGTCGGCCAGGACATCGGGCGCGTGCAGCACCAGCCAGTCCGGGGCGAAGGGCGCGATAGGCTCGGGGGAGTCGGTGCGGAACATGTTGCGTGCGAAGAGGCTGTGCCAGGCGCTGCCGGTCACCACGCGCACGCCGATCTGCAGGGCTGGATCCGCCCCGGCGTAGAGGTCCTGCACGAAGAGATCCCGGTCGTTCAACGCGGACACCACCTGGGCGCGGAGCCGGTCATAGACTACCGTCGCGATCGGGATGTTGACCTCGCCCCACCAGATGTCGCCCTCCGAGCTCGGCTCCCGAACCACGTAGCGGTCTTTGGGCGACCGCCCGGTATGCGCGCCGGTGGAGGCCACGAAGGCGCCGGCGGCGGAGAGCTGCCCTTCGCCGCGGCGGATGGCTTCTTCCACCAAGGGAGCGGCGGAGAGGTTCCAGAAGACTTCGCGCGCCGGCGCCAGGCCGTGCCGATCGAGACCGAACCGTTGCATGGAGACTTCCTCTCGCTCTGACCGATTGCGATGGTACCGCGGCCCGGAGTGGCCGTCGGGGGAGGGTGCGGCCTGCCCTCCCAAAGCGGGGCAGTGTAGCATAAGGGGCTCAGGAGGGAAGGAATGCCATGCTAGATGCACAGGGCGTACTGGAGCGGGTTCGCCTTCTGGCCGCGGCCCTCGGACCGGTCATGCGCGCGCGCGGCCTGACCATCGCCACGGCCGAGAGTTGCACCGGCGGTCTCATCGCCGCGCTGCTTACCGAGGTGCCTGGCAGCTCCGACTACGTCCTGGGCGGCGTGGTAAGTTACGCCAACTCGGCCAAGACCGCTCTGCTCGGCGTCGGGGCGGACCTGCTGGCGGAACAGGGCGCGGTGAGCGAGCCGGTGGTCTTGGCCATGGCCGACGGCATTCGTCGCCGCCTGGGGGCCGACCTCGCGCTGAGCGTCACCGGTATCGCCGGCCCGGGCGGCGGCAGCACAGACAAGCCGGTGGGCACGGTGTGGATCGGTCTGGCGGGCTTGGGCGATGCCCTCGCGGCGCGCCGCTTCCACTTTGCGGGAGATCGCGCGGCCGTGCGGGCGCAAGCGGCGGCGGCGGCGCTTGCGTGGGCGGTGGCGGTGGTCGGGGGTAGCGGCGTTCGGGAGGGC
>JBGAUA010000090.1:0-13919 GCA_044228875.1 Anaerolineae bacterium
GCAGCCAGGCCTTGCGCTCCAGCCCCCCGCCGTAGCCGCCCAGACCCCCGCCGCGCTGCACCACGCGGTGGCAGGGGATGAGGATGGCGATGGGGTTCTGGCCGTTGGCCTGCCCCAGGGCCCGCGCCGCGGTGATGGGATACCCGAGCTGCTCAGTGAGCGCGGCATAGGAGCAGGTGCGGCCGTAATGGATGGTCGCGAGCGCCTCCCAGACCTGCCGCTGGAAGGCGGTGCCCGAAGGCCGGCGGGGGACCGTGAAGGTCCGCAGTCGGCCTTCGACGTAGGCCCGCAGCTCGGCTTCGAGCTGGTCGAGGTGGCCGACGGCGGCGGGATCGGCTTGGTCGGTGCGGTCGGCTCTCGCGGCGGGCGGGCCAGAATCGGAAAGCTGGACTTCAGCAGTCCCGGGCGCCGGATCTTCGTCCGCCCCGCCGCTCGTGAACCATAGGCCGACGATGCCTTCCGCCGTGGCGGTAGCGCGCAGGGTGCCGAGGGGGGGGGGGAAGGGGAGGTGGCGGGTGGTCATGTCGGTCATCCTACCATCCGCGACTCCGGCTCACAACCCACCCCGCAGCCGCACCCTGAGCACCTCCGCCGGCGCGTTCACCCTGAGCGGCAGGAAGCCGCAGCCAACCCCGCGGCTGACGATGAGCGTCCTGCCGCCCGCCAGGTCATAGCGCCCACCCGGATAGCGCCGCGAGAGGGTGCCTGAGGGCACGATGATCGGCCGCCCGCCCGGCAGGGCGATCTGCCCGCCGTGCACGTGCCCCGCCAGAGCCAAGGTGAAGGGCGCCTCGCCCAGGTCCAGCAGGCCCGAGGGGGCATGCATCAGGACGATTCGCGGCGACCCACCATCGCCGCTCCCGCCCAGCGCCGCCTCCGCGTCCGGACGGCCGTCCGTGTGGTCGTCCAGGCCGCCCAGCCAGACGCGCTGCCAGGGGGACGGCAGGTGGAAGCCCTCGTTCAGCAGCACGCGGATGCCCCGCCGCTCCATGATGCGAACCACCGCCCGGCCGCCCGCCCAATGGTCATGGTTGCCCAGAACCGCGTAGACCCCTGCCGCCGGTGGGCGCCGTTCGGCCAGCCGCGCGGCCAGGTCCTCCAGCTTGCCCCGGTGGAGGGAGACGAAGTCTCCGCCCAGCAGCCACAGGTCCGCGCCCGCCTCTTCCAGGCGCGCCAGGGCCCCGTCGATCAGCCCCGCGGCCGTGAAGGGGCCGGCGTGGAAGTCCGAGGCGAAGGCGATGGTCAAGGCGTGGGCCGCGCCCAGCGGCTCCGGGCAGTCCAGCGCGTGGTCGACCAGGCCGACCGTGCCCCCGCCGCCCGGCAGCCGCCCCGCCAGCCATGCCGGCCAGTCGCCGCGCGTCAGCAGGCGCTGCAAGCGCTCGCTGCGGCGCCGCTCCGACGACAGAGGGTGGAAATGGTCCGCGTCATGGTCCATGCCAGGATTGACGACAGCGGTAACACCGGGCATCACGGAGACAGATGGCGCGAGCAGGCGGTTCGCCCGCGGACCGGCATCAACGCAGTCCGCCGCCCGTCCAGGGCGCGAAGGCTCGCCAGCCCCGCGCGCGGCAGTCGTTGGCCCCGCCCGGGCTGGCCGGCCAGCAGACCGTCCAGTCGTCCAACCCGTCCAGGCGCCGCCCGTGGCTTTCGTCCGCCGCCTGCGGCCCGAAGACCACCTCGTCGTAGACCGCGTCCCGGCGGGCCAACACCACCGTCTCGCCACCGCGCGACAGACGGAAGGGGGCATGGTCCGCGCCCTGCTCCGGCTGCCCGTCGGCCCAGATCAGCAGGTGCCCCTTGGCCGGCAGACGGAGCGGCGGCAGCGGAAAGTCCCAGGGGCTGTCCGGGTTATCGGACAGATACCAGCCCGCCAGGTCCACCGGCGCCGCCCCGCGGTTGTAGACCTCCACCCAGTCCTCCCGCTCGCCGTAGGGATCCGGCCGCGCCGTCTGGTTGTCCGCCAGCAGCTCGTTGATGACCAGGTCCCCCGCCGGGCGGCGCGGCAGGCTGACTCCCTGGACCCGGTAATGGAAGGGCCGGGTGAGGTTGGCCGCCGGGAAGAAGGCCGAGCGGCCGTCGGCGACCGCCGCCCGCAGGAAGTAGCTGACGTCCCGGCCCGCCGGCTGGCTGGGGATCTCGGCCGTCCAACGCCCGGACCCGTCATCCTTCATCGCCAGGCGCGTCTCCGGGCCCCGCTCCACCCGGTAGCGCAGCTCCAGGCGGGCGGGAGCGTCCGTGCCCGAGAAGGCCGCCGTCACCCGCACAGCCTGGCCCGTCGCCGGCGCCGCCGGTTCCAGGGCCTGCGCGGCCAGGCGCAGGTCGGGGGCCACCAGGGCCGGCTGCTTCGCCCCGTCCGCGAGGTAAACGCGCCGCGCTTCCGCCAGCGGCAGCAGGCCCAGCACCTTCATCTGCTGCCCGGCCCCCACCCCGCCCATGTTGATCATCACGTCCCCGCCCAGGTTCTGGTCGAAGAGCTCGGGCGCGTAGAGCGGCCGCGGTTCGGCGTGCACCGCTTCGGCGATCAGCTCGTGGTAGGCCTGGGCCACCTCGCCGATCACCGCCCCGTCCAGGGCCTCGTCACGCAGGGTGCGCAGGTGGGCGATGTAGTCCGCCCGGAACTCCGGCACCTTCAGGAGGCGTCGGGTCAGGGGGCGGTTGCGCTGCGTCGACTGGTCGAAGGGATCCGTCTCCGCCACCGAGCGGGTCACCCGGCCGAACCAGTTCTGGAAGGTGCCGAAGGACAGGTTCCAGTCCCAGTTGAGGATGCTGAAGCGGGGGTCCCGCGCGTCGCGGTACAGGTAGTAGTTGTGCCCGGCGTAGTAGCTGTCGTAGTTGCCCAGCAGGTTGTTGCCCGCCAGGTACCACAGGGCCAGGTCCACATCCAGCTGCTCGTGGATGCGCGCCGGGAAGTCCTGGTCCGACAAGCCCCCTTGGGCCGTCGTGGCGTCCAGGGCCCGCGTCAGCTCCTGCAGCAGTTGGTAGCCCTGGTCGCCGGCTGCCGTCGTCTTGAGCTCGTAGCCCGTCTTGTAGCTGCGCAGGGCGCTCTGGTAGTTGAGCGTCGAGGATTCGAGCGTGATGTCCTTGGGGTTGTCGCCCTTGAAGATCAGGCCGTCCCGGCCGGCGAACCAGGCCTCCACGAAGGTCTTGTCGATCTGCTCCATCATCAGGTAGACGCCCACGTAGGCGTCGTTGGCGTAGACCCGGGCGAAGGAGACCTGGGGTACGGGCATGTAGTTGCGCAGGAGGGTAAAGGCCACGGCCTCGCGGATCTGGGAGGGGTCCGCCCAGCCGTTGTTCAGGTTGATGACGTCGTAGCCCCACAAGCGCTGGCCCGCCGTGAAGGCGTCCAGGGAAAGGTTGAGGGGCTTCTTGGGACCGTTGACCGACAGCGAGGTGTTGCCCTTGTAGCGCACGCCGATCGTCTCCAGCACCTCGCCGTCCATCGTCAGGCGCGCCGGCGTGTCCTTGCCCAGGGCGCGGTTGCGCTGCAAGGCGCTCTGCCAGTCCGCGGTCTCGTAGCTGAGACGCAGCTCCCGGAGCCGTGCGCCGTCATAGAGCCGCTCGTCGGCGTCCAGGATGACCGCGCTGTCCGGCAGGGGGCGCTGCTCACCCACGCCGCCAGGCAGCGGTCGCAAAGCGTTCACGCGCGGCGGCGTCGGCCGATCGGCCTGGGCCAAGGCTGTGCCAGGCCCGGCGTAGCCTGCCAGCAGCGCCAGCAACGCGGCGGCGCCCCAGCCGCGCAGGCGCCCTCGCCCCTCCCGGTCGATCGGCAATCGAGGCCGGCGATGAAGGAGGGAACGGGCGGCGGGCGGCGGCGAGGCCTGTCCGCCGAGGGAATGCCGACGCGGGTTCATGGCAACAGCCTTTCGAGGACCGGGAGGAGACGCCTTCGTCTCCTTATAACACCGTCGCCCCCAGGGGTGTGACCCCAACCGCACCAGCGCGGGCTCGCCGCCGGACGCTCGCGCTCAGCCCCGCTGGTCGATGGGCACCCAGGGCCGGTCCATGGGCCCGGTGTACTCGCTGGAGGGGCGGATCAGGCGGTTGTCGGCCAACTGCTCCAGGCAGTGGGCCGTCCAGCCGCCGGAGCGCCCGATGGCGAAGCAGGGCGTGAACAGCTCCGTCTCGAGGCCCACCGCGTGCAGCACCAGGGCGGTGAAGAACTCCACGTTGGTCTTCAGGTTGCGCCCGGGCTTGATCTCGTCCAGCAGTCGCAGCGCGGTGGCCTCCACGCCTGTGGCCAGCTGGTAGAGGTCGCGCAGGCGGGGATCGCCCGAGGCGTCGTTCAGCCGCCGCGAGGCCTCCTGCAGGACATCCGCGCGAGGATCGCGCACCTTGTAGACCCGGTGGCCGAAGCCCATCAGGCGCTCGCCCCGCGCCAGGCGGCCGCGGATGTTGGCCTCCGCGTTCTCCGGCTGGCCGATCTCGAAGACCATGTCCAACGCCGGGCCGGGGGCGCCGCCGTGGGCCGGGCCCTTGAGGGCGCCGATGGCCCCCGTGACGGCCGAGTAGACATCCGAGCGGGTGGAGGTGATCACCCGGGCGGTGAAGGTGGAGGCGTTCATGCCGTGGTCGACCACGGTAAGGAAGTAGGTGGCCAGGGCGCGGGTGGCCGCGGCGTCCGGCTCCTCGCCCGTCAGCATGTACAGGAAGTTGCCGGCATGGCCCAGGTCCGCGCGCTGCGCCACCAAGGGCAGGCCGCGCTGCAACCGGTCGTAGGTGGCCACGATGATGGGGCAGCGGGCCACGATGGCCTCCGCCCGGCGCAGCTGCGCCGCCATGGTCTCCGACTCGGGCTCCGGATCGTCCAGCGACAGGGTGGCCACGGCCATGCGCAAGGCGTCGATGGCCGGCGCATTGGCCGCCGCCGCGCCGCGCAGCAGGTCCAAGGTGGCATCCGGCAGCCGTCGGGCGGCCACGAACCGCTCCTTCTGGGCCGCCAGCTCAGCGGCGTTGGGCAGGCGGTCATGCCATAGAAGGAACAGGCCCTCCTCGAAGCTGGCGTTCAAGGCCAGGGTCTCCAAGGGCATCCCGCCGATGATGAGGATGCCGTTCTGGCCGTCGACGTGGCTCAGGCGGGTGCGCGCCGCGACCACGCCTTCCAATCCGGGAATGTATGCAGACATGGGTCAACCATCTTTCGGGAGGCGGCCGGCGGTGGCGGCACATGTGACGCGCCCGCTGGCGGTCTACCCGAGCGGGCGCGGCGGTTCATGGCGGGGTTGGCGATCACATGCCAACGCCTCCATGGTACTAAGAACCGGGCCGAGGGACAAATGGCAGGCGCATGGTGAAGGCCGCTCCTCGTCCCGGGTGACTCTCGACCGTCAGGCTGCCGCCGTGGGCCTCGGTCAGCTGGCGGGCGATGGTCAGGCCCAGGCCGCTGCCTCCGGTGGCGCGGCTGCGCGACGGGTCGGCGCGGTAGAAGCGCTCGAAGACATGCGGCAGGTGCTCCGGCGCGATGCCGTCGCCGTTGTCGCGCACCGCCACCACGAGCCAGTCGGCGCCGAGCCGAGCCAGGCGGCGAGCCTCAAGCCGCACCCAGCCGCCCGTGGGGGCATGCGTCAGGGCGTTGGCCAGCAGGTTGCGCAGCACCTGCGCGATGCGGTCGGGGTCCAGGCGGATGCGGCCCAGGTCGTCGGCGATGTCGCCCTCCAGGGCCACGCCCTGCGCCGCCGCCTGCGCCGCGAAGGCGTCCAGGCTCTGTCGCAGGAGGGCCCCGGCCTCCACCTCCCGCGGCGCCAGGGGCTGCTCGCCGGCATCGGCCTGGGCGAGGGCCTGCAGGTCCTCCACCAGGCGCCCCAGGAGCTGCGCCTCCTCGTGCAGGCTGCGCAGATGCTCCGGTGTGGGCGGCAGGACGCCGTCGCGCATCGCCTCCAGGTAGCCGCCCAGGTTGGTCAGCGGCGTGCGCAGCTCGTGGGCCACGTCCGATACCAGGCCGCGGCGCAGGGCCTCCTGGCGCTCCAGGCTGCCGGCCATGGCGTTGAAGGCCTGCCCCAGCTGCCCGATCTCGTCGCCGGAGCGGACGGGCACCCGCTGGCTCAGGTCGCCGGCTTCCAGGCGCCGGGCCGCTGCCGTCAAGGCCTCGATAGGACCCAGGACGCGCCGGGCCATGCCGGCGCCCAGGGCCAGGGCCAGGCCGCCGGCCAGGAGGGCCGCGCCGAGGAGGGCATGGCGGAAGCTGCCCAGGAAGCCGGCCTCCGGCTCCATCAGCATCAGGGCTCCGGAGCCCGGCAGGGCGGCGGAGACCGTGCGGCTGATCATGGCGCCGGCCGGCCGGGAGACCGCCGCGCCGATGACCGCGCCTCGCTCCCAGGCCAGGGCTGTCCCGGCGCGAGCCGCGGCCGCCGCCTCCGCCGGCGACGGACCGATCTCGATGGCGATGGGCGGCCGCTCGGGCGCCGCGGCGGCCATGCCGGGCACGCCGACCAGGGTCGCTTCGGCCGCCATGATCGCCGCTTCATCACCGGCCAGCGCCTCCCGGCCGCCCACCCGCAGCGTGACCTTCAGTCCCTGCGCCTCGTCGAGATGCCGCACGAGGGGCAGCACCGCGGGCAGGCCGCCGCCCTGGTGGTAGACGAAGGTGACGATGTCGCCAAGGCGCTTTGCCTCTGCCGCTTCGCCCTGGGCCACAAAGCGGTCGAAGGCGCGGTGGGTCTGCAGGCTGGTGAGCAGGGCGGCCATGCCCAGGGCCAGGGCGACGGCGCCGCCGGTGAGCCCCAGCAGCTTGAGCCGCAGGCTGGGGCCGCGCGCGCCGGTCGCAGGCTTCCGTTCGCTCACCCGCCTCCTCCTGACTCCCGCAGCCGGTAGCCGACGCCGAAGACGGTCTGGATCAGGCCGGCGCCTTGGGGTAGGGCTTCGATCTTGCGCCGCAGGTTCATGACGTGCACGTCCACGGTGCGGTCCAGGCCGTCGAAATCCTGGCCCCAGACGCGGCCGATAAGGTCGCCGCGGCTGAAGACCCGCCCGGGATCACCGGCCAGGCAGCCCAGCAGCTGGAACTCGCGCGGCGTAAGGGTGACGGGCCGTCCGGCCACCGCGGCCTCCCTGCGCCGGCCATCCAGCCGCAGCGGCCCCACCGTCAGCTGTGCTTCGGGCGCGGGCGGCGCCGCGGCGGGGGCTGTCCGCCGCAAGAGCGCGTGGACGCGGGCCATCAACTCCCGCGGGCTGAAGGGCTTGGTGACGTAGTCGTCCGCGCCCTGCCGCAGGCCGGTCACCTTGTCGTCC
This sequence comes from Anaerolineae bacterium, assembly GCA_044228875.1. GTDB lineage: Bacteria > Chloroflexota > Anaerolineae > Epilineales > Epilineaceae > Epilinea. The sequence continues at coordinate 7,228 of JBGAUA010000090.1, forward strand.
TCGGTGCTGCGCGCGGTCAGGAAGATGACGGGCAGGGGCGCGGCCTGGCGCAGTCTTCGGCAGAGGGCGAAGCCGTCCAGCCCCGGCAACATGAGGTCGAGGATGGCCATGGCCGGCGGCCGCGCGGCGGCCAGGGCCAGGGCCGCGGCGCCGTCGGCGGCATCCTGCACCGCGAAGCCCTCCCGCTCGAGGTAGACGCGCAGGAGGGCCCGGGTCTTGGCATCGTCCTCGACGACGAGGATGGGATCGGCGATGGTCATGGCGAGTTCAGGGTTGACCAGTCGGGCGTCGCGGCGGCGGGTCGATGGCCAAGGCCCGCCGCCGCGTCGCCGTCAGCGTCGGTCAGCGCCCGTTGGGGGCGGCGGGGGCGAGCGGCGCGGCGGGAACCGCCGGCATGGCCGGGACCGCGTCGAGCATCAAGGGCAGGGGCGGGCCGGCCAGACGGGCGATGGCGGCGTCGGCCTGGGCGCGGCTGAGGCCGCCGGCCTTCACCGCCTGCTCCAGCACGGCCTTTACCGCGTCCTGGTCGGTCTGGCTCATGGGCTCGGGCAGCTTGAAGCTGAAGGGCGCGGCGCCGCTCGCGGTGGCGGCGGTCATGCCGATGACGATGTCCTCGTCATTTGCTTCGCCTTCCTTGCCGTGCAGGGCCTTGCCGATGAAGCGGTGGATCATCCCGCCCATGCCGTCCACCTCGATGGCCACCTTCAGCCCATGGCGGCCCTCCGCGGCGTCCAGCAGCTTCAGCTCGAGCGCGGCGGCATGCGCGTCGGCCTGGGCGGCCGTGAGCTCACCGGTGTCGACCTGCGCCTGCAGGCGCTCGCGCAGGTCCTTGCGCGCCGCCGCCTCCACCGCCGTCTCCAGCTGGGCCAGGGTCTTGCCCTTGGCCTCGGCCAGGGCCTTCAGGCCGCCCTCATCCTTCAAGGCCTCCCGCAGGGCCTCCGCCGTCATGCCCAGCTCGGCGGCCACCACGGCCAGGGGATCGACGACGGGCGCGAGGCCGGCCACCGCCATGCCGGGATGGCCCTGTCCGCCCTCCCAGGCGAAGGACAGCGCGTGCTCGTCGGAGCCGAACTTCAGCGCCTTGTGGAAGACGACATGATCGCCGTCCTTCGCGAGCAGCTCGGCGCAGTCCTTGCGCGCCTGGGCGTCGGTGGCATCGGCTTCGGCGACGGCAGGCGCGGGGTCTCCGGATGGGGCGGCGGCCTGGAAGAGATGGCCGAGCGCCGGCGCGCCGGTCACGGCGCGGGACTCCGCCCCGGTGGCCAGGAGGCGCAAGGCGACGATGCCGCCGACGGTGATGATACCCATGGCGATCAGGCTCAGGCCGCCGATCCAGGCGATGATCTTGCGGGACATGGTGTGGACTCCGTTGTTCGATGGGGGGCGATGGGTCAATGGGGGCGATCTGCGGCGGTGAAGCACCGAGGCGCCGCTCTCCGGACGCCACTGTGCGCATTGTAGCGGGCGAAAATCAAGAAGTGATGAAGGCCCGGGTCCCGGCCGACACGCCGACTCAGGCCCCCGCCGCTTTGACGCGCGGCCAGGCGTTCCAGGCGAAGAGCAGCACCGCCGCCAGCTCGGCGCCGCGGCCGGCCAGGGCCAGCGCGCCGGGGCGGGGGGTCCAAGGCCCCAGGGCGAAAACGATCACGCCCAGATTGAGCAGCAGGTAGGCGGCCCAGACGGGGCGCCGGTCGCCCCGCGGCCGGTCGCCGCGGAAGCGCGGCAGGATCCAGTAGGCCACGCCCAGGGTCAGCTGCACCGTCCAACCCACCAGCAGCAGCTCGACATGGGCGGGGCGCAGGCGCCACAGCGCGGGCCAGAAGCCCAGGCCCTTGTTGGCCAGCAGCAGTCCGCCGATGCCGAACCCGACGAGCAGGTGCAGCAGGGCCGTGCGGACGAGGTAGACCGAGGGGCGGGGCATGGCCCTACCTACCCTTCACCCGGCCCCAGGTGCAGAGGACGAAGCCCAGGCCGGCCAGCCATTGCAGCAAGGCCGACAGCGCCAACAAGCCTCCCGCCGCATCCGACGGCGCCGCCGCCAGCAGCGGCTCGCCGACGAGTCGCAGCAGCAGCCCGCCGTTGAGCAGGCCGTAGGTGACCCAGCCGAGCCGTTCGGTGGATCGCTCCCGCGCGGCGCCTGGCCGCGGGAACATCCAATAGGCCACTCCGAAGATCAGCTGCGTCACCCAGCCGACCATCAACAGGTGCACGTAGACCGGCCCCACGGCGCCGAAGGCAGGCGGCAGGTCCGTGATACCGCGAAAGGCGGTCGCCACGCCGAGGGTCAAGGCGGCGATGAAGCAGACCAGGGCGCTGCGGACATACCAGCGGGTGAGGGTGGGCATAAGGACCTCAAGGATACAGGGGCGCGGGGCGAAGAGGGATCAGAGCCTTACCCCCGCCGCCATCCCGCCAGTACCGCCCGCGCCACGCGCATGCCCCCCAGAGTCACGCCGGCGGTGCTCTGGCCGGGGAAGACGCTGTCGCCGACCTGCCAGAGGTTGGCCAGCTGCCGTCCCAGTCCCGCGCGCGGCCCCCGGGCTCGCCACAGATCGCCCTGCGGGAAGCCGCCGACCATGCCGTCCGCCCGGGCGGTCCAATGGGCATAGGTCACCGGCGTGGCCGGCAGCTGCAGGCGGACGGCCGCGCGCAGACCGGGCAGCGCACGCTCGGCGGCGGCCAGCATGGCCTCCTGGTAGGCGCGGCGGCGCGCCTCGTAGGCCGCGCCGCCGTCGGGAAGCTGCCGCAGCCGCCACCAGGGCGCCACGGCAGTATGGGTGGACAGATTGGCCGCACGCATCCCCACGGGAGCCCGCGACGTGTCGGCCGCGGGGGAGACGGACAGGAAGACGGAGTTGCCCTCGCCCAGGGGGCGGCCCAGGTCCATGACCACCTGGTGGTGCTCGGCGGCGCCCGGCGGGAGGGCCGCGGCGTCCAGGCCCTGGTTGAGCATGAAGGCACCCCCGGTGGGCGGGTGGCCTGGCGTCCGGCGCCGGAGCGCCGGCGGCGCGTCCTCGCCCAGCAGCTTCAGCAGCGACCAGGGCGTCTGGTTGGCCACGAGGGCGTCGCAGGCCAGGCGCCGCGTACCTCGCCGCCCCTCGCGCGCCACCACACCGCGCACCCGCCCGCCGGCCAGCTCCAGGCGCTCGACGGCATGCTTGAACAGCACCTGCCCACCATGGCCGCGGATCCAGGCCACCAGGGTGGCGGCGATGCCGCCCATGCCGCCGCGCGGCGTCGCCACGCCTCGCCGGGGCAGGTCCAAGGCGGCCGCGCCGTAGAGCGCGCCGGCCTCGGCGGCGCCGCATTGCGCGGCGATCAGCAGCCCGGCATCGACGAAGGTCCGGAGGCGGTCGTCCCCCGGCGGCAGGAGATCCGCCATGCGCCGCAAGGCATAGGGCAGAGCGGCCGCATGGCGGGGCCGGAGGCCGGTCGCCAGGTCCAGGAATTCGCGGCCGGTCTCCGGCGGCCAGGGCAGGTCGCCGCGCGAGAGATCCCAGCTGATGTCAGCCAGGCGCCGCTGCAGCGTCCAGAAGCCTTCCGCGCCGGGGAAGGCCGCCCGGTGCTCCGCTTCCCAGGCCACGGCGTCCGCCCACTGGCTGACGGGCGGGCCACCCGGCAGGAGGACCACCCAGGCGGGATCCACGGGCAGAAGGTCCCAGCTCAAGCCAAGGTCCTCCGCCAGCCGCGCATGAGGCCCGCCCTCCTGGAAGCCGCCGGCCAGCGTGGCCCCGGCGTCGAAGCGGTAGCCCTGGTACGGAAAGCTGCCGGCGCAGCCGCCGGGATAGGCTTGGGCCTCCAGCACGGTGACCCGCCAGCCGGCCTTCAGCAGCAGGGCCGCGGCGGTCAGACCGCCGACGCCGGCGCCGACGACGACGAGATGGGGCGCGGAGGCGGCTACGAGCGCTCCTCCAGCGCCGCCACCACGGCGTCGTGCCCGGCGGCCCGAGCGACCTCGAGGGCGGTCTGGCCGCGGAAGTCGGTCCAGGTGAGATCGGGATGGTCGTTGTCCAGCAGCCAGCGCACGGTGGCCGCATCGCCGCGGCCGGCGGCCATGCCCAGGGCCATGGCCACACCTTCGCGCGCGCCCCGGCCGTGAAGATCGGCCACCAGTTCGGCGCTGCCGCTGAGGGCGGCATGGGCCAGCAGAGGGATGCCGTGGGCGCCAGGCGCCTGCAGGAGCTCGGGCGTGGCATCCAGGAGCGCGGCCACAGCCTCCCGACGACCGAGCATGGCCGCGGCGTGGATGGTGAGCGGGGCGCCCTGCTGCAGCAGGTACTCAGCGATGGGCGCGTTGCCCACGTGCGCGGCCCCGGCCAGGGCGGTCTCGGTGTCGCCGGGGCGCCATTCATGGGCGGCGTCGCGCAAGGCGGGCGTCTCGGTGAGCATCTCCCGCACCGCCTCCAGGTTGCCGTGCCCGGCGATGACGAAGGCGCGGATGGTCTCGGGGTCGAGGTGGGTGGGGTGGGACATCGTGCGCCTCCTGTGGCTGGGTGGGGAATTCGAATGCTGCGGGGTAAGTGTGGCGGGGCGGGGCGGCCCGCCCGCCGCTCAAGCCAACTGGAGATCCGTCAGGGGGAAGTCAAGCCCAACAGCCAGCAGCGGTTGCCCGGCCATGATGGCCGTGGCGTAGCTCAGGCAGTCGCCGAAGTTGAGCGCTGCCGGATGCCGCCCTTTGCCAAAGCGATCGAAGGCATCCACGGCAGTCTGCCAATGGGAGCTGCCGAAAGGAACGACCACCGCGCCTGACTCCTGGACGAAACGACCGAGGATGCTCATCCCCGCCGGTCCCAGACGGGCGGTCAGCACGATTCCCGTCTCGACGAGGGTGGGCGCCCCGATCCCGACGACCCGGGCCGATCCGAAGGCCACCATCAGCCGCTCGTAACCCGGTTCCTTGAGCAGGATGGCGATGATCGCCGAACTGTCGATGATCATGCCGGGTCCGCCTCGAAGCCGAGGATGGACTCCTGTTCTTCCTTGCTGATGCCCCGCCCCAACAGGTCGGGAGGAATCACCGGCCAGACCTCGCGCTCGAGGAAGCGCGTGAGCATCGCCGTTCGATCCGGCATGGCCCGCTGCAGCGTCAGACGTTCCTTGAGTTCGGCGACGGCCGTTCGGATCGCCTCCGTCTTGCTCTCGCGCAGCATCAAGGCCACTTCGGCGACGAGGTCCTCCACGGTTTCGTTCTTGATGTTGAGCGCCATTGCCGCCTCCCCACGCTCATGGTAGGACCGATGGTGTAATGGGTCAACCCTTACACCTTGCCATTCGACGCTTCATCCCGCCCGCTGCCGGCTTTAGAGCCGGGCAAGCGCGTTGGGAAGACGCTGCACCCTTTACTGCGACGCCAGGTCCTCAAGATAGCTGGCGTCACGTGCGGACATCGTGATGGCATTGCGTGAGAGCATTGGCAAGAAGACTTGGCCGGCCGCAGCGAGCGTGCGGGCCGGGACTTCAGGTTGCGCAATGATCCTTGAAACGCTGAGGACAATGACAATCAAGATGATGCGCAACAGGCTGGATACGGGGCGCATTCCAGATAGCCCCTGCTATGAAAATGCGCCGCGCTCCAGCCGCAGTTTCATGGTCTGGCGGGTGTGCTCGACGCACATGCGCGACCTAACCCGTCTTCTCCAGTCGCTCCGCGATCCAGATATTGATGATGGACTGACGGGTCACGCCAAGGCGGCCCGCCTCGCGATCCAGCGAGTCCACCATCCAGACGGGGAAGTCGACGTTGACGCGCTTCTGCTCCCTGTTTGGCCTGGTGGCGGTCGTCAAATCGAAGGCGTCGAGGATGTCCTCGTCGCCGTCATCGAACTTCCTGTCGAGATCATTCGCGTTCATACGCCTACCCCAGCCAGCGCGCCAGCCAGCCGAGAACCTCGCCGTACCAGTGCCGGCTGTTGTGGGGCTTGAGGATCCAGTGGTTCTCATCGGGGTAGACCACGAGGCGGGAGGGCAGGCCCAGGGCCTGGTAGACGTTGTAGATGGTCAAGCCCTGGTTATAGGGCACGCGGTAGTCCTTGACGCCGTGGATGACGAGCATGGGGGTCTTGAAGCCGGCAGCCTGGCGGATGGGGTTGTAGCGGTCCAGACCGGCCAGGTCATCCCAGAGCTCGCCGCCCATGGACAGCCGCCGCCCCTGGGTGACGTCCGAGGCGAACTGGGTCTGGAAGTCGCAGACGCCGGCATGGTTGACGATGGCCTTGAAGCGGTCGGTGCAACCGGCCAACCAGCTGACGAGGTAGCCGCCGTAAGAGCCGCCGGCCAGGGCCATGCGCTGGGGATCGGCCAGGCCCTGGGTCACGAGGGCATCGGTGGCGGCCAGGATGTCCGCGGCGGGCTGGTCGCCCCAGCGGCCGAGGATGGAGCGGGTGAAGGCTTCGCCGAAGCCGGTGGAGCCGTGGAAGTTGACCAGGGCCACGCGGTAGCCGGCCGCGGTGAACACGTGGGGGTTCCAGCGCCAATGCCATTGGTCGCCGAAGACGCCGTGGGGCCCGCCGTGCACGAGGTGCACCAGGGGCAGCGGGTCGGAGGGCGCATCGGGCGGGCTCAGGACGAACATCTGCACGTCGTGGCCCTCGGCGCCGCTGAAACGCTGCTCGGCGACGGCGGCCAGGGAAAGCGTTTCCAGCAGGGGGACGGTGAAGCGGCTGAGAGGCGTGACGGTGCCGGCGACGACATCC
>JBGAUA010000091.1:0-13898 GCA_044228875.1 Anaerolineae bacterium
GATGGACCTTGGCCAGCACCGAAGCGGCGGCGATGGACAGCACCAGATGATCGCCGCCGACGATGCCCTGCTGGGGCAAGGAGGACAGCCGCAGCCGGTAGCCATCCACCAACAGGTGAACGGGAGGGCGGCGCAGGGCGGCGAGGGCCCGCAACATGGCCAGATCGTTGGCCCGGCCGATCCCCAAGGCATCGATCTCGTCGACCGACGCCTGCCCTAGACCCCAGTCCAGGGCCGAGTCGCGGATGCCTTGCGCCATGACAAGGCGCAGGGCGGGGCTCAACCGCTTGGAGTCATCGACCGCGCCGAGCGCGTCGGCCGTGCGGTCAACCGGGTCCAGCACGACGGCCGCGGCCACCACCGGGCCGGCCAGAGCGCCACGCCCCACCTCGTCCAGGCCGGCGGCCAGGCCGCCGCGGTCCAGAAGACAGGCCCGTTCCCAAGAGAGGTCGGGCAAGGGCTTGTCTCCCGCGGCCGTCGCGCGGCCCCGCACGCCGTTCAGGCGCGCGGGCCGGCGCGCCTCATCAGTCCTGGCTCTCGACGGTCTCGCTGGCGGCCGAGGCCGAGGTGTAGAAGCGGCGCTTCTCGCGCAGACGGGCGCTCTTGCCGGCACGGTCGCGCAGGTAGTAGAGGTTGGCGCGGCGCACATGGGCGTTGCGCAGCACCTCGACCCGCTCCAGGCGCGGCACATGCAGCGGGAAGGTGCGCTCTACACCGACGCCGTGCGAAGCGACGCGGCGCACCGTGATGCTGCTGCTGAGGCCGCCCTCGCGCTTGCGAATGACCACGCCCTGGAAGGGCTGAACGCGCTCGCGCTTGCCCTCCACGATGCGGAAGTGCACCCGCACGGTGTCGCCGGGATGGATCTTCGTGAGGGGCACCATGGCGTCGCGCGACAGCTTGAAGTCGTGCTCGAACGCCTTGACCAGGTTGGACATGAGCGGCCTTCCTTGTTCTGAAAGCGCGGCGGCTAGGTAGGCCGCGCGAGGGTGCTGCAAGATGCTGACGTGTTGCCGGGGCAACGACGAATGATTATAGCAGAGGCGATGGGCAGGGTGAAGCGGAGGGTCAACCTATCGAATCCGTCAGGGGCGGGTCTGTCCACCCGCCCGCCCCGCCAGCAGGTCTGGCCGCCGCTCCGCCGTGCGGGCCAGCGATTGCTCGGCGCGCCAGCGGGCCACCTGGGCGTGGTGGCCGCTCAGCAGTTCGGCCGGCACCGCCCAGCCCCGGAAGTCCGCCGGGCGGGTGTACTGTGGATGCTCCAGCAGGCCGGCGGAGAATGAATCCGTCTCCGTGGCCGTGGCCAGGCCCACCACGCCCGGCCGCAGCCGCACCACCGCGTCGATGGTCAACATCACCGGTATCTCGCCGCCGGTCACCACGAAGTCGCCCAGCGACAGCTCGTGGGTGGCCAGATGCTGGCGCACCCGCTCGTCGAAGCCCTCGTAATGCCCGGCCAGAAAGATCAGCCGGTCGTACCGCGACAGCTCCTGGGCATAGGCGTGGTCCAGCCGCCGACCTTGGGGGGTCATCATCACCACCGGGCAAGGCAGCGGCTCGCCGCCTTCCGGCGAGCGCGGGGCGATGCCGAGCAGGTCCTCCACCGCTTCGAAGAGGGGCTCGGGCTTCATGACCATTCCGCCGCCACCACCGAAGGCGTAGTCATCGGTGGTGCGGTGGCGGTCATGGGTCCAGTCGCGCAGGTCATGCACCCGCAGGTCCAGGAGCCCCCGTGTCCGAGCGCGCCCGATGATGCTGTGGTCCAAAGGGCCGACGAACATCGCCGGCAGCACGGTCAGCACGTCGATGCGCATGCCGGGCGCTTCCGCCGGAGGCGCCCCGAGGGCACCGCCCTGGCCCGATCCCCTATACTCTTCGCCCATGTCCCTCTCCTTCGGGCGTTTCCGCCAGCGGCGCCGACGCAACCTCGCCATCGTCACCGGCCTCATGTGCTTGATCGCCGCGGCGCTCGTCTGGTCTTCCGCTCCGGCCCGACGCGGCGCGGCGCCCCTCGCCACGTCAAGGCCGTCGCCGCGGATCCCTGCGGCCACCGCCACCGCAGCCACAGCCACGCCCACGGGTTCCACCGGTACCGGGCCGCGAGGGCTGCAGGGCGCGACGCCAGGTCCGCTGGACCTTGCCCCGCCGCTTCTCACCCTGCGCCGGCCCTTCGCCGGCGAGGGCCTGGGGCTCAAGGCCGCGCCCAGCTACCCCTACGGCACCACCGGCGGCGGCGCCTACATTCTGCATCACGGCCTCGACTTCGGGAACCCCCAAGGAAGCCCGGTGCGCGCCGTCGCCGACGGCGAGGTGGTCTTCGCCGGCATCGACAGCGACGGCGAGGTCTACGGCGCCAGCAACGAGCCCTTCCCCGAGGGCTTCTACGGGCGGCTCGTGGTCATCCGCCATCCGCTGCGTCTGGGAGACCAGCCGCTCTACTCCCTCTACGGCCACCTGAGCCGGCTGCGCGTCGCGCGGCGCCAGCGTGTCAAGGCCGGCGACGCCATCGGCGAGGTGGGGATGGCCGGCATCGCCCTGGGCCCGCACCTGCACCTGGAGATCCGCGACCGGGCTCAGGACTACGGGCATACCTACAACCCCGACCTCTTCCTCGCGCCGCTGGCGGGCGAGGGCCTCATCGTCGGTCGGCTCAGCGATCCCGCGGGCAAGGCAATGCCCAAGGTGGCGGTCAACCTGTTCAAGCTGGACGACAAGGGCAAGGCTGGCTGGTGGACCGCCACGGCGACCTATCCGGACGGACCGGTGCGCCCCCTGCCGGCCTTGAGCGAGAACTTCGTCCTGTCAGACCTGCCCGCGGGGAGCTACCGGGTGGTGGCCAACGCCGGCGGGGGCCCGATCCAGGCCGATGTGACGGTGGTGGCCGGCAAGGCCAGCGGGGTCGAGCTGCGGCGAAGGGTCAAGCCATGACCGCCGCAAGGTGTTGCGTCTAGCCCAGCCCGGCCGCTTTCAGCAGCCGCTTCAAGCGCACGCTCACCTCGGCCCGGATCTCCGCTTCGTCGGCGATGACCCCATTGTCCAGCAGCACCCGGCCGTCGCAGACGGTGACCTTCACCGCGCGGCCCAGGGCGCTGTAGACCAGATCGGCCGCCAGGTTGTGGCCCGGGAACATCAGCGGATGGTCCAGATCCACCAGGATGAGATCCGCCAAGGCGCCTTCCGCCACCCGCCCGATATCGAGATCGAAGGCCCGCGCGGCATGGGTGGTCACCAGCTCCAGCGCCTCCTGGGCCGGCATGACCGTGGGATCCCCGCTGGCATGCTTGGCCATCAGGGCCGCGAACTTCAGCTCCTCCAGCAGGTCCAGGTTGTTGTTGGAGGCGCAGCCGTCGGTGCCCACCAGCACGTTGACCCCGGCGCCGCGGAGGGCGGCGTAGCGCATGGGGCCGCCGCTGGCCAGCTTAAGGTTGCTGACAGGGTTGTGCAGTACATGGGCGCCGCGCCGAGCCAGGATGTCGATCTCGCCGTCGGTCAGGTGCACCGCATGGGCCCCCAGGAAGCGCGGTCCCAGGAGGCCCAGCCGGTCCAGGTAGGGCACCGGCCGCATGCCCGTCCGCTCCAGGCAGCCGTCCACCTCCACCTGGGTCTCGGACAGGTGCATGTGGATGGGCAGGCCGTAGCGCTCGGCCTCGTCGCGTACCCAGCGGAGCAGGTCCTCGCTCACGGTGTACACGGCATGCGGGGCGAGAGCGAAGCTCACGCGGGGGCCGTAACCAGCGGCCGCCTCGCGCAGCGCCTGATGCTCCTGCTTGGCCGCCTCGGCCCGCGCCGGATCGCCGAGGTCGATCATGGCCCCGGCCAGCTGGCAGCGCAGGCCGCTGTCCACGGCGGCCCGGGCCGTGCCGTGGAAGAACCAGTACATGTCGTTGAAGAAGGTCGTGCCCGTCCGGATCATCTCCACGCAGGCCAGGCGCGCGCCCCAGTACACGTCCTCCTCGGTCAGATGGGCCTCGAAGGGCCAGATCTTCTCGTTGAGCCAGGGCATGAGCGGCATGTCGTCGGCCAGGCCGCGCATGATGGCCATGGCCGAGTGGGTGTGGGCGTTGGCCAGCCCCGGCAGCACGGCGCTGCGCCGCCCGTCGACGCGGCGGGCGGCGGCGGCCACAGCCTCGCCAGCCTCGCCGGCGTCATGGATGGCCGTGATGCGCGAGCCGTGGACGAGGATGTCGACGTCACGGCCGTCCAGACGGGTGCCGGTGATGGCCAGGGTCGCGGGCGAGTCGGACGGGGCGGGAGCCATGGTTGAAACTCCATGCGGGTCGCGGATCCTGCGGCGCTGTGGACGCGGCCGCAGGCGGGGGGGCTGGCGGGACAATCTAGCCGTTCGCTCCTGCCGCGGCAAGCGCGAAGGCCCGGGACCCTGAACCCGACGAAACGCGCGGCAACGACCACCGTTGTCCTTGAGAGGGCGTGACGATCGCCGCGGGCGAGCGTCCGCGGCGGCACCGGCCGGCGACAAGGGAGTGGACGATGGGCAAGGCGACCAGGCGGTTTCTGCGGATCGGATTCACCCTCCTCGGCCTTGGCGCGGCCATCGGCGGCGGCGCGCCCGCCTCCGCGCGGCCCCTCGGCGCCCCGCCCGCCGAGCCGAACTGGCCCGACGTGGCGCTCAACGACCAGATCCGCGGGGCCTTGCTGGGCTTCTATCGGCAACGCGACGACGCGGCGCTGCCGGCGCAGGCGGCGGCGCCCCGCTGGGAAGCCGAGAAGGCGGCGGCGGCCAAGGACCCGGACAGTCTGTGGGAAGTCCGCGGCGGCGCCGGCACGGCCTGCCACGCCGCCGTCACCCGCGCGGACTTCATCGCCTGCGCCGGGCATCGCCTGGCGGCCACCTTCGCCAAGGTCGGCTACGACGGGACGCTGTCCCTGTTCGATCCGGCCAACTACTACGCCAACGACACGGTGGCGCGGATGGCCAACTTCTATGGCCTCTACCACGCCTTCGTCCACGACCACGACAGCGACCTGCCGGCCGGAGTGCCCTACACGGTCGCGGAGGCGCGGCGCAGCAAGGACTACCACCGCGCCATGGTCCGGGCCTACGAGGCCCATTCGCGCGAGCTCATCATGCGCATGTTCCGCGAAACCCGCGGCGACCCGAGCTTCCAGGTGAGCCTCACCCGCACCGCCGGCCTGCTGGAGATGAGCTACGTGCCGCTGGTGGCCTTCCTGGAGCGCGAACAGGCCTGGGGCGCCAACCGCGACCGGCGCAACGCCTTCAGCCTGATCAACGGGCTCAACCAGCGCATCTGGTGGGAATGGGTCTGGTCGCAGACCAACGGGCCGGCAACGGCCGGTTTCGTCAACCTCGGCAGCCAGAGCAGCTATGACCTCGGCCGTCCGGCCAACGGCGCCCTGGACGGCACCGATCACTTCCGCTACAGCTTCGACAGCGGCGACGAGGACATTGCCAGCCTGCGGAGCGCCGCGGTGGACAGCGGCCCGGGCGGCATCGACGGCTACTGGTTCGACGCCGACTACCCGCCGCCCGGCGACTGGTGGTGCTACGGCACCTTTGGCCTGTCCGCATCGGACGCGCTCCAGAAATGCCTGGACATGTCGGCCAGAGGCAGCCAGACCGGCAGCCGCTCCGCGCCTGGGCCCTTCTCGCCCTACGGCCAGTACTACGGCAATCCCGGCGCCGCCCAGCCCTGCGCCGACCGGCTCTACAGCGCCAGCGGCCATTCCTGCGGCGACACCAATCTGGGCTCCATCGCCGAGGAATGGCTGTGGTCCTTGAGCGGCGCGCGCATGGGCCTCTTCGTCATCGAGCGTCTGGCGGTGATGGGGGACCCGGACCTGCCCGCTCGCAACCTGGGCGGCTTCGCCTCACAGCGCGTGCCCCTGGGCCTGAGCCCCGCCCTTAGCCCCTACGAGCACGTGACCGAGCGTCTCGGCTACGGCGTCGCCGGCTTTCACGGCGGGACGGGGCTGAACGACGACTTGGAGTGGACCTGGAGCGCCAACGGCGTCGTGCGCGCGATCCGCACCCTCTCCGCCGGGCTGCATGACGGCGAGGAGCAGAACGGTCGCCTGAGCGTCGGCGAGGGCGACGTGCCGCCGGGCGCCAATCCGGCCAGCCGGCTTGGCAGCACCTGGGATCGCTTCGCCTACAAGGACCACCAGGAGTACCCGGGGGCGATGGAGAACCACTCCGCGGGTCCGAGCCCCATCTACGGCACCACCCTCTTCGGCCTGGTGCTGGGCGACCGCACCGGCGACGCGCCGCGGCCGGCCGGCGGCATGGCGGGCTCACTCTTCGACGGGCAGCATCGCAACACGGTGGACGAGTTCCAGAACTGGGTCTGGCTCTACCAGGCCACCTACCACCGCTGCCCCCCGCCGAGCGGCCAGGCCGACGATCCGGCAGCAGGCGCCTGCTTCGACCGCGGCGGATCGAGGCGCCGGCGCCTCTACGCGCCGCCGGATCCCGCGTCACCCACGGTACGCTTCGACTACCTCTGGCGCAGCCATGACGCCGGGAGCGCGACCGAGCTCATCGACCAGGACGGGCATATCGCGGCAGCGGAAAGCAGCTGCGGCGGCCGCCCCGGCGTGCCCTGGCGCCAGGTCTACAACCGCGACCTGACGACCGGCGCCACCTTGCCCGGAGGCGGTCAGACCCGACTCCTGACCGACGAATCCGGCCTGGGCGCCTACAACGAGCTGATCCAGGGCGGCGGCGGGCTGATGCGGCTCGTGGCCGCGCGCTACCCGGTCAACGCCGGCGACCCGGCCTTCGCGATCGAGCGGGCCGCGGTGCTCAAACCCTGGTACGACGAGGCCTACACGACCGTCGCCGACATCTTCTCCTTGTTCACGGACACCCTGGGCTACGTACCGGACATCGAGAACAGCAACTGCCTGGGCACCAACCCGGACCCCGGCGACCCAAGCCTGGCGATGATCAGCTGGCAGCAGGGCACCGGCGCCACCACCCAGGCGACGGCCATCCGGCGCGCGATGTGGTACAGCATTGCGAGCAACTGGTACTGGTGGTACGATCCGAACTGGCTGGTCATCGATCCGCAGCGCTGGTAGGCGATCGTCCGCCGCGCCGGCCATGCAGCGCAGCCGCTCGCGGCGGCGTCGGGAACAGACGGGACCGGCTCGGCGCCGGCTTTGATCATCATGGCACCCGAACAGCAGCAAGGACATCGGCATGCGCGACAACACTGGCCGCATCATCCTGGCACTGGCCATGGTCATCCTCGTCCTGACGGCCGGCGGGCTGTGGCTGCTGCTGAATCGCGACGCGGCCCCATCGGCGGGCCTCGTGGGGCGGCTGATCGGCGGCGACGTGACGGTCCTGGACAGCCAGCCCGACCCGGCGTTCGGTAGCGGCGGCGCGGCGCGGATCGAAGGGCCGGCCATCCTGGCTCCGGCGGCCCTGCTGGTGGATGACGCGGCGGTCTATGTGGTGGCCACGGCGGCCGAGGTTCCCGGCGACGAACATTTCGCCGTCGCCCGCCTTGAGGCTGCCGGCGGGCTGGACGCTCGCTTCGGCCGGCAGGGTCTGGCCGAGGTGGACTTCGGGGGCGGCGACCAGGTGGCCCGCGGCGGCCTCCTGCAGCCTGATGGCAAGCTGATCATCTTCGGACATGCGTCGGCCGGCGGCAGCCGCCGCAACATGGCCGTCGCCCGCCTGCTGGCGGATGGATCCCCGGACCCATCCTTCGACGGCGATGGTCTGGCGGCGATCCGCTTCGGCGACGGCATCCAAAGCGCGGAGGCGGCGGGCCTGGACGCGGCGGGACGGTTGACCCTGGCCGGCTATGCCGAGCAGCTGATCGCCGGCGAGACCTACCGCGAGATGGCCTTCGCCCGCCTGCTGCCGGACGGCAGCCTGGACCCGTCCTTCGGCACGGGCGGCCTGCTGCGCGACCGGATGCGGCTGGAGGTGACGGACCAGTCGCTGGCGGCCGTCCTGGTGGCCCCGAGCGGCGAGCTGCGGGGCGCGGGCTCGGCCTTGGTGGCGGGCGACGCCGAACGCCGGCCGGTGTTGGGCCAGTGGCTCTCGCCGGGTGTCCGGGACAGCAGCTTCGGGCTTCGCGGCATGGCCGACCTGGCGGTCGAGACGGGACAGCTGTTGACCCTGGCGGACGCTGGCGGCGGGCTCACCCTGGCGGCGGGCACGGCCGCGGCGGACGGTCGCGGGGTCTTCCTGCTCCGCCTGCTGCCGAACGGGATGCCGGACCGCGATTTCGGTGACGACGGACTGCTCCGTATCGGGGCTGATGAACAGCCGCCGGTGGTCGACCTGAAGGTATGGTCCCTGGGCGCGCAGCTGCTCTTGCTCGGCGACGACGGGGTGAACTTCAGCAGCAGCGTCCTGACCGCATCGGGCGTCCGCCTGCCCGGGTTGACGCAGCGGCTCGTGCTCGGCCCGCGCGCCGGCCCGGCTTCCGCGGCGCTCGCGGGCGGGCGGCTCTGGACGGCCCACGCGGAGGGCGGCGATCCGTCGCCGGTCGTGGTACAGCGCTTCGACCTGGTGGGTGGGGTGGCCGACGGGAGGTAGCCCTTCAATAGGGTTGCCCGTCGCCGGCCCCGACTTGCGGTCGGTGCCGCCGCGGATCACCGTCGCTACCTCGCGACGGGGTCGCGGGCATGATCGTGTGCGCCCATGCGTCCCCTGGCTGCGTCGGCGAAATCCCTCTAGACAATTCAGTCTATTCCCTTCAGCGACTTCACACAATTCGCTTGAGCGAATTGTTTCAACTCGCTGGAAGGAATTTCTGTCGACAACGAGGCGTTCACCCTACCCGCACAACCGGGACGACGCGCCTGAGCCTATAGGACGCCGGCTTCTTCCCCCGCGGTTCGCGCAGCGATCGGGCCGCCCGCGGCGCTGTCGACCTCGCGGAGCCGCGTGCGACGCCGCGCGTCTCTCAAACCTCGGCCACTCAGCGCCGCAGCCCCGGGAGAAACACCAGCCCTGGCGGCTCCGCTGACTCCGGCGGGCCGAAGCGCACCAGACCATCAGCGCCCCCCAGCCACAGCTGCCCGCTCTTGTCCGTGAGCATCGCCCGCACCGGCGTGGAAGGCAGCCCCAGAGCCGCGGCGTCCCATTGCCACCAGTCGCTCGCCCAGCGCAGCGCCACCTCGCCGCGGTTGGAACCCAACCAGAGCGCCGTCACGCCGCCCAACTGGCCGCGGGCGCCCGCCGTGAGTCGCGGCGTGCGGCGCGGCGCCGCCAGCACCGGGCAGTCCGTCAACGCCTCCTGCTCCCAGGACACCGTCGCCGCGTTCCAGGTGGCCAGCAGCTGCAGTTCGCGGACGCCGGTTCGCTCCTGAAACTCCACCCACAGCGGCACTTGCGGCCCCCCGAGCGGACCGCGCCAGGCGCCGGTGGCGTAACCCGCATTGCGCAGCTGACCCGGTTCGGGAGGCCCCAGAAGGGGGTAGTCGATCACCGTGTCCAGCGGCGGGCGCAAGGCGGAGCCGGGCGACAAGGCCCAGGATTCCGTGCCGCCGGCCAGCAAGGCATGGCGTGCCACGCCCAGCTGCTCGGCCGCCGCGGAGGGCGCCAGAGCCAGCACCTGCTGGCGCGGACCTTCGGGCCCGAAGGCGCGCAGACCGTCCTCGATGCAGGCCGCAGGGTCGCTGCAGCCATCGCGTTGCAGGCGGTAGGGAACCCACAGGTTGCCCCGGCCATCGATCAGGGTGTCCCAGCCGTAATCCAGGCGCGCCGTTCCCAGCGCACCATCGCGCGCCAGCACCGTCCAACGGCGGCCGTCATGGTAGGCCGGCCCCACCCAGACCCGGCCGCCCGCGTCCACCGACCACAGGCCATCCACGCTGCCCAGCTTGCGGATGAGGGCCAGATTCGCTTCCACCACCGCACGGATAGGCGCCGGCTGGACCACGGTCTGGCCAGTGGGTCGCAGGGCAGCCGCCCGCGGTTCATCCGCGCCGTTGGCACCGTCCAGCCGCAGCCAGATGCCCCCATCGTCGGCCTGGCCCAGCGCCTGTACTCCCGCCGAGCCTGGCGGCGCTCCGGTCCAGGGTCGCCAGTCCCAGTCCGTCGGCCAGGGTTTGCTCGGCGCCGATTGCGCCCGGGCGCCAGGCACGCCAAGGGTCAGGGCGAGCAGGACCACGGCGCGCGGGAAGCTGGCCGGCAGCCGGCGAACCAGCGCCGATGCGACCCCGAGCCCTCCCGGTCTCACGTTCCGCGGCGCAACGCTCAACGGCGGACAGTCCCCAGCCAAGGCAGGTGGATCTCGCGCTGGCCGCTGAAGTCCTCGCCGTCGAAGGCGAAGAGCCCCTCCGCCGTCGCCAGCAACACCGTGCGGCCGTTGGCCCCCATCTGCAGCGCACGGATCCGCTGATCGCCGCCCACGGTCAAAGGCACCCGGGCCTTCAGCCACAGCGTGCCCCGCCGCCCCACCAGGAAGCCGCCGTCCGTGCCCAGCCACAAGGTGCCGTCCGCCGCCTCGACCGCGGCCGTCACCCGCTGGCCCGCCTCCACCAGGGCGGCCAGCGGCGAGCCGCCGCCGCTCAGGTCCTCGCTCGCCGACCAGCGCCTGCCGACCGCGTCCCAGGCGTTGCGGTAGACCCGTGGCCGTGGTCCGGCCAGCCGCTGCTCCTCGATCCAGGTGATGACCTGAAGACCTTGGCTGCCCTGGTAGGAGGCCGTAGCCTCGCCGGCGTTGCGCAAGCCGCCGCGCGGCGGCGGTCCCAGCAATGGGTAGATGATGGGCGAGGGGTCCGGAAGCAGGTACAGCGCCTGGCTGGTGACCGCCAGCACTTCGGCGCCCTGGTCCGCCGCGGATGCGCCCGCCAGTCGGCTGCGGGGGCCGGATACCGGTCCCAGGTAGAGCAGCGGCAGGCCCAGACCCGCCGCGTCGCCCAGGTCGATCCCGGTCGTCAGGCCACCCGCCGGGTCCACCAGGCGCAGGCCGCGCGCGCCGCAGCCTTGCGGCCGCTGGCAGTCCATGGTGGCCTCCTGCGGCACCCAGACGCGACCGTCGGCGGCCATGACGCTGCGATTGCCCGCGCGCAGGACACCCGAGGGCTGCTCCTCGTCGGGCAGGGCCTGGAACCAGGTGCGGCCGTTGTAATGGGCTCCGCCCACCCAGATGCGCCCGGCGGGATCCGTCTCCCAGAACCCGGCGACGCTCCCCCCGCGCATGAGGCCCAGGAAGTCGGCCTCCACCGCGGACTTGCGGTCCTTGAACTGCCGCACCGCGCCGCCCGGCTCGAGAGCGACCAGCCGGCCGCCACCCGTGCCGCGCAGCAGGCACCACACCGTCCCGTCGGCGGCCCGGGCCAGACGCACCAGGTCGGCCGCGTCGCCCAGGCTGTCGTGGTCCACCAGGCGCCGCCACCCCGTCTTCGGATCGGGCCGCGGACCGCTGCGCGGCGCGGCGGTGGCCGGCAGGGGCGGCAACACCGGATCCGTCGGCACCGCCGTGGCGGTGGGCGGCGGGCCCTGTGTGGCCGTCGGCGTGCCCGGCTCGGGGCTGGGGCTGGCGGTGTCGGTGGCTCGCGGCGGGTCGGTTGCGGTGGCCGTGGCCTGCTCGGGGCCGGCGGCGCCGATACGCAGCCAGGGAACCCAGATGTCCTTGGCCAGCGATTCGGCGGCCGGTGCTTCGTAGTCCGCCAGGGCCACGCGTCCTGCCACCCGGCGCAGCAGATGGACCGAGGCCACCACGGGCAGATCACCGGACACCGTGGCCCACAGCGGGCCGAGGCCGTCCAGCACGCCGAACAAGGCCTGGTTGCTCAGGTCCAGCGTCGCCGAGCCACCCGGCGGAAGGTCGAAGTCATACACTTTCAGGGCCTTGGCGTTGCCCGGCTCGAACAGCTCCAACCTCGCCTTCGTCGCGCTCTGCTCCTGGGCGGCGGCGACGTCAATCCAAGCGGCGTGGTCGGCGTCGGGCGGCCAGAGATAGGGCAGGATCAGACGCGTGCTCTCGGCGCGCCAGCCCGTGGCCGACCGCGCCTGACTGGCGGACCACCGGTTGACCGTTGCGCCGGCCAGCTCACCGCTGAGGCGCAGGCCGCCGGCATAGGCGCCGGCGGTCACCTTGGCCCCCTCCAGGTCCAGTGACTCGCTGGCGCGCGACGCGAGCTGGCTCAGGTTCAGCGCCGGCTGCGCCCGGCCGTCTTCACCCAGCAGCGTGAGCACCCCACCCGCCCGGTTGCCGGTGGCCACCAGATCAAGTCGGCTGCCGCCCAGACCCAGACTTCGCGCCAGGAGCGCGGACCCTCCCGTGCTGCGCAGCAACGTGCGCGAACGGAGCGCGGGGAGGCGCGGCGGGCTCAGCGAGCCCTGGCCGAGACCGAAGGCCCATCGGTCGGGCAGGGCATGGCCCAGGGCCAGGCCCACCACCGGCTGGCGGGCGACAACGCGCGCCGCGCCGAAAGGCTTGCCCGCTTGAACGCCAAGCTGGCCGATCGGCCATTCGAGGGCCGCCTGCGGCGGGACGGTGCCGCGGCAGGCCGGGCAGCTGAGAAAGGTGCCGTCGGAGGTCAGCAGCTCGATGGACACATCCGCCGGCGCGGCGCCGACATTCTGCAACACCAGGCTAGCCGCGCCGTCATCGGCCGACTCGCCGCTCCAGCGTGGCAGCCACAGCTCGCCGGCCGCATCGCTCTCGGACAATCCCAGGTAGGCCGACAGACCACCCTCCGTCAGGCTCTCCTCGGTCAGCACCAAGGCCGCGAGCGCGGCGCCGCTGCCGGAGACGAGGCCCGACGCGCGGCAGTCGCCCGGCAGCCCCGACGGGCCCGGGTCGTCGAGGCGCAGGACGGCCATCCCTCCCGGCAACAGGTCCTGGCTGTCGACATCGATCCTCCCGGTCTTGCCGGCGCAGTTCGCGCTGATGCCGTTCAAGGCCACCGACGCCTCGGCAGCGGAGGCTCCCGGATTGAGCAGCACCAGTGTGGATGCCTCGCGTCCGTCCTGAACCTGCGCCCGCTGACGCAGCAGGCGCGGGCTCAAGGCCAGACCCGTGGCGGCCAGGGCGCCGAGCAGCAGGGTGGCGCGCAGGACGCCGATGGACTGGTCGGCGCGGCGCCGTCGGTGGAGCGGTCTGGTCCATGACATGGGCTGCGGTCGCTTTCGATGGCTCCGGCGTCCGGATGGTCCGCGGCTTACCGTGCCGCGGGCAACCGGACGGCTGACTCGCATTGATCCCGGCCGGCCCAACAGGCGCGGCGGCACCCAGGAAGCATCGCCCGGCTGTGCTACAGAACGCAGGCATCTTCCGGCCGTTACTGCAGGCTCGACCGACGCAGGATTTCCGGTTGTCTCCCACATGAATGACTTTGCCATCGACCGTCGGCGGGTTGACCCGAGCCGAAAGGCTCGGCTAAAGTCTCGCCGTGACCCAGCGACCCAGCGATGCTCCCCACCCGTCGGCGACCGCGGAGCGATCGGCTCCCGACGCCACGTGGCTCGACCTCAGCGTCGTCGTGCCGATGTACAACGAGACCGACAACATCGCCGCCTTCTACGAGCGGACCCGCGCCGTGCTGGACGGGCTGGACCTGTCCTGGGAGATCGTCTGCGTGGACGACGGCAGCCGCGACGACACCCTGATCAAGCTGATCGCACTGCATCGCCGCGACCCACGGGTGAAGGTGGTGGAGCTGGCCCGCAACTTCGGCAAGGAGATCGCGCTCACAGCCGGTCTCGACGCCGCCGGCGGGAAGGCCGTGGTTCCCATCGACGCCGACCTGCAGGACCCCCCTGAGCTCATTCCGTTGATGGTCGAGCGCTGGCGCGAGGGCTACGACGTCGTCAACGCGACGCGCCGCAGCCGCCAGGGCGAGACCTGGCTCAAGCGCGCGACCGCGAGCGCGTTCTACCGGACGATCGGCGGGATGACGACCATCGGGATCCCGCGCGACACCGGCGACTTCCGGCTGCTCAC
>JBGAUA010000092.1:0-13694 GCA_044228875.1 Anaerolineae bacterium
CCACCCGGGAGAAACTCTGGGTGAGGTCGAGAGCTTCGGCGACAACGCCTTCGTCCTTGGTCCGAACGCGCTCCAGCGGATCAGCATGAATCGCGCGATGCCGGACACCATCATCGTGTCGTACTCCACGGAAGGCCAGCTTCCGGCGCCACATGGATTGACACTTTCGCGCCACGGCTGGCGCCGTTTCGCCGCGCTGATCACTCCGAATGGCGAGATCCACGTTTGGGATGTGACCCTTGATCGGGTTCCCAGCCTGGCGATCTCCATCCCAGCTATGGCTTGGCAGCCTGTCGACATCAGTCTGAATGGAGCCGCTCTTCAGATTCTGTCGGATGAGGGCGGGCTGATCCTCCTTCGGTTGGATTTTCCGCCTTTGGCGGCCCCCGCGCATCTCGCCTACCTGCCCCTTGCGAGTCTCGGGCCATAGGCCATCGCTCTTCCTGGGGGATCCGAACATCAGTCGATGACTTCTTCGGCGACATTGGACCCCGAGTTCACCTTGAACCGTTCGACGTGTCAATGGTCCCAGTATCAGACAGTTCTTATAAAGTGGTTGGCCAGGTGCGAAACCCTCATGCCTTTCCGGTTGAGGACACAGGAATGATGGCGATCACCGTCTTTGACGGTACCGGAATGGCAGTAGAGTGCGCCGATGTGAGCACGAGTGTGCTGCAGCCTGGACAGTCACAAGTCTTCGAGACGAACTGGCTGCATGAAAAGGTTGGGCATCTGGCGGTCTGGGTCGAAGTGCAGGGCTTCGTCCGGCCGCTCGGCTCGAATGGATCTGGCCGCTGAACGGGAACCTCAAGACGAAACCGAACTCCCGTCAAGGCAACGATGTGGGATACGCCACAATCCTGTCATAGACATCGGACCTATCTGGCGCAATGATCGATTTGGCCAACAGGTCGCCTTTCGTCGCGTCAAATACCATCACAGCGCGAGACGTGCCATCCGGCCACATGAACGACTCACCCGCTTCTCCCAGGAAGTACTGCCGCATTTCAGCGCTTGTCTGAATGAACTCTGTATGACTGAGGTTGCCAGTGACACCCAGGACAACAACCCATACAGGGTCGCTTTGGATATTGACATCCCGATTCGTCCAGGATTCAGGAATACCATCAGCACTGCCAGAGATCGCGTCGTACTCACCCATGCCCATGAGCCGCGCCTCGGCGATCACCTCGTGTGGGCTGTCAGTCCATTCCGACAGATAGGCCCGCGCCGCAGCCACTGCCTCCACTTTCCCGACAGCAGGATCCCCCGCAATTATCCGACGCGAGTCGTTGCCGTCACTGCGCATGGTGTCTACAAATCGTCGCGCTGTCATGGCTCCGATCGTTACAATGGCGATCACAAGTACAGTGGTCCTCTTGGCGTTCATGAAGACATATCCTGGTGTCGCCTCGGCGCAACCGATCCCACCGTTCGAAAGCGAGCGGCTTCAAGCGTACAGGCGATTGCGGGCGATCCGGTCGCGGAGCATGACGGACGACGAGGCGCCATGAGGCGTGATGCCGAATCACAGGACGCCTTGTTCGCTCCAATCGGATACTACTACCATCGTGGCTTGAGGACAAGAAGGCAAGAACGACATCAGGCGTCCCTGGGCGATGATCCTCGTGGTGCCTTTGGGGCAGGTCTCAACCGACGTGGGGCGACGACAGGATCGGGTGAAGGGACGAAGGGTTGACCGGCGGTGGCGGGAGAGTCTATCCTCCTTGGTGTCGTAGCTGAGACTCAGGTTGGCCCTTGGGCCGGTCGCGCCGTTGCTTGGCGTGGCTGCGGTACCCGTCGCATCGTCGAGTAGGACCCGATGGGCCGAGAGTGGGTGGGCCCTGGCAGGTTCTCGGGGTGGATGACCATGCCGGTGTGGACGAGGCGTGGATCGTGGCGAGCGGTTCGCAATGGTGACAATCGAATTGCGGCATTGGAGGTCCGGTCATGCTCAAGCATCAGGATCGAATGCGTATGGGCCGCTACGGGCGCCCCGTCTTGTTCGTCGGGAGCATCGCGGCCGTCCTGCTCGCTGCGCTTGCCATCCTGCCAGCGATGGATGGTCCGCGAGAGGACATCGGGCAGTCGCCATCCAGTAGATTTGCGTATCCAGCCTCGATGCAGGATTTCGTCGCTGAGTCGGCAATCGTGATCAGCGGCACCATTGTGAATCGGTCCTTCTTGGGTTGGACCACGGTGAACTACTCAGGCCCGGACGACACGTTGGTCATCGAAGCGCCAGACGTCCGGTCGATCAAGGCGACGCCCTATGTTGAGATCACCGCGGAAACCGAATCAGGCCAGGAGACGATCAGGGTTCACAACGCCAGCCGCGACTGGCAACCGTACTCGGCCTATACCATCCGCGTGGACCATGTCTTCAAGTCCGACGGATCGATCGCCCCGAACCACGAGATCACGCTATACAAACTGGGCACCTTGGATGGGGCGAACGCGCACGGCGGCCCGACCCCGCCGCTGGACGTGGGCGATTCGTTCCTGTTCGCGCTGGTCAAGGCACCCGATGGCATCCACTACGCCCAGCACTTCGCCGGAGCCAGTTGCCTGACGCTCGGCGGAGCGACGGGGGGCAGGGGCGATGTCTACGAGACTTGGAACAGGCCGCAAGTGGTCCGCTTCAGCGAGCACAGGGAGGTGGACGACTTCTTGGCGGAGTTGGAGGATGCGCTGCCGCGGTAGCTGTCTGACCTGCACCTGCTCGGCGGTGAAACAGCCCGCCTGCTCCGAAGCCATCTCGAACAGACGTTGATGGTCAGGTACCAAGACAGTCGCTGTGTCACCCAACCATCAAAACAACCTTGATGAATCGGTGACCCAACAAACCCCGACCACCGCGAACATCCGCGCATCCGGTGGCGCCGCCCGGCGCCCAAGGCACCGACAACGCTTGCGCTACATAGGCTGGGGAATCAGGATTCGAACCTGAACCGGCGGATCCAAAGACCGCTGTCCTACCGTTAGACGATTCCCCATCGAAGCGCGGGGAGCCTTCCTGGAAGGCCCCCCGCGCTGGGTCTGCTTTGTGGCTGGCGATCGGGCCGGAACCGCGGGAGCCGTTCCGATGCCCGACGCGGGTGTGGCTAGTTGAGGTAGGCCTTGAGCATGCGGGCGCGCAGCGGCATGCGCAGCTTGCGCAGGGCTTCCTTCTCGATCTGCCGGACCCGCTCGCGGGTGAGCCCGAAGATCTTGCCCACTTCCTTGAGCGTGTAGGAGCGGTGGCCGCGAAGGCCGTAGCGCAGCTCCAGCACGCGCTGCTCGCGGGCCGTCAGGCCCTGCAGCACGTCTTCCACGTCGCTGCGCAGGAGGTCCAGGGAGGCCGACTCCAGCGGATCCTCGCTGGCCTCGTCCTCGATGAACTGCCCCAGCTCGCTCTCGCCCTCGTGGCCGACCGGCTTCTCCAGGCTGATGCTGCGCCGGCTCGCCTTGAGCGCCAGCTCCACCTTCTCCACGTCCATCTCCAACTCCGCGGCGATCTCCGCGGCGTTGGGGCGTCGGCCCAGCTCCGTCTCCAGGGCATGGGCCACCGCGTAGACCTTGCGGATGCGGTCGTTCATGTGCACCGGCACCCGGATCGTCCGGCCCTGGTCCGCCAGACCGCGCGTCAGGGACTGGCGGATCCACCAGGTGGCGTAGGTGCTGAACTTGTTGCCTCGGCGCCAGTCGAACTTCTCGACCGCGCGCATCAGTCCCAGGTTGCCTTCCTGGATCAGGTCCAGGAAGGGCACGCCCTGGCCCAGGTAGCGCTTGGCCATGCTGATCACCAGGCGGCTGTTGGCCTGCGTCAGCTCCTGCTTGGCCAGCTCGCCGTCGGCTATCAGGTGCTGCAGCTCGGTGCGCACGCGGTCGCTCACCGTCTTGCCCTCGTCCACGTCCGAGAGGGCGCGGGCGGCGTCGCGGCCCGATTCGATGCGCTTGGCCAGGTCGATCTCCTGGCTCGCGTCCAAGAGGTCGATTGAGCCGACCTCGCGGAAGTAGAGGCTGATCGAGTCGTCCGAGTCGATCCCCTCGTAGTCCACCAGGTGCGAAGGGGCGACGCCAAGCGGGCCCTCCGCCTCGTAGTCGATCTCGATGCCCTCATCCTCCAGCAAGGCATAGGCCATGTCCAGATCGTTGGCCGCTTCCGGCCAGATCTCGACGATGTCCGAGGTCGACAACAGACCCTGCTCCTCGAAGCGCTGCGCCAGCGCCTCCAGGATCGCACGGTCCATCACATTCGTCTGGTCATGCATGTTCGTCCACATCAGGCTGCCCCTTTCACCATGCGCCGCGCTCACGCGGCGCCCCTCGCACTACGACCGGTCCAAGATTTCGGTTCAACATGATAAACGCCCGGCTCAACCACGCGAGCAGGGCGACCCGGCACCTATCGGGCCAGGATTGCCCGGCACGACGGGGCGCCAAGGGGTGAGAGCTTAACGAAAGCGCGACATCCTGTCAAGAGGTCTGCATTCCCGCTCCGCGCTTTGCCTGAGCCGTCCGGCAACCGGCCGGCGCCCGCGAGCGCCACCCGCTGACCCTATAGACGCCGCGGCAGGCCCCAGCCTTACCACCGCCCTAGTCTAACGGGTCGGGGCCGCCCATTTGAAGCCCCAGCCATGAGGGTTTCATGAGGATGGCGCGGCCGACCATTGCAGGGTGTACAGGCGGTGGTAGGCGCCGCGGGCCGCCAGCAGCTCGGCGTGCGAGCCCTCCTCGACGATGCGCCCGTTCTCCACCACCAGGATGCGGTCGGCGCTGATGACCGTGCTCAGGCGGTGGGCGATGACGAAGGCCGTGCGGCCGGCCAGCAGCAGCTGCAGGGCCCGCTGGATCTGCTGCTCCGTCTCCGTATCCACGCTGGAGGTGGCCTCGTCCAGGATCAGGATGCGCGGGTCGGCCAACAGGGCGCGGGCGAAGGCCACCAGCTGCCGCTGCCCCACCGAGAGATGGCTTCCACGCTCGCCGACCTCCGTGGCATAGCCCTGCGGCAGGCGCTCGATGAAGTCATGGGCGCCCACCGCGCGCGCCGCCGCCTCCACCGCCGCCTGGTCCGCGTCCAGCCGCCCGTAGCGGATGTTCTCGGCGACCGTGCCGCTGAACAGGAAGGTCTCCTGCAGGACGATGCCCATCTGCGAGCGCAGGCTGGCCTGGGTCACCGCCTCGATCGGATGGCCGTCGATGCTGAGCTCGCCCGATGTGCGGTCGTAGAAGCGCCCCACCAGGTTGATCATGCTCGACTTGCCGGCCCCGGTCTCGCCGACGATGGCCACCGTGCTGCCCGCCGGCACCAGCAGGTCGATGCCCTTCAGCACCGGCTGCTCGTCGTAGCCGAACCACAGGTCGCGGAAGCGGACCTCGCCGCGGATCGGCGGCAGCGGGTAGGCGTCCGGGGCGTCGCGCACTTCCGGCTCCAGGTCCAGCAGCTCGAAGATGCGCTCGCTGGCGGCCATCGTGGCCAGCAGCTGGTTGTAGCGCCGCGAGAGCTCTCGGATGGGTTCGAAGAAGCGGTCCACCAGGAGGGCGAAGGCCGTCAGGTCGCCGGCCGAGAGGCTGGGGTCGTCCGCCAGGGCGCTGTAGAGCAGGACGATGGCCAGGGCCACCGCGCCCAGCAGGTCCACCGAGGGGAAGAACACCGCCGAGAGCCGCGCCGCCCGCAGGTTGGCGCCCAGGTGGCGGCGGTTCAGGTCGTCGAAGATCCGCTCGTTGGTCGGCTCGCGGGTGTAGCTCTGGACCACCCGCATACCCGTCACCGTCTCGTTGAGGTAGCCGTTGATGATCGCGATGCGCCGCCGCACCTCGCGCCAGGCGTCGCGCGCCCGGGCGCTCCAGGCCCTGGTCATCAGGACCATCGGCGGCAGGACCAGCATGACCAGGAGCGTCAGCTTCAGGTTGCGCGCCCCCAGGGAGATGAGGATGGCCGTCAAGAGGAAGACGCTGCGCGCCGTGCCGACGATCGACCAGGTGACGAACTCCTGCAGCACCGACACGTCGCCGATGATCCGGCTCATCAGGCGACCCACCTTGTAGGTGTCGAAGAAGCGCATCGACAGCGTCTGCAGGTGGTCGAAGAGCGCCCGCCGGATGTCGACCACGATCCGCGTCCCGACGTCGGCCAGGATGACCAGGCGGGCGCGGTTGCTGACCCATTCCACGCCCAGCACCAGGGCCATGAGGCCGATGATCCCCTTGAGGCGCGCCGCCGCGTCGGCGCCGCCCGCCCCGGCGCTGTCGATGGCCGCCCCGATGAGATTGGGGGTGGCCACCGACGCCGCGCTGGTGATGCTCATCAGCAGGATCGCCAGCAGCAGGCGGCCGCGGTAGGGCCGCACGAAGGCCATCAGGCGGCTGAAGAGCCCGGCGTCGAAGGCTCGGAAGCGCTGACTGGCCTGCTCGTTGTCGAAGATCTCGTCGAGGCCCGGACGCGGCGAGCGGCTCGGTTCCAGGCCCGCCGCGGCGGGCGGCGCCTGGGGCGGCGCCATGTCGGAGGTGCCGCGCGCCGACTGCGCCGGCTTGCCGCGGCTCACGAGGCCGCCTCGTCGCGCGCTTCCGCGGCCAGGGTCTCCTGGTCCTTGAGCTGCAGGTCGTAGATGCGGGCATAGAGGCCGCCGGCCGCCAGCAGCTCCGTGTGGCTGCCCCGCTCGACGATGCGCCCGCCGTCCAGCACCAGGATCAGGTCCGCGCGCTTGAGGGTCAAGAGCCGCTGGGCGATGATGAAGGTCGTCCGGCCTCGCATCAGCTCGGCGAGGGCCTCGCGGATCTGGTGCTCCGTCTCCGTGTCCACCGCGCTCATGGCGTCATCCAGGATCAGGATGCGCGGCTGCATGACCAGGGCCCGGGCGATGGCCACGCGCTGCCGCTGGCCGCCCGACAGGGTCACGCCGCGTTCGCCGATGATCGTGTCGTAGCCTTCCGGCAGGCGCAGGATGAAGTCGTGCGCCCGCGCCGCGCGCGCGGCGGCCATCACCGCCTCGTCGTCCGCGTCCAGGCGGCCGTAGGCGATGTTGTCGCGGATGGTGGCGGAGAAGAGGAAGCTGTCCTGCAGCACCGTCGCGATCTGGGCGCGCAGGCTCTCCAGGGTTACCTGGCGCACGTCGTGGCCGTCGACCAGGACGGCGCCGCCCGAGACATCGTAGAAGCGGGGGATCAGGTTGACCACCGAGGACTTGCCCGAACCCGTGGGGCCGAACAGGGCCACCACCTGGTTGGGCTCGGCCGCGAAGTCCAGGTTGAAGAGCACCGGCTGCTCGCCGTAGCCGAAGCTGACGTCCATGAAGGCCACGCGGCCCGAAAGCGGCGGCAGGACCAGGGCGTCGGCGGCCTCGGCCACCTCGGGCGGGGTGTCCAGGATCTCGTAGAGCCGCTTGCCGGCGGCCACCGCCTCGCTGGAGCGGTTGACCAGGAAGCCCAGGTTCTGCGTCGGCGCTCCCAGCTGGGTGATCCAGAAGGCGATGCTCGCCAGGCTGCCGATGCTGAGGCCGCCGGCGAGCACCTGCTGCCCGCCCACCAGGAGCGTCAGGGCCAAGGTCAGGCCGACGACGGCGTTCATGGTGGGGAAGAAGTCGGCGAAGGCGTGGATGGCCCGGATGCGACGCCGCAGGAAGACCTCGTTCTCCTCGGCGTAGCGGCCGATCTCCCAGGGCTCGCGGGCGAAGGCCTTCACCACCCGCATGCCGGTGAAGTTCTCCTGGGCGCGGGTGCTGATCACCCCTTCCTGGTCCTGCACCGCCCGGAAACGCGGTTCGATCACCTGGCCGAAGCGCAGGGTGACCAGGAGCAGGAGCAGCATCGGGGAGAGCGCCACCAGAGCCAGCGCCGGCGCCTGCCACACCAGGATGCCCGCCACCGACAGGAAGAGGATCGGCACGCTGACCGCCTCCAGCAGGCCTTCGCCCAGGAAGGTCTGGATCTTGCCGATGTCGCCGATGGCGCGGCTCATCAGGTCGCCGGACTGCGCCCGGTCGTGAAAGCCGAAGGACAGGCGCTGCAGGTGGTTGAAGAAGGCGTTGCGCAGGTCGAAGGCCACCCGCTGGCTGAGCCAGGCGCCCAGGTACATCTCCGTCAAGCTGAACGCGCCGCGCAGCACGGCGATGGCCACCAGCAGGCCGGCGGCCACCAACAGGGCGTCGCCGCCGCGCAGGTCCAGGCGGGCCAGGAGGTTCTTGCCGCCGGGCAGCCCTTCGAGGATGCCGCCGTCCTGCCGGCCCGTGCCCAGCGCCAGGTCGATGGACCAGCCCAGTATGGCCGGGACGGTCAGCCCCAGCAGGGTGGATCCGGCCATGGCCAGGTAGGCGCCCAGCACCCGGCCCCGGTAGGGGCGCAGGAAACCCAGGAGGCGGAAGCTGACCCGCGCGAACTCGGGCATCAGCTTGGGTCCGCGACCACCTCGCCACCGTCGGCATCACCTTCGATCTCCCGGCCCGCCGGCATCTCGCCGTCGCCGGCCGGGCGCTCGTCCATCGGGGCCGCGACGGCACCGCGATCGCCCTCGCCCTCGACGGGTTCATCCAGGGTCGCTTCGGCGGGCGTGCGGTCCACCCAGTAGGCCAGGGAGGCCACCCGATCGCCCTCATCCGGCCGCATGATGATGACGCCGCGCGTGATGCGGCTCATGCGGCTGATCGCGTCCGTGGTGGTGCGCATGACGATGCCCGCCGCGGTGATGAGCGCCAGGTCGCCGCCGTCGCTCACCACCCGCGCGTCGACGATCTCCCCGATCTCCTCCACGCGGCCGGCGGAGAGGGTCAGGATGCCCTGGGTGTGGCGGCTGGTCGTGCGGTACTGGGACAACGGGCTGCGCTTGCCGACGCCCCGTTCGGTGATCACCAGCAGGTCGGCGTCCGGATCCACCAGGTCCATGGTGGCGATGCCGTCGTTCTCCTTGAGGCGGATGGCCATGACGCCCGCCGCGGCGCGGCCCATGGGGCGCACGTCCTGCTCGCGGAAGCGCAAGGCCCGACCGCGCCGGGTCACCATGATCAGCTCGCCCTTGCCGCCGGTCGCCTTGACCCAGCGCAGGGTGTCCCCCTCGTCCAGAACGATGGCGATCAGGCCGCTTGAGCGGACGCTCTCGTAGGCGCTGAGCACCGTGCGCTTGATGCGGCCCCGCTCCGTGGCCATGACCAGGTAACCGCCGGCCTCCCAGGTCTCGGCCTTGACCGGCAGCGCCACCGTCACCCGCTCCCCGGGCGTCAACTGGATGAGGTTGACCAGGGGCGTGCCGGCGGACTCGCGACCGGTCTCCGGCACCTGCCAGGCGCGGAGCTGGAAGACCCGGCCGCGGTCGGTGAAGAAGAGCAGGGTGTCGCGGGTGCCGGCGATGAAGTTGTCGCGCACCTGGTCGTCGGTCTTCGTTCGGGCGCCGATGATGCCTCGCCCGCCGCGCTGCTGCGAGCGGTAGGTGTCGGTCGGCAGGCGCTTGATGTAGCCGCGCTGGGTCACGGTGATCAGGGTGTCGCGGATGGGGATCAGGTCCTCGTCGGCCAGCTCCCGCGCGTCGGCCTCGATGGTGGTGCGGCGGGGGTCGCCGTAGGCTTCCTTGAGCTCCTGGATCTCGGCCCGGATCACGGCCAGCACCATGGGCCGGTCCTGCAGCAGGGACACCAGGTAGGCGATGCGCTCGGAGATCGTCTTGTACTCGTCCTCGATCTTCTCCTGCTCCAAGGCGGCGAGGCGGCGGAGCTGCATGTCCAGGATGGCCTGGGCCTGGATCTCGG
Source organism: Anaerolineae bacterium (assembly GCA_044228875.1). Classification (GTDB taxonomy): domain Bacteria; phylum Chloroflexota; class Anaerolineae; order Epilineales; family Epilineaceae; genus Epilinea. Next base: position 9,717 of record JBGAUA010000092.1, read on the forward strand.
AGAGGCTGAAGGTGGTGATCAGGTTGGCCTTGGCCTCCGGCACGTCGGGCGAACGCCGGATGGTGGCGATCACCTCGTCCATGTGGGAGATGGCGATGCGCAGGCCCTCCAGGATGTGCTGCCGCTGCCGGGCTCGCTCCAGCTCGTAGCGCGAACGCCGCTCCACCACGTCGATGCGGTGGTTGACGTAGATCTCCAGCAGATGCTTGAGCGACAGCACCTGCGGCTCGCCGTCGACCAGGGCCAGCATGTTCACCCCGAAGGTGTGCTGGAGCATGCTGTACTTGTAGAGCTGGTTGAGGGTGATGTGCGGGTCGCCGTTGCGCTTGATCTCGATGACGATGCGGATCCCGTGGCGATCGGACTCGTCACGCAGGTCGCTGATGGTCTCGATCTTGCGACTGCGCACCAGGTCGGCGATGCGCTCGAGCAGGGTGGTCTTGTTCACCTGGAAGGGGATCTCGGTGACGATGATCGCCTCGCGGCCCGGGCGGATCTCCTCCACGTGGGCCCGCGAGCGGATGAGCACCCGTCCCCGGCCCGTGCCGTAGGCGCTCTTGATGCCCTCCAGGCCCAGGATCGTGGCCCCGGTTGGGAAGTCCGGCCCGGGAATGAACTGCCGCAGGTCCTCCGGCGTGATGTCCTCCACCGCGTCCCAATGGTCGATGAGATGGCAGAGGGCGTCGCAGACCTCACCCAGGTTGTGGGGCGGGATGTTGGTGGCCATGCCCACGGCGATGCCCGAGGCCCCGTTGACCAGCAGGTTGGGGATGCGGGCGGGCAGGACGGTGGGCTCCTGCCGGGTGTCATCGAAGTTGGGACGGGTGTTCACCGTCTCCATGTCGATGTCGGCCAGCATCTCCATGGCCGTGCGGGCCGGGCGGGCCTCGGTGTAGCGGTAGGCCGCGGGTGGGTCGCCGTCGATCGATCCGAAGTTGCCCTGCCCGTCCACCAGGGGGTAGCGCATGGAGAAGTCCTGCGCCAGGCGCACCATCGCGTCATACACGGCCGAGTCGCCGTGAGGATGGTACTTGCCCAGCACGTCGCCGACGGTGGCGGCGCTCTTGCGGTACGCCCGTTCCGGCCGCAGGCCGTTGTCGTACATGGTGTACAGGATGCGCCGCTGCACGGGCTTGAGGCCGTCGCGCGCGTCCGGCAGCGCGCGCGAGGTGATCACGCTCATGGCGTAATCCAGATAGGCCTCGCGCACCTCGCGCTCGATGTTGACGAGCTTGACCGCTCCGATGTCCATGTCTGGTCCTTGAGCGCTCACCTCTGGGTGAGCCGAAGTTAAACGGCGGCGCGTGGCGGCGCCGCCCGCGCCGGCTTGCGCGCCGCGTCTGGCTGCCGGTCGCCCAAGGGTTGAATTATAGCACCCTGCCGCCCCGCCGCCCGCCGCCGGCCGCCGCCGGCGGGGCCATGGGCTAGAATTGGCCGCATGCAGAGCGAGACCCGCGGCCCGGAACGGGCGCTGGTGGTGATGGCCCATCCGGACGACGCCGAGTTCGCCGCCGGCGGAACCCTGGCGCGCTGGTGCGCCCAGGGTTGGACGGTGGATCTGGTGGTGGTGACCGACGGCTCGCGTGGCTCCGCCGATCCGCTGATGACACCCTCACGACTTGCCGAGCTGCGCGCGGCCGAGCAGCGAGCGGCGGCGGCGGTCCTGGGCCTCGGCCGGGTGGACTTTCTGGGCTGGCCGGACGGCGAGGTGCAGCCGGACCTGCGCCTCCGGCACGCCATCACGCGCGAGATCCGCCTGCGCCGCCCCGACCTGGTGATGACCCACGACCCGGCCACCCTCTACTGGGACCACCACATCAACCATCCCGACCACCGCGCCGTCGGCCAGGCCACGCTCGACGCGGTCTTCCCCACGGCGCGCGACCGGCTCAACGCCCCGCAGCTCCTGGCCGACGGGCTGGAGCCCCATGTCGTGCGCACCGTCTACCTGGCCGGCGCTCTGCAGCCGGACACCTGGGAGGACATCTCGGCGGGCTTCGAGCGCAAGCTCGCGGCGCTCCGCGAGCACGGCAGCCAGATCCCCGACCAGGAGGCCCTGCGGCGCCGGCTGCTGGAACGCCACCGCGGCCTGGCCGAAGGCCATGGCATGGATCTCGCGGAGGTGTTCAAGGTGATCCGCCTCAGCTGATACCGCACCACCTTGGGACAAGCGGGGGGACATGCGGGTCGCCTTGTCGTGAACCGGCCGCTTCAGCTGGGTGCACCCAGCGCAGCGTCCGGCCACTCTCAATATCCTCCGTGGTGCGCTCCTGGCGCCCGAAAGGAAGCCCGAGCATGCGAATTCCAGACAGCAGCCGACGCCTCGGCGCGGCCGCCCTCCTGCTGCTTACCGGCGCGGGCCTGTCGGCCTGCGGTCGATCCGGTCTGGCCGCCGAGCCCGTCTATCCCGGCATCGAGGCGCAGCTCGTGCCCACCTTCACCGCCCTGCCGGCGCCTTCGGCCACCATTACCCCGCTGCCTTCCGCCACGCCCACCGAAGCCTACCGCACGCCGACACCCGACCTCTTCCAGGCTGCCGGGCGGCCGGTCCTGCTGGAGATCCCGGCCATCGATGTGCGCGCCACCATCGAGGAGGTGGGCCTCTTGCCCAACGGCCAGGTGGACGTGCCGCGCGTGGCCATGAACGTCGCCTGGTTCCGGGACAGCGCCCTTCCCGGGCAGAAGGGCAAGCCCTCGGTGATCGACGGTCACCTGGACTCGCCTACCGGGCCGGCGGTGTTCTACAAGCTGCGCTTCCTGATCCCCGGAGACGAGATGGTCGTCACCTACGAGAACGGCGACCGTTACGTGTTCGTGGTGGAGGACAAGGAGCGCTACCGCCACGACCAGGCGCCCTTGGCCAAGATCTTCGGCCGCAACCCGGGGCGCATGCTGAACCTGATCACCTGTGACGGGGCCTGGGACACCGGCGCCGCCAACTACGAGCAGCGTCTGGTCGTCTATTCACGGCTGAAGGACACCGAGTAGGGGCGACCTTGTCGCGCCTGGCAGCCGATCAGGACAGCAGGCCCGCTCGGCGCAGGTTGGCCGGGATGCGCTCGGCGGGCGCCCGCTCGTCGGGCTCGAAGGGCTTGCCCGTCAGCCGCTCCAGGGCAAGCCGGTAGGTGCGGCTCATGCGCTCCGCCAGTTCCGCCGGCAGCGGTGGCGGCGGTCCCTCGCCGCGGTAACCCTGTTCCACGTACCAGCGGCGCAGAAACTCCTTGTCGAAGGTTTCGGGCTCCTCGCCCGCCGCCATCCGCGCCTCGTAGCTGGCAGCCTCCCAGTAGCGCGAGCTGTCCACGGTATGCAACTCGTCCACCAGCAGCAGCTCGCCATGGGCCATTCCGAACTCGTACTTGGTGTCCACCAGGATCAGTCCGCGCTCAGCCGCCAGCGCCTGGCCGCGGGCGAAGAGCCCCAGGGTGGCCCGCTCCATCCGCGCGTAGATGTCGGCGGGCACCAGACCTTCGGCCAGCAAGGCCTCCCGACTGATCTGGGCGTCGTGCCCGCCGTGCTGCGCCTTGGTGGTGGGGGTGATGACCGGCTCCGGCAGGCGCTGGTTCTTGCGAAGGCCGTCCGGGAAGTCCAGCCCATAGATCTGGCGCCGGCCCTGGGCGTAGTTGGTCCAGAGCGCCGTGTCGGTGACCCCGGTGATGTAGCCCCGGACGACCATCTCCACCGGCCAGACCTTGGCGGAGCGCACCAACAAGGTGTTGGGGTCCGGCCGGCTGATGAGGTGGTTGGCGATGACGTCGCCGGTGCGCTCGAACCACCACACGGCCATGGCGGTCAGGATCTGCCCTTTGTAGGGTATGGTGCCCAGCACGCGGTCGAAGGCGCTCTGCCGGTCGGTGGTCACGATCAGTCGCCGGTCTCCGAGATCCCAGATGTCCCTGACCTTGCCTTGGATGCGCGGTCCCAGCGGGAGGTCGATGCTCTCGAGCATGGGGGGTTGGGAGGGCATGGCGGGGCTCCGAG
>JBGAUA010000093.1:0-13655 GCA_044228875.1 Anaerolineae bacterium
AACGTGATCGGTACGCTGGACGATGACGCCGCGGCCCGTATCACCAACTGCAGCACGCCCATGCTGAACAATGAGCGGCGCAAGACGGAGTCCGGTGAGGCCCTGGATGCCTTCAACCAGACGGTGGCGAACGGCGGCTGGACCTTGACCGTGCAGGACAACGCCATCGGCGGACCCAACCAGGCCGGCGGCGCCAGCCTGAACAGCTGGAGCGTGACCGGGCAATGCCGCTACCGCCGCCTGGTGCCGTGATCCAGCGAGGCCTGGGCACCCGGTGAACGGGGTCCACTCGACCGCATGACGGTCGGGTGAGGCCGGAACGACAGATGAAAGGGGGGGCGCGTCTCGACCGACGAGGCGCGCCCCCCCTTTATCGTTTGCGGCGCCGGCTGGCGCGAGGGGGCGCGCAGCGATCAGTCGCGTGAGCCGATCGGCTTACCGGCCCTTGCTCGGCCCATAACTGGCCGGTCCCCTTCCGCGTCGATATAGTGTTCCCGATTCAATTTCCGATCGCCGGCCGATTCCAGCCGCACCGCGTGGAGCGCTAGCCCATGTCCGATCAGCAAACGCACCCGAACAAGGCCCCGGTCCGGCCCGGCGCGCGACCGATGCGGCGGGCCCAAGCGCTGGCCTTGGCGGTCGCGCTGCTGCCGGCTGTCGCGGCCGGCGCGGAGCGCTCTGCGGTGGCGCGGGCCAAGAGCGCCGACGCCACGCTGACCGACAGCCAGTCCCTGCTACCCAGCGGCCACTGGACCACCTTCGCGCATGGCAACGACATCCTGGCTTTGCAGGGCCAGGGCGACCTGCTCTGGGCCGGTGCGCGCATGGGTGGCCTCCTGCGTTGGGATCTTCCGACCGGCAGCTATCGACAGTACCTGCGACCGCAGAACCCCTTGGCGGGGAACACGGTGCGCGATATCGCCATCGACGCTGCCGGCCGCAAGTGGCTGGCTACGGATCGCGGCTTGACCATGTTTGACGACGCCTCCACTGCGGACATGGCGGACGACCGCTGGTTCAGCTATACGGTGGAGAACACGGCCGGCGGCCTGCCGTCCCCCGATGTGCGCGCCCTGGTGTGGGACGGACCCAACCTCTGGGTGGGCACCTGGCAGGTCTGGGATGCCGCCAAGGGGGAATGGCGCGGCGGCGGCCTGGCCCGCCTGGAGACGCAGGGCACCGCGGACCATTCCGACGACGTGTGGTCCGTACCGATGACCTTCGCCGCCACCTATCGCGCCGAGCTGAACGGCGAGGAGCGCCCCGGCCTGGTCTCCGACAACATCAACGACCTGGCCTTGGCCAAGGACGGCGACCTGTGGATCGCCGCCGCGCCCCACTGGCTGTTCACGAAGGGACCCAACGAGGAAGAGCCGGACAAGGTCTGGGTGCGCGTGCACGGAGGGCTCAGCCGACTGGAGACCACCGGTACGGCCGACCGCAAGGACGACAAGGTGCTCGGCTTCAGCTGCCAGGACGCCGACGTGACCATCACCTGCAACATCGCCGCGCTGGTCGTAGACGCGCAGAACCGCGGCTGGGCCACCATCGGCGGGCGGGGCCTGATGTGGTTCGACGCCGGGGCCACGGTGATCCAGGATGATGAGGACCACCGCATCTACCTGCCGGAGCGCGGGAGCGTGGTCGGCGATGTGGCGATGTCCCTGGCCCTTCCGGATGCCTCGCAGAAGCAGCTGGAGCACAGCATCTGGATCGGGCGGAGCAAGGGCGGGCTCAGCGTCCTGGACCACCGGGGGACACCGCGCGATCAGCGCGACGATCGCTGGAACTTCCAGCGCGCCGCTTCCTTCGGTACGGCGGACGGGTTGAAGGCCCCGCGGGTGCAGGCCGTCGAGGTGCTGCCCGGCGGCGCCTGGCTGGGCCTGGGCCCGCAGGGCGCCTTGGGCATGGGACTGCAGCGGCTGGACCTGGCGAACCTGACCGTGGACGCGCCCCTCCTGACGGATCGCGCCCCGGCATCCAACTTCATCAGCGCCATCGCGGTCGGCGCGCCGGACTCGCGCTTCGCCGGGCAGGTTCTTGTCGGCCTCGGCAGCCGGAGCCAGCCTGGCCTTGGGGCCGGCCTGGCGCAACTGAAGCTGAACGATGCGGGAGAGGACGCGGATGACCAGTGGCTGCGTATCAGCACCCTAGGCACGGACGGCGACGGCAAGGCCCCGTGGACAGGTCTGGCCGGGGACAATGTCCAGGCGCTCCTCCTCCAGCAGGACCGACTCTGGGTCGGCAGCCTGGAGACGCAATGGGACGGCGGCCTGAAGGCCTTTCGCGACGGGGGCCTCAGTGTCTGGGACGCGAGCGCCTGGACCGCCCGGACCTATGATGCCGCCGCGCCCGCCGCGCCCGGCCTCAAGGATGGATCGGTGGCCGCCCTGGCCGCCGGCTGCGACGGCAGCATCTGGGTGGGCACCGGCAACGCCTTCGACAACCTGGGCTCCGGTGTGCACCTGTTGAAGCCGGGCGCCTCGGTGCACCAGAAGACCCAGGACTCCTGGAGCCAGTTTGTCTTCCCCAACCTGACGTCGGACAACACGGCGTCCATCGACGTCGACTGCGCCCAGGGCCTGGCCTGGGTGGCCTCGCGGCACCATGTCACCCGCCCGGACGGCCTGGGCGGCGCGGGCGGCGCGCTCTTCGGCGGCGGCGTGGCGCGTTACGACCTGGCGGCCAAGACATGGGAGCGTGCGGACAGCCGCCAGGGACTGGAGAGCTATGCCGACGGCACGCTCTACGCCGAAGGGCTGGCGGTGCTGGCGGCTCCGGCCGGCAAGGCCTGGGTGGGGGGCTTCGGCACCCGCACATTGAGCCAGCGCAAGCTGCTCGAGGATGCCCCGTTCTGGCCGGCGGTGCTAAACCTGGGGCGCGGCGCCCAGTGGCAGAACCGGCTCTTCGCCCGCACGGGCATGGTGAGCGCCTTGGAGCGCGATGCCAAGGGCCGGCTCTGGGTGGCCACCACCCGCGGCGGCATGGCGCGGGAGGGCATGGACCCGGATGTCTGGCGCTCCGACCTGGAGCCGGCCGGCCTCTTCGTCTTCAACGGCGACGCCATGGACGGCGAGCTGCCGACCGCCCTGCCGCAGATGAACGAGAGCCTGGTGACCAACGACATCGCGGCGGTGGCGGTGGGCAACGATGACGAGATCTGGATCGGCACGGAGGGATGGGGCCTCATGCGCTACCGCGAGTCAGGCGCCCCGCCCACGCCCACGGCCACCTTCGCGCTTCCCGCCACGGCCACGCAGCTGCCGCCCACGGCTGTCGACACACCCACCTTCACGCCACCGACTTCGCCGACCCCCACCCTGAACGGCTCGGCCACCCGCGAGCCGACGCCGACCCCGTGGACGACGGGTACGGCGGCAACGCCGAAGCCGCGAAAGCTCTGGTTGCCGCGGCTGGCGCAGACGCGGGTGCGGCGTTAGGGAGCGCGGCCAGGGAGTGGGACTGGCGGAACGCCCGCTTCCCGGCGACCGGGAACCCCCACACGGTCTCGCTCGCGGCTGGCGGACGGTCTGGGCCTTCAGCCGACCCCACACGGTCATCGGGACCAGCCTGAGCCTGGTCAGCCTTTTCGCCGTCATCGCCCTGCGGCAGCCTGGCGCGAGCGCTGTTGGCCTGCGCAGCCTGATGCTCTTGTCGGGCACCTGGCTGGCGGCCGTAGCAGCCAACGTCTTCATCGTAGGCCTCAACCAGCTCACCGACGTCGCCCTGGACCGCATCAACAAGCCCGATCTCCCGCTGGCCGCCGGGTCCTTGAGCCGCCGTGAGGCCGTGTGGCTGGTGACCCTGACCGCGGCCCTGGCCCTGGGGCTGGGTGGCCTCCTCGGTCCCTGGCTGCTGGCGACCTTGGCTGTGAGCATGCTCATCGGGACGGCTTATTCGCTACCGCCCTGGCGGCTGAAGCGCTCGACCATCGGGGCGCCGCTCTGCATCGCGTTGGTGCGCGGGCCACTGGTCAACCTTGGGCTTGGCGCCCACCTGCTGGCGATCCTACGGATCGATCCCGGAGGGGCTGACCGCGGCCTGCCGCCCGGTGTCTGGCTGTTGGCGCTCTTCATGAGCCTTGGAGCCCTGGGCATCGGCATCGCCAAGGACCTGCCCGACCTGGAAGGGGATCGCGAACATGCCATCGGCAATCTGGCGGTGCGCCGCGGACCTCACCAGGCACTGCGGGTGAGCACGGCGCTGTGGGTGGCCGCCAACCTCGCCACCGCGGTGCTCGGTGCGGTCATCCTGCCGCCACTCGCCGCCTTGACCCTGGCGGCTGCCCACCTGGTTCTGGTCCGCATCCTCATCCGCAGCGCCTCCGGGGTGCAGGCCGACGACCGCGCCGCCACCCAGACCCATTACCGTCTGCTCTGGCGGCTCTTTCACGCCGAGTACCTCTTGATGCCCCTGGTGGTCGCCTTGGGCCGCGGGCATCCATGAACGACGGGAGGCGTCCAGCGGCCGGCCGGCTCCGCGCGCTGATCCGTCTGGCCCGGCCGTCCTTCCTCCTCGGCGGCCTGGTCCTCCACGGCCTGGGCGTGGCGATGGCGCGGGGCGAAAGTCGGCCGCTGGACGCTCAGGCGCTGCTCTGGGGGCAGCTGGTGGTCACGATGGGCCAGTTGCTGACCCACTTCAGCAACGATTACTTCGATCGGGTGGCCGACGAGCTGCACCCCCAGCGTCCACAGTGGTCGGGGGGCAGCGGGGTGCTGCCGGAAGGGCTGCTGCCCGCACGCTGGGCGCTGGTCGCGGCCTGCTGCGCCGGCGGGGCGGCCCTGCTCGCGGCCGCCCGGCTCGCGCTGCTGATCCGGCCGAGCGCGTTGACCGCCCTGCTTCTAGGCGGCGCCATCGTCCTTGCCTGGAGCTACAGCAGCCCCCCGTTGCGGCTGCATGCTACCGGGCTCGGCGAGCTGGCCGGCGCCGGTCTGCTCGCGATCCTCACCCCGCTGACCGGCTACCATCTGCAGGGCGGGACCCGCCACATGTCAACGGTCCTGGCCCTCCTGCCGCTGGCCGCGCTGCAGCTGGCGATGCTCCTCAACGTAAGCCTGCCGGATGTGCACAGCGACGGCGCCGCGGGCAAGCGTACGCTGGCGGTGCGGATCGGCCCGCGCCGCGCGGCCATGGTGGCGGCGCTCACCTACCTCGCCGCCTACCTCATGCTGCCGCCTTTGGTCGCCTCAGGCCTCCCGCGGGGCCACGCCCTGGCCTATCTGGCCTGGTCACCGCTGGCGGCCTGGCAGATCCGGGAGCTGCTCCAGGGCGCCGGCCAGGACCCGGGGCGCTGGGATCGGTTGGCTTTCTGGAGCATTGGCCTGGTGGTGGGGAGCGCGGTGACGGTAGGAGTGTCGGCTTGGTGAAACGACGATCGAGCTCCAACCTCCCTTACAGGGGAATGTTCCCATGCTTCTTCGGCGGGTTCTCGTCGCGCTTGTTCTGCAGCATCTCCAGCGCCGAGATCAACCTGGGCCGCGTATCGCGTGGCTCGATGACGTCGTCGATGTAGCCCCAGCTGGCCGCCACGTAGGGGTTGGCAAACTGTTCGCGGTATTCCGCCACCAGCTCCGCCTTGCGGGCCACCGGGTCCTCCGCCTCGGCGATCTCGCGGCGGAAGATGATGTTGACCGCGCCGTCCGGGCCCATGACGGCGATCTCCGCCGAGGGCCAGGCCAGGTTGATGTCGCCGCGGATATGCTTGGAGCTCATCACATCGTAGGCGCCGCCATAGGCCTTGCGCGTGATCACCGTCAGCTTGGGCACCGTCGCCTCGCAGTAGGCGTAGAGCAGCTTGGCGCCGTTGCGGATGATGCCGCCATGCTCCTGCACCAGGCCCGGCATGAAGCCCGGCACATCCTCGAAGGTGACGATGGGGATGTTGAAGCAGTCGCAGAAGCGCACGAAGCGGGCGCCCTTGATGCTGGCGTCGTTGTCCAGCACGCCGGCCAGGATCATCGGCTGCTGGGCGACGATGCCCACCGTGCGGCCGTTGAGGCGGCCGAAGCCCACCAGGATGTTCTGCCCGTAGAGCTCGTGCACCTCGAAGAAGACCCCGTCGTCCAGCACCCGCCGCAGCACCTCGCGCATGTCGTAGGGCTGGTTGGGGTTGTCCGGCACGATCGTGTCCAGGGCCGGGTCCGTGCGCAGCGGGTCGTCCTCGCAGGGGACCGTCGGCGGATCGTCCATGTTGTTCTGCGGCAGGTAGGCCAGCAGCGTGCGCAGCACCGCCAGCGCCTCGCCTTCGCTCTTCGTGGCGAAGTGGGCCAGGCCGCTCTTGGTGGCGTGCACCTGCGCCCCGCCCAGCTCGTCGAAGGTCAGGTCTTCGTGGGTGACCGTCTTCACCACGTCCGGGCCGGTCACGAACATGTGCGAGCTGCCGTGGACCATGACGACGAAGTCCGTGATGGCGGGCGAGTAGACCGCTCCTCCGGCGCAGGGCCCCAGGATGGCCGAAAGCTGCGGGACCACGCCCGAGGCCAGGGTGTTCTGCAGAAAGATATCGGCATAGCCGCCAAGGGAGACCACGCCCTCCTGGATGCGCGCACCGCCCGAGTCGTTCAGGCCGATGACCGGAGCGCCGTTCTTCATCGCCATCTGCAACAAGGACACGATCTTGTCCGCGTGGGCCCGGCCCAGCGAGCCGCCCAGCACCGTGAAGTCCTGGGAGTACACGTAGACCAGCCGGCCGTTGATCGTGCCGTAGCCGGTGACCACGCCGTCGCCCAGGAAGCGCTGCTTGTCCATCCCGAACTCGCGCGTCCGGTGGGTGACGAACATGCCCAGCTCGTGGAAGCTGTTCTCGTCCAGAAGCAGGTCCAGGCGCTCGCGGGCGGTCAGCTTGCCGCGCTCATGCTGACGGGCGACCCGCTCCGCGCCGCCGCCGGCGCGGGCCTTATCGCGCATCGCGCGCAGGCGCTGGATGGCCGGCGTGGGTTGGCTCTCGCTCATGTCAGCCCTTCCCCAGCACGTGCCGCGCGATGACGATGCGCTGGATCTCGCTGGTGCCCTCGTAGATCTCCGTGATGCGCGCGTCGCGGAAGTAGCGCTCCACCGGCAGCTCCTTGGAATAGCCCATGCCGCCATGTACCTGGATGGCCTTGTCTGTCACGAAGTTGGCCGTCTCCGAGGCGTAGAGCTTGGCCATCGCCGCTTCCTTGGAAAAGCGCTCCCCGGCGTCGGCCTTGGCCGCCGCGCGGAAGATGAGCAGCCGCGACGCCTGGATGCGCACCGCCATGTCGGCGATCATGAACTGGATCGCCTGGTGCTCGGCGATGGCCTTGCCGAAGGCCGTGCGCACCTTGGCGTAGTCGAGCGAGGACTCGTAGGCGGCCTGGGCGATGCCCAGAGCCTGACTGGCGATGCCGATGCGCCCCTTGTCCAGGATGCTCATGGCGAACTTGAAGCCGCCGCCCTCCTCGCCGATGCGGTTGGCCACCGGGATCGGCGCGTTGTCGAAGGTCAGCTCGCAGGTGGCCGAGGCGCGGATGCCCAGCTTGGGCTCCTTCTTGCCGCGTGAGAAGCCCGGCGTGTGCTCTGTGTCCACCACCAGGGCCATCGTGTCCTTGTGGTCGCCCTTGGGGTTCATCGTGCAGAAGAGCACGATGTAGCGCGCCACCGGACCGCTGGTCACCCAGCTCTTGCGGCCGTTGACCACATAGGTGTCCCCGTCGCGGACAGCCGTCGTGCGCATGGCGGCCGCGTCCGATCCCGACTGCGGCTCCGTCAGGCTGTAGGCGCCGATCGCCTGGCCCGAGGCCAGAGGTGCCAGAAAGGTCTGCCGCTGGGCCTCGGTCCCGAACTTCTCCAGGCCGTAGTTGACCAGCGAGTTCTGCACCGACATGATGACGCCGTGGCTGGCACAGACCTTGCTGACCTCCTCCATGGCCACCACGTAGGAGATCATGTCCGCGCCCACGCCACCGTAGTCCTGGGACGCGGTCAGGCCGAGGAGCCCGATGCCGCCCATCTTCATCACCGTGTCGTGCGGGAAGTCGCCGCTCTCGTCGATGGCGGCGGCGATCGGCGCGATCTCGCCCTGGGCGAAGTCGCGGGCCAGGTCGCGGATCATCCGCTGTTCCTGGGTCAACTCGAAGTCCATGCGGGTTTCCCTTCCTGGGCGGGGAGACACTCGGGCTGGGCGATCCGGCGGTGCGGCGACCGTGGTGACCCGTTGACCGGACGGCGGATGATCGGCGGCCACCGCGAGGCGCCGGCCAAAGTACCGCGGCCGACCTGCTTGCCGTATCATAACGCCCCCATCCAGGAGGGTCAACCATGTCCGAGAGTCCCGCAGCACCGCGCGCGACGCGCCCCAGCCGCTTCATGTCGCGGCGGCCGGAGCCGGCTCCCCAGCAGCGGGGCGGCCCCCCATCCTGGTGGTCGACCGTGGAAGCCTGGATCCATGCGCACGGTGCGCTCGTGCTCATGGCGCTGGTCGTGCTCCTGGTGTTCTGCGGCTTCCTCCTGCCGCGCTGGTACCTGCGCCATTACCAGGGGCGCGTGTTACCGGGCGTGACGATGTCCGGCGTGGATCTGGGCGGCTTGCCACCGGAAGCGGCCCGCCAGGCCTTGCTGGACGCGCTGAGCGTCTACCAGGGCGACGTGGAGCTCTTCGACGAAGGCGATCCGATGAACGTCGCCGACCAGCGCAGCTGGCAGCGCAGCACGGCGGACATGGGCCTGACCCTGGACCCGCAGCTGGCTGTCGATCTGGCCATGGGCGCTGGTCGCGACGCCGATCTCGGCTTCCTGGCGCGCGGCATCGTGCCCCTTCGCCTGCGCTGGGAGGGACTGGACCTGCCGACGCCCATCGCCATCGACGTCGACCAGGCACGCCGGACCCTGGAGGCGCTGTCGCCGGAGATGGCCGTGCCGCCCCGCGACGCCCGTATCGAGCGTAGGGACGGCAAGGTGCGCACCCTGCCGCCGGCTCCGGGACGGGCCTTGGATGTGGACGCCACCTTGGACGCCTTGCGCGCGTTTGCCGCCAGGCCGATCGGCGGGCGCCTGAGCCTGGCGACCACGCCCACGGGCGCCGCGGTCAGCGACGTGGAAGGCGTGGCCCAAGCCGAACGGGTGCTCTTCGACGGCCCGGTGGCGCTGACGGACCGCAACGGTCACAGCTTCACGGTGACGACGGACACCCTCAAGACCTGGTTCGTCATCGAGGAGCTCCAGAACGAGGCGGGGTTCATGGCGCCCGCCGTCGTGGTGAACCGCGACGCCATCGGCGCCTGGGTGGACGCGCTGGTGCCGCTGGTGGCCAGCCCCGTGCGCGAGCCGCGCTACGACCTGGACGCCGAGACCGGTCTCCTGGCGCTGGAGGAAGCGGGGAAGGCCGGCCTGGAGCTGGATCGCGACGGCTCGGTCGAGCGCGCCATCCAGGCGGCCTACACCGAGCAGGGAAGGGGCGAACTGGCGCTGATCGTGACGCCCACCCAGGCCGGAGACGACCTGGCGTCGCAACTGAACCGCAGCATCTTCCAGGTGCGGGAGATCGCCCTGAGCTACGCCGGCGCGCCTTCGGAGCGGGTGGCCAACATGTTGGCCGCCATCGGGCGCGTGTCCGGTAGCTTGATCATGCCCGGCCAGACCTTCTCTTTCATGGACGCTCTCGGCGCGGTGGATGCCGCCGCCGGCTTCGATCCGCGGGCCATGGCACCCATCCAGGCTCTGTCAGGTGACCAGGGCGACAAGGCCTGGGCGCCGGACGGGCCTGTCCTGGGCGGGGTGGAGCTGGTCAGCAGCCTGGCCTTTCGCCTCGCCTTCTGGCTCGGACTGCCCATCGTCGAGCGCCGAGCCCCGCCCTGGCGCGTCGGCTGGCTCGAGCCGCCGGTCGGCATGGACGCGGCAGTGGGCCGGGGGCCGACCGGCGAGCCGCGCGACCTGCGCTTCACCAACGACAGCATGCAACCGCTGATCCTCGCCTTCCGTCTGAACACGGAGCGGCAGTTGCTGATCGGTACGGCCTACGGCAGCGAGGACGCCTTCCGGCTGGACGACCCTGGCCTGGCGCCGCTCGACGCCGGTGCCGGCGCCCAGGGCGAGGCCGCCAGCGCCCTGGTCGACGAGGCGCCGCCGGACGAGAGCGGGCGCCGTGCGGTCCGCGTTCGCGGGCCGCTGGTGCGGGACCTTCTGCCCGCCGCTCGCGCTTTGGCGCTGCGCGACGAACGGGTGCCCCTCGGCAGCTCGCTGCGGGTGGGCTGGGCGCGCGAGGGCGCCACCGTGCTGGTGGAGCGCATCGTGACGGTAGGCGGCGCGGAGCGCAGCCCGGATGTCTTCCTGAGCAGCTACCTGCCGGCGGGCGACATCACCTTGGCGGGGACAGGGCGGCCGGTAGCCCCTTAGCCCCGAGCCTTGAGAGCTTGGCAGCGGCGGTCTTGGGCCCTTCGGGGCGAGGAGGTCGACATGAGGGATTGCGCTGGAACGCGCCGGCTGCGGTGGACGGGCCGCGGCATCATCATCGCGGCGGGGTTGCTTACCGCCATGGCCTGGGCGGTCGCGGAGGCCCAGGCGCGACCGAGCGCGCAGCCGCCGCCCTTGCCGCAGGTCATCGAGGCGACCATCGATGTGGGGGCGCGGCCGGTGGGGATCGGGGTGAATCCGGCCACGCACAAGGTCTACGTGACGAACGCCGGCGGGCATTCGGTCACGGTCATCGACGGCCAGTCGCTCAAGGTGATCAAGACCCTGATGGTCGGCAGCACCCCCTGGTACTGGATCGGCGTCATGCCGGGCCGCAACCGCATCTACGTGGCCAACAACGGGTCCGGGACGCTGTCGGTCATCGATGGGGCGACCGACACCGTGGTGGCCACGGTGGCCGGCCTCACCGGGGCGCCGGAGGGCGTCGGCGTGGACGACGCCCGCAACCTGGTCTACGTGACCCGCGCGGGCAGCCTGATGTCGGTGGTCGACGGCGCCACGCAGCAGCTTCTGCGCACGGTGAACACGGGCGCCTTCAACCATAGCGCGGTCGTCAGCCCGAGCCTCGGTCGCATCTATGTGTCGCGTACGGCGCCGGACGTCCTCTCGGTCTTCGACACCACCGACCTGTCGTCCGTTGGCGACATCGCCGCCACCGGGCATCCGGCGCTGGATACCGGCACCGAGCAGGTCTGGCTGGCGGACTTCCGCAACCCCCGGCTCTGGCGCGTCGACGGGCGCAGCAACACCGTGCTCGACCAGCTGCCCATCACCGACGCGCCGCTCCTGGCGGCTATCGACGCTTCGCGCGGCTGCCTCTTCGCCACCAACCCCGCGACCGGAGCGCTGACGGTGGTGGACATCGTCAACCGCCGCGAGCTGGGCCGGCTGACCGTCGGCCGGACGCCCGGCGGCGTGGGGGTCGACCCGGGCACGGGCCGGGTCTTCGTGGCCAATGAGGCCAGCAACACGGTGACGGTCATCCGGGGTGCGCGCTGTGACCAGCCGGTCGAAGTGCCGACCGCGACCGCGCTTCCCAGCCCCAGCCCTACCGCCACCGTCACCGCGACGCCGCTCGCCACCCCAACCGCCACGGCGAGCCCGACGCTCGATCCAAGCCCCACCGTGCCGGCGCCGACGGTGACCATGCCGGCGCCGACGGCGACCGTGGCGCCATTGTCGGCCTGCGTCTGCCGCACCGTACGCGAACGGGTTCCACCGGCGGTGATCAACGACGCGGTGGCCAACCCAGACCGCTACGAGGGCTGGATGCGTCCGCTGGACCCCAACAAGCCGCCCAGCCCGGCCAACCCGCCGCGCGCCTGCCTGGCGCTGCAGAACGCGGACCTGCCCTATCACCCGCTCTGGAACACGCCCCTGTGGCGGGTGGGCTGCCGCTGAAACCGAAGCGAGAACGCTGACATCTATCGCGGGGTGATCGCGGTCCGGATCGCTGTCCGACCGCGCCAAGGCGTGAGCGTACCTTTCCCAAGGAGGCTGACGGTGACCCAGTCCAAGCGCTCGATTCGCAGGTGGCAGCCCGTCGTCTATCTCGCCGCCCTCACCGTCGCGATCGCCGGAGCGGTCGTCCTGACCGCGCGCAGCACGATCGCCCAATCCGCTGCTAGGGTGATCGCCACCGTCCCGGTCGGCCGGGCGCCGTTGGGCGTAGGCGTGGACAGTGGTCTCCGGCGGGTCTTCGTCACGAACTCGGAGGACCATTCGGTGTCGATGCTCGATGGGAGCCGTGACGCCGTGCTGGACACCATTCCCGTAGGTCGTCGCCCCTTCTTTCACGTCGCCGTGGACGAGACAAGCCACCGGGTCTATGTCGCCAACAACGGCGAGGGCACCTTGGCCATCATCGACGCCGTCAGCGGCGGCCTCGCGGAGACGGTGGCCGGTCTGGACGGCGCTCCGGAAGGGGTGGGGCTGCATCCCGGCCGCCAACGCGCTTACGTGACCCGTGGCGGCCGCAGCCTGTCGGTCATCGACCTCGCGCAGCGGCGGCTGCTGGGCGACATCGACACGGGCACCTTCAACCATACCGTGGCCGTCGATCCTGCCTTGGACCGCGCCTACGTCTCGCGCAGCGACCCGGATGTGCTGACCATCATCGACCTGGCCACCGAGAGCTTCCTGGCCGACCTGCCCGCTACCGGCCATCCGGCCGTCGACCTGCAGTCCCACCGGGTGTACCTGGCGGACTTTCGCGCCCCTCGGGTCTGGGTGGTGGACGGCATCGCCGGGCGGGTGATCGGCAGCATCCCCTTGGGTCACCGGCCGCTGCTGCTGGCCGTCGACGCGGTCCGCGGCTGCCTGTATACCACCCATCCCGCCGACAACCTGGTGACGGTTGTCGACATGGTCGGCGGGCGCGTGCTGGGCACCCTGCCGGTCGGCGCCGAGCCGGCGGGCATCGCCGCCGACCCATCGACGGGCAAGGTCTACGTGGCCAACACCCAAGGCGACAGCGTCACCGTGATTCAGGGCGAGGCCTGCGGCGTCGGCGTGGTCCCCACCGACTCGCCGCCACCGTCAACCACCGCCGTTGCGTCATCCACGCCCACGCCGTCAACCACCGCTTTCCCGACATCCACGACCTCGCCGACCGCGGCCACAGCCACCAGCACCCCGTCTGCTACCGCCCTGCTGTTCCTGCCGCTCCTCATCCGCGAGTCCTGCCCGCCCCCGGACCTCTTCATCGATGTCGTGTTGGTGCTGGACGCGTCGCTCAGCATGCTGGACAGCGGCCCGGCCGGCAAGACCAAGCTGGCCGACGCCAAGGAAGCGGCCCGTCGCTTCA
Source organism: Anaerolineae bacterium (assembly GCA_044228875.1). GTDB lineage: Bacteria > Chloroflexota > Anaerolineae > Epilineales > Epilineaceae > Epilinea. The sequence continues at coordinate 13,235 of JBGAUA010000093.1, forward strand.
TCGCTCCCCTGCGGTTTACCGCACCGCCGATCGCCGCGGGGGACCGGGTGGCCATCGTCACCTTCAACGCGCGAGCCCAGCTCGTCGAGCCCCTCAGCTCCAGCGCGGCGGTGCTGCGCATGGCCATCGAGGGCATCACGGCCGCCGGCGGCAGCCGGGTGGACCTGGGCATCCGCCGCGCAGCCGAGGTCCTTACCGCCACGTCCCGCAAGGGACGCATCCCCGCCATGGTCATCTTGTCCGACGGTCGGGTCGACGCGGCGGCGGCGGTCGCCGCGTCGCGCGACGCGCGCGCGCTCGGCATCACGCGCGTCACCCTGCACGCGTCGCCGACGCTGCCTCCCGACGCGCTCGCGGTGGACGCGGTGACGATGGTCGTACGCGCGCCGGACGACGTGACCGCGCTCGGCGCGTGGTCGGC
>JBGAUA010000094.1:0-13574 GCA_044228875.1 Anaerolineae bacterium
GAGCCGGTCCTGCCAGGCCGGGCCTGAATCCGCCGGGGCCGCCGGCGACAGGGGGCGGTCGAAGGGGCCACTGCCCGCACCGGCGTCGAAACGGGCGGTCCAGATGGGTGCGGCCAGACCGCGGACGCGCCGCGAGACGGCCAACCGCGGCGTTCCGGGCGCATGCCTGTAGCCCTCCGGCGTCGGCGGGGCCGGCTTGGGAGCGGGCGGCTCCTCCTTGGGCTCCTCGGTGGGCGGCTCGGGCTTGGGCTCCTGGGTGGGCGGCTCCGGCGGGCGGGGCTTGGAGGGCTTGTCGTCCTCCGGATCCGGCGCCGCCGCCGTCGGCGTCTCGGTGACCAGCTCCGCCGTCGGCGGCGCCAGGGAGGGCAGGGGGGTGGGGATGGCCGGGCGGATGAAGCGCGTGGGCGTGGCCGGGTTCGGCCCCAGGCTCACGGCGATCTGCACCAGCTGACCGGGTTCCATCGACTCCCCGCTCGCGGGGTTCTGGCTGATGGTGAAGCCGGGGTCCACGGTGCCGGAATACTGGCGGATCAGGTTGAGCTGCAGGTCGTTGGCGCGGATGACCTGTTCGGCATCCGACTGCGACAGCCCGACCACGTTGGGCACGGTGACCCGCGCCGAGGTCGTGGGGCTGGGGCTGGCGGCGATGGTGGCCGTGGCGCTGACCACCGCGGTGACCGCGACGACGGGCGCCTGGGTCGGCGGCGGTGCGGCGGCCACCTGCGTCGGCGCCGATCGCTCGGCGGCGGAGCGCGAGAGCGCGCGGGCCATCGTAGGCCAGAAGACCAGAAGACCGGCCAGGGTCAGCACGGTGCCGGCGCCGATGGCCACCGCCGGCCAGGAGATCTGCGGCATCTCGAAGCTCGGCAGGTTGACGGGCATGCTGGCCGGCGTGGCCACCGGCTGCTCGTAAGGGGCCACGACCACGGCCGTCGCGTCGCCGTCGGCCCCGCCGCCGCGGGCCAGGGCGACGAGCCTCGCCGCGGATGCCGACGCGGGCTGGCTCACCACCAGCGGCCCGAGATCCGCCTCGGGCAAGGCCTGGAAGCAGCCGTCGGTGGTCAGCACGACGCGGTCGCCGCCGCCCAAGGGGATGGCATCGCTGCAGACCGGCCGCGGTAAGGGCCCATGGCCCAGGACGGCCGTCGCGTCGCTGGGATCGTCGGTCAGGCGATAGGCCTGCCCGGCCCGTACGAGGTGGACCCGCGCCCGGCGGCCGACATGGCCCACGATGAGGGTGTCGTTGCAGAGGACGGTGGCCGCGGCGCAGACACCGCCGCTGATCTCCTCCTGCGCCGCCGCCTCGCGCAGCGCCCGATCGGCCGCACCGAAGGCGAGCGCCAATGCGTCGGGGCGTCCGTGGTCCCGCACCGCCGCGTAGTAGGCGCGGACGATCTGCCGCACGGTTCGCTCGGCCGCGCGGGCGCCGGCTTCACCGGCGGCCCGGCCGTCCGCGACCACGTAGATGCTGCCGGCCAGTTCGGCGAGCTGGAGATCGTCCGGTCGGTAGAAGGCCAGCTTGTCGCGGTTGCCGCCGTTGCCGGGGCCGCCTTCGGTGGCGTAGCCCAGGGTGGGATCGCTTGCCATGCTCAAGGGATGTCGGTTCCTTGGATATCGGGCCGGCGTCGCCCCGGATACACGGTGCCGGCGCACGGCGGAGGGCCCGGATCGGACCAGGGTAGTGGCGACCGTCAGTGTAGATGATAGCCTCTCGCCGCGTCAAGGGTTGCGCTGCGACCACGGACGGCTATGATAAACGACTGGCGGGAGGGCGTCCTTGCTCTCCTGCGTCCGTGTCCGTGCAATCGACGCGGAGTCCTGGCGAGCAGGTCGGGGCGGCTTTCGAGGAGGCGCCCCACATCCAGCGCTTGTCAACGGCTCCTGGGTGGAGGAGAAACCCAACTTGGCCAAAGAAGAAGCAAAACTGGAGCTGGAGGGCATCGTCATCGAGGCGCTGCCCAACACGATGTTCAAGGTGCGCCTGGAGAACGGCCACGAGGTTCTGGCCTACCTCTCCGGACGGATGAAGAAGTTCTACATCAAGGTCCTCCTGGGTGACCGGGTCAATGTGGAGGTTTCGCCCTACGACCTGACCCGCGGCCGCGTGACCTACCGCCACAAGGCCCGGACCCGAGCCGAGGAAGCTGAAGCCGCGGCTGCGGCGGCCGCGGCGAAGCCATGACCAGACCCTGGGGAGAACCGCTTCCCAGGGGGTCGGCGCTCATCGTCATCCTCGCGCTCGTCATGGGCCTGGGAGCCTGCCAACGCACCCGGCCCACCGCGAACCGTGGCGGTCCCATCTCGACTGCCCCGGCTATCACGGTCAGCGCGCCCGCGATCGGCGCAGCCGTGTCCTCGCCGCTGGCGGTGGCTGGGAGCGCTGAGCTGGATCCGGCCACGCAGACCCTGGTGGGCATGGTGTTCAGCGTGGACGAGGCGGGCGAGCACTGGCGCGGCAACGCGAGCATCGCCGTGGCCCCTGACGGGGGTTTCGCGGGGACCATCGCCTACACCACGGCGACCGCGGGCCCGGGCATCGTCCAGTTGGCGGTGATCGACGGGGCGGCCGGAACCGTGATGGCCCGCCAGCGGGTGGACGTCCAGCTGGCGGCCGCGCCGGCGCCCTGATGCTGGCAGCGCGGGGCCTGGGGCGGCGCTACGGTCGCCGATGGGTGCTCCGTGGCCTGGATCTGGATCTGCCCTCCGGCAGCATCACCGCCGTGGTCGGCCCCAACGGCGCTGGCAAGACCACCCTGCTGAAGCTCCTGGCCGGCCTGGATCGGCCGCAGGAGGGCCAGGTGCTCCTTGCAGGGCGGGCCATCCTGGAGGCGCGCGAGCGCCGCGGGGCCATCGGACTGGTCACGCATCAGCCCCGCCTCTACCCCCAGCTCAGCCCGTTGGAGCTGCTGCGGTTCCATGCCCGGATCCACGGCCTGCGGCCGCGTGCTCCGGCGTTGGCGGCCATCCTCGACGCGCAAGGCCTGACCCCCTGGGCTCACCGGCCGGCGCGCACGCTCTCGCGGGGTCTGGCCCAGCGGCTGGCCCTGGCGCGGGCCCTGCTGCCCGACCCTGTCGTCCTGTTGCTGGACGAGCCCTTCACCGGCCTCGACCCCGCCGCTGCCGCCGATCTGGCCGCGGGCTTGCGCGCGGCGCGCGCGGCCGGCAAGGCCATCCTGCTGACCACGCACGACCTGGAGCGCCTGCCGGGTCTGGCCGACGGGCTGCTGGCGCTTCGCGCCGGCCGCGCGGTCTGGCGCGGGCCCATCGACGGTTGGGACGCCGATGACCTGCGGTCGGCCTACGCCCTCTGGGTGGCGCCGCCGGCGTCACCGGAGGCTGGGGCCGCGGAAGCCGCGTCGCCGGTCGGGCGGCAGGCGCCGGCCGCGTCGCCCGTCCGGCAGCCGGAAGCGGCCTTCTCCATGCCCCCGGCGCCGGGATTCGGGCGCACGGTCCTGGCCCTGGTCCACAAGGACCTGCTGGTGGAAGCCCGCGGCCGCGAAGCCCTGCTGCCCGCCCTGGTCTTCGGACTGGTGGTCACGGTGGTCTTCCAGTTCGGCCTGCCCCGCGGCCTCGACGGCCTTGCCGCCGGCGCGGCCGGCGCTTTGTGGGTGGCCCTGCTCTTCGCCGCAGTGCTGGCCCAGGGCCGCGGGCTGGCGGCGGAGCAGGAGGCCGGCGGCCTCCTGGGGCTCCGGGCGGCGCCGGTAGACTTGGGCGCGGTCTTCGTGGCCCGGTGGCTGACCACCTGGCTGACCTGCGCCGTCATGCTGCTGGCCCTCCTGCCGGCTTTCGTCGTCTGGCTGGGCCTGCCGGCGGCGCGGGCGCCGGCTCTGGGCGCCGTCGCCTTGCTCGGGCTGGCGGGCTGGTGCGCCATCGGCACGCTGGTGGCGGTGCTGGGCGCCTCCAGCCGGGCCCGGGAGACCCTGCTGCCGCTCCTGGGCTTTCCTCTGGCCCTGCCCCTGCTCCTGCCCTGTGTGCAGGCCTCCAACCTGATCCTGGAAGGCGCCGCCATCGGCGCCATGGCCCCCGCCCTGGTTCTCATCGGGGCCTTCGGCGTGATATTCTGGGTGCTCGGCTTCTGGCTCTACCCCCTGGTCCTGGAAGACGCCGGCGATTCCTGACGGGACCGCCCCCACCGTGCGAGGTAAGATGATGACAGGCGCCGCATGGCGACGGACCGAACGCGCTCTGGGCCGGCTGGCCTTCCTGCTCTGCGCCGCGACCGTTGTCGCCGGGATCTGGCTCTCGCCGCCCGAGGTGATGCTCGGTAGGATGGCGGGCATCCTCTACGTGCATGTCGGCGCAGCCTGGACCACGTATCTGGCCGGCAGCGTCACCGCCCTGGCCGCCCTGGCCTACCTCCGCGGCCGCGCTGAGCGCTGGGACCGCCTGGCCGTCGCCGGCGGCGAAGCCGGACTCTGGTTGGGCACGGTCACCTTGATCACCGGCTCATTGTGGGCCCGGGGCGCCCAGGGCTGGTGGTGGCGCTGGGACGACCCGCGGCTGGTCCTGACCCTCTTCCTGTGGTTCCTGTACGCCGGCTACCTGACCCTGCGCCAGTTCACGGAGGGCGAGCGCCGCGCCCGACTCTCCGCCATTCTGGCCCTTCTCGGCCTGCCGGTGATGGTGCTCAACCACTTCGCCCTGACGCTTTGGCAGCCCCGCTACCATCCCGCGCCGGTGATCGGCCGCCCGGGCGGGCCGGCGGCCAGCCCGCAGTACCTGTGGCTCCTGGGCCTCTCCATGCTGGCCTACACCGTGCTGCTGGCCTGGATGCTGCTCGGCCGCGCGCGCCTGGAGTCCCTGCGCGAAGCGCTGGACGGCTGATGGGCGACCGCGAACGGGTCGGACGGATTGAGGCCGGCGGCGGGCGGCCGCTCCTGCCCGAGCAGCCCCTGAGCGGCCCGGACCTGGTCCGTCTGGCCAGTTACCCCGAGCACAACCCCAACCTGGTGCTGGAACTGAACCTCGACGGACAGCTCATCTACCGCAACCCGGTCGCCCGCGCCCGGTTTCCGGAGTTGTTCGACCAGGGTGCGGCGCATCCCCTCGTCTCCGGCCTCGGTCCACTGATCGCGGAGTTCCGGGCCGGCACGCGGGAGGTCTCGGCCCGGCAGGTGAATCTGGAGGACGCGGTCTTCGAGGAGAAGATCTGCTTCATCCGGGCCACGGGCTCGGTGCTCATCTACGCCACGGACATCACCGCCCTCAAGCGCGCCGAGGCAGCGGTGGAGCTCCTGGCCGAGCAGCGGCGCCAGCTGGCGGGGCGGGTGATCCAGGCCCACGAGGAGGAGCGCCGCCGCGTGTCCGCTGAGCTGCATGACGAGGCGGGCCAGGCCCTGACCGTGCTGCGCATCAGCTTGGAGCTGCTGGCCCGCGAGCTGGACGAAGCCCGGCAGGCAAGGCTGGCGGCCGAGGTGCAGGAGGCGGCGTCCCTGGTGCAGACCACGCATGAACGCATCCGCGCCCTGGCCCAGGGCCTGCGCCCGCCCACCTTGGGCCCCGACGGCCTCACCGGGCTGCTGGAGGCCACCTGCCGCGGCTTCACGAACCGTACCGCCCTGGCGGTGGACTTCCAGGGCCCGGCGGTGGGCAAGGTCAGCGACGAGCGGATCCTCGCGCTCTACCGCTTTCTCCAGGAGGCCCTGACGAATGTCCTGCGCCACGCCCAGGCGCGCCGGGCGTCGGTGCGGCTCGGATGCGGGGAAGGTCGGCTCAGGTTGGAGGTGCGGGACGACGGGCAGGGTTTCGACGCGTTGCCGGACGCCGCGGAATCCACGCGGGGGAGCGGCATGGGGCTGTCCAGCATGGCTGAGCGGCTTTCGCTGGTGGGCGGCGGGCTGGAGATCGCCTCCGGCCCCGATCGCGGCAGCCGGCTCCTGGCCTGGGTGCCGCTGGACGCGGCAGGCGACGGGGGCGGGCGATGATCCGGGTGGTGGTGGCGGACGACCATCCGCTGCTGCGGGAAGGCGTGCGTGCCCTTCTGGCCAAGGCCGATGACATCGAGGTGGTGGGCGAGGCGCCGGACGGCCCGACGGCCATCCTCCTGGCCAGCCGCCTGAAGCCGGATGTCCTGGTCACCGACCTGGCCATGCCGGGGGCGGGAGGCATCGCGGTCCTGGAGGCCCTGGCGCGCGAGGGCCTGCCCACCCACGTGATCGTGCTCTCCATGCACGGCGATGACGCCCTCGTGGGCGAAGCCCTGGCCAAGGGCGCCCACGGCTACGTGCTCAAGGAGGCGGTGACCGAGGAGCTGCTCCTGGCCATCCGCACGGCCGCGCGCGGCGGCACCTACATCGGCTCTTCCCTGGGCCGCCCGCTGGGCGGCCCGCGCCCCCCGGACCCTCGGCCGGCCGGCGCCGTCAACCTGACCGCCCGCGAACTGGAGATCCTGCGCCTGATCGGGGCGGGGCATACGAGCAGGATCATCGCCGCGGAGCTGGGCCTCAGCATCAAGACCGTGGAGCATTACCGCACCAGCCTTCTGGCCAAGTTCGGCGCCAGCAACCTGGTCGGCCTGATCCGCGGCGCCCTCCGGGATGGCCTGCTCGATCTGGACGATGACGGACGGGGACGGTGACCGGGTCCGGTCTTTGCTAGAATCTCGAAGACCTCTCGCCGGCCGGCGTGAATCCCTTCCCGCGGCCCGGCCCGGACAACACCGCCCGTGGCGGCCCGACGTGGAGAACGAAGCAGCCGATGAAGCCACCTTTCCGCCGCGCGCCGTCCCGTGGAGCGATGCTGCTCGGGCTGCTCCTTGCGACCGCGGCCTGCTGGTCGAGCAGTCCCGGCCCCTTGCCCACCCTGGACCTGCCCGCTGACCGCTACGAGCAGCTCGTGTCGGCCTACTTCGGCGGCGTGGCCGCCCTGCAGGTGGGCGACACCACCAGCCGCGGCAAGGATCTCCTGATCCGCGCTTCCGAGCTGGCGCCGGAGGAGCCCGCCGTTCTGGCGGACCTGGCCCTGTACCACCTGCGCAACCAGGGCGCGGACAGCGCCGCCGAGCTGGTGGCCAAGGCGCGCGCGCTTGCGCCGCGCGAGAGCCGACTGGCGCTCCTGGAGGCCCTGGTCGCCGACCGCCTCGGCAAGCCGGAGGCGGCGGTCACGGTGCTGCGGGAGGCGGTGGCCCTGGACGGCGCGAACCTCCGCGCCCGCTACGCCCTAAAGGAGGCCATCGAGCGCGCCGGAGCGGCTGACGCCGACGTGGCGGCCGCCGCCGAACTGGACGCCATCCTCGAGGTGAGCCCGCAGAATCCCGTGGCCCTTTTGGACCGCGCCCGCCTGGCGACCAAGGCCGGCGACGCGGCGGCCGTCGCGTCGGCCATCCAGGCCCTGGGCCCGCAGTCGGCCGCGTGGCCCGCGGACATCAAGGCGCAGCTGGCGCAGGTCCAGGCGGCGCAGGGCGGCGATGCCAAGGCCCTGGTGCCGCGGCTGGCCGTGCTGCAGAACCTGCTGCTGCCCACGCCCGCCTACCAGGTGGCCATCCGCGCCCTGCGCCTGCCGGACGACGTGATCGGCGAGCCCATCGGCGCCTTCCTTCGCCTGCCGATGCCCGAGCCGCGGGCCGATACGCCGGACACCGATCTGGCCTTCGCCAAGGAGGCCGTCGACGCCGCCGAGGCGCGGGACATCGGCGCCCTGCCGCTGGGCGAGGAAGGCGCGCCGCGACTGGTGCTGGACCTGGGCGTCCGAGCGGGTATCCAGGGCGAGCAGCCGGTGGACCTGGCCCTTCCGGCCGGGGACGGCTCGGCGGCCGGCGTCGGCGGCTCGCGGCTCCTGGCCCTGGACTGGAACAACGACAAGCGTATGGACCTGGCCGCCTGCGGGCCGGGCGGCCTCCTGCTCTACCGCGCCGAGGCCGAGGGCTACGCGGATTCGACCACGGCGACCGGTCTTGAAGGGGCCGAGCTGGGCGCCGCCTGCACCGGCGCCTGGACCGCGGACATCGAGCTGGACGGCGACCTGGACCTGGTCCTGGGGCGCGGTGCGGACAAGGCCGCCGTCCTGCGCAACAACGGCGACGGCAGCTGGCTGGCCGTTGAGGCATCGGAACAGGGCGGCCTGGGTGACCTGCGCGACCTGCGCGACCTGGTCTGGGCCGATCTGGATAGCGACGGCGACGCCGACCTGGCCGCCATCGCCGGCGAGCAGTTGACCGTCCTGGACAACACGCGCAACGGCAGCTACGTCGCCAAGGACCTGGGCGCGGCCGCCGGTGCGGCCGCTGTCCTGGCCGTCGATAGCGACGGTGACGGCTGGCTGGACCTGGTGACGCTCTCCGCCGACGGCGCCGTCGCGGTCCGGCGCGCCGATCCCGCCACCGCCACCGCCGGCTCGCCGGCCTTCAGCGCGCCCGAGGCGCTCCGTCCGGCGGTCGCGTCCGGCGCCGCCTGCCGGACCCTGCTCTGGGGCGATGTGGACAACAACGGCGCGGCGGACCTCGTCGTGGGCTGCGATCGGCCCGCGCCGGCCACCCGCGTCTCACTGAGCGACGGGCAGGGCGCCTGGCAGGATCTTGCGGTGATCGAAGGCGCGGCGGCGCGGGCCCTGGCCGACCTGGACGGCGACGGCAAGCTGGACATGGCGGCCATGGGGTCGACGGCCGGAACGGCGCTGCGTCTGGCCAACCAGGGTGGCGCCAAGGCCTATCACTACCAGCTGCTGCGCCTGCGCGGCCTGGAGATCCCCCCCGCCCCTCCGGGGCAGAGCGGAACGCAGCAGAGCGGCGACCAGCGCATCAACAGCTTCGGCCTGGGCGGCCAGGTGTCGATCCGCTCCGGCCTGCTGGCCCAGACCCGCCTCATCGACGGCCCGGCCCTGCATTTCGGTCTCGGCAGCCGCGGCGGCGTGGAGACCGCCCACATCTACTGGCCCAACGGCCTGCCGCAGGGCGAGTTCGACCTGACGGGCGACAAGGCCGTAACCGCCCTGCAGCGGCTGAAGGGCTCCTGCCCCTGGCTCTTCGCCGACAACGGCGAGGCGATGGCCTTCGTCACGGACATCCTCTGGAAGTCCCCCCTGGGCCTGCGCATCAACGCCGTGGACACGGCGGGCGTGGTGCAGACCGAGGACTGGGTCAAGGTGCGGGGCGACCAGCTGGTGGCTAGGGACGGCTTCTACGACCTGCGCATCACGGCCGAGCTCTGGGAGACCCATTTCTTCGACCTGGTGAACCTGATGGTGGTCGACCACCCCGAGGGGACGGAGGCCTTCGTCGACGAGCGCTTCAGCATCCCCCCGCCGCCCTTGGCGGTGCAGACCACCGGTCCGCTCTTCCAGGTGGACCGGGCCCTGGACCAGGAAGGTCGCGACGTCAGCGACCGCGTGGCGGCGCGCGACGAGGTCTACCTGGACAGCTTCGCGCTCGGCGCCTACCAGGGCATCGCCCAGGACCATTGGGTGGAGGTGGATCTGACTCAGGCCTTGGTGAAGCTGCAGTCGGAGCAACCCGCGTCGGCGTCCGACGCGGCCGCGTCGCCGCCGCCGGCCCTCGCCCTCTACGCCACCGGCTTCATCTACCCCACCGACAGCTCCATCAATGTGGCCATCGGCCAGGGCAAGGCGGCCGCGCCGCAGGACCTGAGCATCGAGCTGCCGGACGGCACGGGCGGCTGGACGACGGCGCGCGCGCGCCTGGGCTTCCCGGCGGGCAAGCGCAAGAGCCTGCTCATCCCCTTGGCGGGCCTGGACCCGGCCGGCGGCGCCGCCCCCGAGCGCCTGCGCCTGCGGAGCAACCTCGAGGTCTACTGGGACCAGCTGGCCGTCGTAGCCCTGGTCCCCGGCCGGGAGGCGACCCGCACCCAGCGCCTGGCGGCCGAGTCCGCCCAGCTGCGCTACCGCGGCCTGTCGGTGACCACCCATACCGGCGCCGATCCGGCTCCCCACGCCATGCCTGAGATCCCCGACTACGATCGGGTGACGACCACGGTGCCCTGGCTGAACCTGGGCGGCTTCTACACCCGCTTCGGCGATGTAAAGCCGCTCCTGGCGCAGGTGGACGACCGCTACGTCATCCTCAATGCCGGCGACGAGATCCTGCTGCGCTTCAAGGCGCCTGCGGATCCGCCGGCGGGTTTCACGCGGGATTTCGTCTTCATCAGCGATGGCTGGGAGAAGGACGGCGACTTCAACACCGCCTATGGCGAGACCGTCCTGCCCCTGCCCGCCCACGACAAGCCGGAATACGCCGACCCGCGCCGCTTCGGCGCCGTGGGCCGCCTGCAGGATGACCCGGTCTACCAGGCCCATGCCGAGGACTGGATCGACTACCACACCCGCTACGTCCCGCCGCAGCGCCTGAACCGGCCGCTGCAGGCCGTTCCGGCGGCCGATCAAGCTCCCGCCGCCCCCTAGGGGCCATCTTCGCCTCGTCAGGAACGCTCAGACCATGCGCGCAACCCCGAACTTCCGCATTCTCCTGCCGCTGCTTCTCGTCGGCCTGATCGGCCTGGCCGCCGTTTTGTCGCGACGTTCCGGCCGCCCCCATGGCGGCGAGTCGACCCTGGACCTGGAAGCGGCAAAGGCCCGCTACGGCTTTGCCCTGCGGGAGGTGTCCAAGGAGGCCGGCGTGGACTTCGTCCACCAGGCGCCCACCTTCGACGCCAAGCTGGACCACATCATGCCGCAGATGAACGCCATGGGCGCCGCGGTGGCCGTGGCCGACTTCGACCGCGACGGCTGGTCGGACGTCTTCGTGTCCAGCAGCAAGGAGGGCAGCCGCTGCGCCCTGTACCGCAACCTGGGCGACGGGCGCTTCGCGGACGTCGCCGCCGACATGGGCGTGGCGGACCTCAACCAGCCGGGCACGGGCATCGTCAGCGGCGCCTTGTGGGGCGACTACGACAACGACGGCGACGAGGACCTCTTCGTCAACAAATGGGGCCGGCCCGAGCTCTTTCGCAACGAGGCGGGCCAGGGCTTCACCTCGGTGACCGCCGGCTCGGGCCTGCCGGAATGGATCAACGCCTCCAGCGCCGTCTGGCTGGACTTCGACCAGGACGGCCTGCTGGACCTCTTCCTGGGCGGCTACTACGACGAACGCATCAACCTGTGGCAGCTGGCCGACACGAAGATGATGCCGGAGAGCTTCGAGTACGCGCAGAACGGGGGGCGCAAGGTCCTGCTGCGCAACCTGGGCGGGGGGCGCTTCCAGGACGTGGCCGAGGCGGTGGGCCTGGTCAGCCGCCGCTGGACCCTGGCTGCCGCCGCCGCCGACCTGCGCGGCACGGGCTACCCCGACCTGGTCATCGCCAACGACTACGGCGTGAGCGAGTACTTCCGCAACGACGGCGGCCGCTTCACCGAGGTGGGGGCCGCCAACGGCATCGGCGAGCGGCCCAAGAGCGGCATGAACGTGGCCATGGGCGATGTGTTCAACCAGGGCCGGCTGTCCATCTACATCAGCAACATCAGCGAGGAGGGCATCCTCGTCCAGGGCAACAACCTCTGGGTGCCCCGGGAGGGCAGCGCCGGCGACGACACGGTCTACGACAACCTGGCCCAGGCCCTCAACGTGGAGATGGGCGGCTGGAGCTTCGGCGCCCAGTTCGGCGACCTGAACAACGACGGTTTCCAGGACATCTTCCTGACCAACGGCTTCGTCTCGGCCAACGCGGTGGAGAACTACTGGTATGACTACAGCCAGATCGCGGGCGGCAACAAGGCCATCATCTCCGACGCCGCCAACTGGCCGGCGATGGGCGACCGCAGTCTGGGCGGCTACCAGACCAAGCGGGTCTGGGTCAACGACGGCGCGGGGCAGTTCCAGGACGTGGCGCAGGCCGTGGGGGTGACGGAGACCTTCGACGGCCGGGCGGTGGCCATGGCGGACCTGTGGAACCGCGGCGTGCTGGACGTCATCGTCGCCAGCCAGAAGGGCCCGCTGCTCATCTACCGCAACGAGGCCGAGGCCGCGGCTCAGCGCTGGATCGCCTTCGAGCTGGAGGGCAGCGTGGGCAACCGCGGGGCCATCGGGGCGCAGGTCCGCGTGGAGCACGAGGCCGGCGTCACCCTGCAGGAGCTGCAGAGCGCCAGCGGCTTCTGCGCCCAGAACCAGCGGCGCCTGCACTTCGGTCTCGGCTCGGCCGCCGCGGTGAAGCGGGCGGTCATCACCTGGCCGGGAGGCGGCGAGCAGGTGCTCGACGGCCCGGCCATCAACCAGGTCCATCGCCTGAAGGAATCCGGCGCCGTCGGCAGCCTGCGCTGACCACCGCCCCGCCGCCAGCCCCCCATCGGAGCATCCCGCCATGACGACGCATACCTCGCCCCTGGCCACGCCCATCCCGCCCCGTGCCGCGCGCGGATGGCGCCTCGACCCGCGCTACATCCCGCCGATGCTGATCACGCTCATCCTGCTGGGGAGCAACTTCCTGACCGGCAACCTGGAGAGCCCCTGGAAGACGGGCCTGGCCATCGTCACCTCCATCGTCCTGGAGGCCGGGCTGTCCAAGCTGACGCGCGGCAGCTGGCCGCACCTGGCCTCGGCCTACATCTCGGGCATCAGCGTAGGCATCCTGGTGCGCTCGCCCTTCTTCTGGCCTTTCGCCCTCTGCGCGGCGATCAGCATCCTGTCCAAGTACGCGCTGCGCCTGAAGGGTCGGCATATCTGGAACCCGTCGAACTTCGGCATCGTCATGATGCTCTTCTTCGCCCCGCAGGCGGTGGCCAGCCTGTCGGTGCAATGGGACAACCGCCTGACGATGATGATCCCCATCTGGTGCGTGGGGCTGCTGGTGCTCTGGCGCCTGCGCCGGGTGCACATCTCCATCACCTACGCCCTGTCCTTCGTGGCCTTCGCCGGCATCAGGTCCTTGATCTCGGGCACGCCCTTCCTGGCCAACGTCGCGCCGATCACCGGCCCCATGTACCAGCTGTTCACCATCTTCATGGTCACCGATCCGGCCACCACCGTGCCCGGCTTCCGGCCGCAGATCCTGGTGGTCTTCCTGGTGGCGGCGGTCGAGGCGGTGCTGCGGCTGCTCGGCGACGTGCACGCGCCCTACCATGCCCTGTTCCTGGTGGGGCCGACGGCGCTGATCCTGCACCGGCTGCGGACGCCCCATGTGGTCACCCCCTTGCGCGACGGCCTGCCGGCGAATCCGGCCTGAGGCCGCATCCTACGCCTGCGGCGACGTCGGCTGCCCCCCGTTGAGCGCCCGCCCCGCCGTCTTCCTGGACCGCGACGGCACCCTCGTCCGGGACCTGGCCTGGGGCGCTGAGCCGGGCGAGCTGGAACTCCTGCCCGGCGTCCTGCCGGCCCTGCGCGCGCTGCGCGCCGCTGGATACGCGCTGGTGGTCGTCAGCAACCAGGCCGGCGTGGCCCGCGGCCTGTTCGATCTGGCCGAGGCGCGGCGGTCCGGGGCGCATCTGGCGGCCATCCTGGCCGCGGCCGGCGCGCCGCTGGACGGCTACCACTTCTCCCCCTACCACGAGCGGGAAGGCCGGATGCCCGCTTTCAGCCGCGCCAGCGAGGCCCGCAAGCCGGGTGCGGGCATGCTGCGGGCAGCGGCGGCGGACCTGGCGCTGGACCTGGCCCGCTCGTGGATCATCGGCGACCATCTCAGCGACGTCGCCGCGGG
>JBGAUA010000095.1:0-13572 GCA_044228875.1 Anaerolineae bacterium
TCCCTCCGCAACAAGGACATCGTGGCGCTCGACATCGGCCTGCTGCTGGCCGGGGCCAAGTACCGGGGCGAGTTCGAGGAGCGGTTGAAGTCCGTCATCAAGGAGCTGACGGAGGCCGAGGGGCGGTACGTCGTCTTCATTGACGAGATGCACACGCTCGTGGGAGCAGGGGCCGCCGAGGGGGCGGTGGACGCCAGCAACCTCCTGAAACCGGCCCTGGCCCGCGGCGAGCTGCACACCATCGGCGCCACGACCCTGGACGAGTACCGCAAGCATATCGAGAAGGACGCCGCCCTGGAGCGCCGCTTCCAGCCGGTGCTGGTGGGCGAGCCCTCGGTGGACGACACCATCGCCATCCTGCGCGGGCTCAAGGAGCGCTACGAGGTGCACCACGGCGTGCGCATCACCGACGCGGCGGTCATCGGCGCGGCCACGCTCTCGGACCGCTACATCGCGGACCGCTTCCTGCCGGACAAGGCCATCGACCTGCTGGACGAGGCGGCCAGCCGCCTGCGCATGGAGATCACCTCGGACCCCCGCGAACTGGACGAGCTGAAGCGGCAGATGCTGGGCAAGCAGATCGAGCGCGAGGCCCTGCGCCGCGAGAAGGACAAGGCGGCCAAGGAGCGGCTGGCGAAGATCGAGGCGGAGATCGCCGACCTGGAAGGGCAGGTGAAGGCGCTGTCGGACCAGATCGAGGGCGAGCGGAAGCTCATCGGCGACCTGGCCGGGGCCAAGGAGGAGATGGAGCGCACGACGCGGGCGGTGGAGGATGCCCAGCGGCGGGGCGACTTCGAAGCGGCCAGCCGGCTGCAGTACGGCACCCTGTTGGAGTTGAAGCGCAAGGCGGAGCAGCTGGAGGCGCAGGTGGCCGCCGGCCAGGCCGACGGCAGCATGCTGTTAAAAGAAGAGGTGGGCCCGGACGAGATCGCCGAGGTGGTCAGCAAGTGGACGGGCGTGCCGGTGAGCCGACTGATGGAGGGCGAGCTGGCCAAGCTGGTGCACCTGGAGGACCGCCTGCACGAACGCGTGGTAGGCCAGGAGGAGGCGGTGACGGCGGTGGCCGACGCGGTGCGCCGGGCCAGGGCGGGCCTGGGCGACCCGAAGCGGCCGATCGGCAGCTTCCTCTTCCTGGGCCCGACGGGCGTGGGCAAGACGGAGCTGGCCCGCGCCCTGGCGGAGCAGCTCTTCGACGACGAGCAGGCGATGGTGCGCATCGACATGTCGGAGTACCAGGAGCGGCATACGGTGGCCCGGCTGATCGGCGCCCCGCCGGGCTACGTGGGCTACGAGGAGGGCGGCCAGCTGACGGAGGCGATCCGCCGCCGACCCTACGCGGTCATCCTGCTGGACGAGATCGAGAAGGCGCATCCGGACGTGTTCAACACGCTCCTGCAGCTCTTGGACGACGGACGCCTGACGGACAGCCAGGGCCGGGTGGTGAGCTTCAAGAACTGCCTGGTGATCATGACGAGCAACATCGGGGCGAACCTGATCCAGGAGCTGGGGGTGGAGGCGGCCAAGGGCCAGGTGCTCGCCGAGCTGCGCCGCCACTTCCGGCCGGAGTTCCTCAACCGCGTCGACGAGACGGTGGTCTTCGGCAGCCTGGACCGCTCGCAGATCGGGCGCATCATCGACATGCAGCTCTCCGAGCTGCGCGGACGCCTGGCGGCCCGGGGCATCAGCCTGGAGGTCGGCGCCGCGGCCCGCGCCCTCCTGGCCGAGGAGGGATACGACCCGGCCTGGGGCGCCCGGCCGCTGAAGCGCGTCCTGCAGCGCCGCCTGCAGAACCCGCTGGCCCTGGCGATGCTGGAGGGGCGCTTCAAGGAGGGGGACGCGGTGCGGGTGGAGGCGCGGGACGGGGAGCTGGTGCTGGAGGGCTGAGGGCGTTGGCTCAGCGTGGCCTGGAGTTTCGGCCGGCCGGTCAACCGTCCGTCCCGCCCAAGATCCAGGTCTCGCTGAACCAGTAGGTAATACAGCAAGATATGGGCTGCTTGGTCAACCCCGTCAGAATTCGTATCGGATCGGCTCCGTCCAATCGCGCAGACGCAGGATGATCGGTCCCGGCGCGTTCGGATAGGCGTGCTTATAGGTCCGCTTCAGAGGGCCGAGGTCGAAGACGCGTCTCGCCATCATCAGTGCCTCGCAAAGATCGCCATGGCCGTCGTGGGTCAAGAGCAGGTCCGCCTGCACTGGATTCGACTCCATGAACAAGCCCGATGTGACGAGGTTGAAGTCGTGCGTCCGGCAGCCGCCGCCGTAGAGCCCGATGATCAGCAGGTGATCGCCTTCGATCGCGACCTTCTGGATCGCGAAGGCATCGACGGTCCAGGCCGCGGGATCGACCGGTCCGCGCATCACGACGATGGGGACGCCGGTGGTATCGAGAGGCGGAGGCGCGGGAGATTCCGGCGGCTTGGCTGTCGGCGGCTCCACGGTCGGCGGCTCCACGGTCGGCGACTCGGCCGTCGCGGGAACGGTGCTAGGGGTCTGCGCCGGGGCGGCGGTCGGCGGCGGCTGGTAGGCCCCGCTCCGGAGGACGGCCGGCAGGTAGGAGGGCACCAGTGAGAATGATCGCGCCTTGTGAGGGCTGGCGAGGACCACGGCGGTCGCGGCCACGAGGACCGCGGCGATGGCGAGAGACGTTCGGGTGGGGATTGGACGATGCATGGAGCACTCTCCAGGTCATTGGAACCTCAATCACGGCACCGCGAGTCTACTCCCCCGACCTCACCCATGCAATCGTCCCATCCGCGCCGGTCGACCGCGACCGGACGATGCTGCACGCGACGGTGGTCGGCAGGGCGACAGCGTGAGGGGGTGCCACTGAGGGGGATGGTCACTCCCTCGCGGGGCTGGCGGAGCGGTGAGGCGGGAGACTCGATCACACGCCACCGTGGTAGACTAGGCGCCACGCTACGCCACCCATCACCCCCATGGATCTGCTCATGTCCCAGCCCCATCGCATCACCCGCCCCGCGCTGGCCATCGTCCTTGCCGGGTTGGTTCTCGCCGCCGCCGGCAGCGCACTCGATCTAGGCCGGCCTGCCGCGGCCGACGACGCCGTGACCGAGGAGGCCCCAGCGTCGTCCCGCGGCCCGCTGGCGCTGCCGGCGATACTCCCCGGACCCCTGTCCGTCGACCGCGCGCTGCCCCAGCCGGCCCCGGCCGCGCTGCGCGCGCAAGAGATCAACGCCTGGGTCGACGCCGCCGCAGCCCGCGCATCCATCGACCAGGCCGACGATCCCTGGGCCATCATCGACCAATGCATGCGCGACGACATGGCGGGCAATCCCAACTCCCCTGGCGATGACACGCCCGCGGCCTCGATCGCGGTAGCCGTAGGCGATGTGATCACCTTCACGCGGGGCTACGGGGTCAAGGACCTGACCACCGGCGGCGAGGTGGACGCCAACACCTTGTTCCGCATCGGCTCGACGACCAAGATGATGACGGCGGCGGCCGTGATGCAGCTGAGCCAGTCCGGCGCGGTCAAGCTCGATGGGCCGCTCGGCGAATACCTGCCGGAATACAAGCTGGGTCATCCCTGGGATGCCGACGAACTGACGCTGCACCGCATGCTCAGCCACCAGACCGGACACATCGATCAATACTTCATCCAAGACACGACAGCGCCGCTGATGACTTGGGTGCGGGCCACCGGCGCCCTCTCGCTGCCGCTCTACGCCGCGCCGGGCTCCTTCTGGAACTATTCCAACCCCAATTTCAGCCTCGCCGGCGCGGTCGTCGAGCGCGTCGCGGGGATGCCCTACAACGACTACATGGCCCAGCGGGTCTGGGATCCCGCCGGCATGCCGCTGACGACCTTGGACCCGCGCGAGGTGATCTCGACCAGCAACTACGCCACCGGCTACGACGGCGGTCAGCCCCTGGACCCCACGGCCTGGGACATCCCCTGGCTGGGGCCGGCCGGCACCGCGTTCTCCACGCCCACCGAAATGGTCCGCTGGGCGCTCCTGATGCAGGCCGGCGACGACACCGTGCTCTCCGCCGCGTCCAAGCGCCTGATGCAGACCCGGCACATCAACCAGGCCTACCTGCCCTGGTCGGACTACGGCTACGGCATCATGATCACCGACTGGCGCGACAAGGCGGATCCAAAGCAGCGCGTCGTCGTCTACGACCACGGCGGCAACATCTACGGCGGGTCGTCGCAGCTCTTCTGGATCCCGGAGCGGGGCATCGCGGTGTCGGTCCTGGCCAGCACCATCCGCTCGCTCGACAACGCCGCCGCCTGCGCGGTCGAGACGCTGGCGGGCATCGAGATGATCCCGTCGGTCACCGAACGCAAGCCGCCCGAGGCCTGGGACGCCCACGTCGGCACCTACAGCATGATGGACCTTCTGGGATGGCCTTGGACGGCCTCGGTCAGCCGCATCAGCAACACCTTGATGCTCGATTTCCCCGATGTCCCGGGCGGCGCGCTGATCATGGGCGATTCCATGCCGATGGGCTACGCCTTCACCGATGTGTTCGTCCCCCGGGCGCGGTCGCTCATCGTCCCCAGTGTCGATCTCACATTCATCCGCGACCGCGCCGATCCCAGCCGTGTGCGCTATGTACGCAACCGCAACGCCGTGGGGCAGCGCGTCGGGCAGTTTCCCCAGCGCGTCAGCCTGGTGGGCGCGTCCTGCGCCCCGGTACGGTTTACCAGCGAGCTGGACATGCCCAAGCTGTCCGTCCACGCCCGCGGCCTGATGACGCCGACGCGCCTGATCAGCGTCCCGCTGGCGGCCGACAGTCCCACGGATCCCTCGACTTCGGCCATCAAGCACGACGTCTTGATCGGCGAGGGCGGGGCGGACGCGGTCTACGTGGTCGCCGATACCGAGCCGGACGACGCGGTGGGTCTGTACCTGATGCGCGACGCCAACGGGGACGGGCAGTTCGCGCTGGCGGACGGCGAGCTGGCCGCACAGGGCATCGGCGCCCCCGGCACGTCGCTCCTGCACGCATTCGATCCGCTGCCCGCGGGCCGCTACCAGCTTTGGGTGCATGGCGCCCAGGTCGGCGGCGAATCGAGCACCGTCAACCTAGACATCACGGTCTTCCAGGGCCGGAACCTGCGGCTGGAGAACCATCCGCGGGGCCTCAGCGACGGCGCCACCTGGGAGATGCGCGTCTGCGCGGACGACGTCGACGGGCTGAGCGAACCGATGCGCGGGGCGATCGAGTTCAGCTACGACTCGCCGCCACGGCGCTTCAGGATCATGGTGGACTGGAAGCCGGCCGCCGCGCCGTCGCGGTGGTCTGTCTACCTTCCGGCGAACTGGAGGGATTGACGGGGCGATGAACCACCGCGATGTGACGGGGTGGCCGTCGTAGACCGCAAGCGCCCGCTGCGCTCGGCGCCCAGCGGCTCAAGGGCAGGTGCGTGGCGGCCGGCCCGCTGTCGGTATGCGCCTCTCGCTGGACGCCGTAGCAAGTACGCAGCGTACTTGCCATGCTCAGCCTGGGGAATCGAGGCCGTCAGCAAAGGCCAAGGCAATCAAGTCCGCAGCGTACTTGCTCCGGCTGCCGTGGGGCCGCTCCGGGCGCAACCAGGGGACGGCGTCTGACCAGCGTTCAGGGCGCCGGCGTTCCCTCCGCTCCCGGCCCGGCGCCCGCGTCGGTTGGCGGCCCCGCCCCCAGGTCGGTGAAGGTCGCCGGCGCCTCGATGCTCACCGTCCCGTCGTAGCCGAAGTCGCTGGTCAGGCTCGCCGCCATGGCCGGATCGTCACCGCTCACCGTCTGGCGCAGGGGCAGGCCCGTGTCCCGGGCCACCCAGAGCTTGACCGTCACCGCCACCTCGCCGCCGCCCAGGTCCTGGCTGCTGCTGTAGCCGTAGACATCGCAGACCCGGCCGTCCAGCGTCTCGGTGCCCAGCGAACGGGCGTCCTTGACCACCGCCTCCAGGTCGGGCACCAGCTGCTCCATGATGTTGCCCAAGCTGCCCGCCGTGTCGATGCGCGACCATTGGCCGTTCTGCTCGCTGTAGGTGTCGCGGCCGATCATGACCACCTGGCCCGTGTCCCCGACGACGATGCGCAGACGGTCCGGCAGCTGGATCTCGGCCCGCGTCGCGACACCGACGCCGCCGGCGGACATCGTCACCTGGTAGGCGCCCTGGTCCACCACCCGCTGCAGGGCGGCCTCGATGGCGGCGTCGGCGTCCGCGGCAGGCGCGGCGGCGTCACCGCCGGCACCAGCGGCGGCGTCGGAGGCCGCGCCTCGTCCGGAGGAGGCGTCGCCCGCCGAGGCGTCCGGGACGCCGGACGGGACGACCGCCGTCGGTGAAGCGGTCTTGCAGGCGCCCAGCGTCAGGAGCAGGGCAAGGCAGAGCGTAGCAGGCTTCATCGGGCGGGCTCCTTCAGGTCATGGTGTCGCGAATCACCCTGCTATGATCTCCGCTTTGGTGCCGGACGCCAACTCCGCGCCCATCTCCTGCCAGGTCTTCCGAAAGCCACCATGTACCAGGCCAGCAACCCCCTCATCGTCCAGTCGGACCATACCGTGCTTCTCGAGCTGGCCAGCCCCGGTTACGAGGCCGCCCGCGACCAGCTCTCGCGCTTCGCCGAGCTGGAGAAGAGCCCCGAGCACGTGCACACCTACCGCATCTCGCCGCTCTCGCTGTGGAACGCGGCGGCCAGCGGCATGCAGGCCCAAGGCATCGTCGCCGCCCTGGCCGAATACGGCAAGTACGACCTGCCCGAGAACGTGCGGCGCGAGATCCTGGACCAGATGTCGCGCTATGGGCGCCTCAAGCTGACCCAGGAGGCCGACCGCCTCATGCTCGGCGCCGACGACGACGCCCTCCTGACCGAGATCCTCCACCATCCCAAGCTGCAGGGCATGCTCGTCGAGCGGCGGGGGCCCTTCGCCGCCGTCGTGGAAGCCAGCCAGCGCGGCAACCTCAAGCAGGCCTTGATCAAGATCGGCTACCCCGTCGAGGACCTCGCCGGCTACGTAGCCGGCGAGCACCTGGAGATCGCCCTGCGCGACATCACCCTCGCCGGCCTGCCGCTGGCGCTTCGCGACTACCAGCGCGACGCCGTGGCCGTCTTCCACGCCGACGGCAGCGCCCGCGGCGGCTCGGGGGTCATCGTGCTGCCCTGCGGCGCCGGCAAGACCGTGGTGGGCCTGGCGGTCATGGCCGCCGTGGACGCCCACACCCTCATCCTCACCCCCAACACCGTGGCCGTGCGGCAGTGGATCCACGAGATCATCGACAAGACCGCCATCGATCCCGCCAGCATCGGCGAGTACACCGGCGCGCTCAAGCAGGTGCGGCCGGTGACCGTCGCCACCTACCAGACCCTCACCTATCGCCGCAAGGGCGCCGGGATGCCCCATCTCTCGCTCCTCGGCGCGCAGGACTGGGGTCTCATCATCTACGACGAGGTGCACCTGCTGCCGGCGCCCGTCTTCCGCGCCACCGCCGACATCCAGGCCCGCCGCCGCCTGGGGCTGACCGCCACCCTGATCCGCGAGGACGGCCGCGCCGACGAGGTCTTCAGCCTCATCGGGCCCAAGAAGGTGGACGTGCCCTGGAAGGACCTGGAAGCCCAGGGCTGGATCGCCACCGCCGAATGCACCGAGATCCGCCTGGCCATGCCTCCCGCGCTCCGAATGGACTACGCCCTGGCCGACCAGCGCCTCAAGTACGGCATCGCCGCGTCCAACCCCGACAAGATGGCGGTCATCGAGCGCCTCCTGGAGCGCCACGCGGCGGACACCGTGCTGATCATCGGCCAGTACATGGCGCAGCTGCAGTCCATCGCCGAACACTTCGATCTGCCGCTGATCACCGGCGAGACGCCCGTGCGCAAGCGCGAAGCGCTGTACCAGCAGCTGCGCGACGGGGAGATCCACCGCCTGGTGGTGTCCAAGGTGGCCAACTTCTCCATCGACCTGCCGGATGCCAATGTGGCCATCCAGGTCAGCGGCACCTTCGGCTCCCGCCAGGAGGAGGCGCAGCGGCTGGGGCGCATCCTGCGGCCCAAGGCCGAGGGGATCCAAGCCCACTTCTACTCCCTGGTCAGCCGCGACTCCCTGGACCAGGACTTCGGCGCCGCCCGGCAGCGCTTCCTGACCGAGCAGGGCTACCGCTACCACATCGCGTACGCGGAGACCCTGGAGACCCTCCATGACCCGACCGGCGAACCCGCCTGACAGCCCAGGGGCCGGCGGCGTGTCCAGCCTGCTGGCGACCCTGCGACGTCTGGGCATCGCCACCGGCGGCCGCTACGGCGATGCGCTGGCGGACCCCCAGGTGGTCCTTCCCCAGGCATCCGGCGCGTTCGACGACGACGCATGGGATGAAGATCCCTGGGACGACGCCGACCTCGACCTGGAACTCGGCGACACGGCCGACGCGATCGCCGGCTACCCCGCGCCCTTGACCGCCGGGGAGCTCCTGGCGGGCAGACACAGGGCCGACGATGAAGCGTCGGAGCAGATCGGCCAGATCGCGCAGGCCCTCAACCATCTGCGGGTCACCGACCTGCGGATGATCGCGACCCATTTCGGCTGGAAGCTGGCCGGACAGCGCCGCGAGGATGTGCTGACCAGACTGTTGGCCCATTACGCGGACGAGGACGCCCTGGCCAGGGCCCGCGCCAGGCTCAGCGCGGACGAGCGGCGCCTGATGGCCATCATCCGCGCCCTGCAGGTCTTGAACGTCACCTACTTGCGGCGGGCGCTGGCCGGCTTGGGCGCTCGCACCGTGACCGGCGCGGCGTTCGACGGCGAACGCCATCTGCGCGAAGCCCTGCGCCATGGGCTGATCTTCGACCTGCACGGCCGCCTGGTCAGCCCGCTCGGCCTCTTCGCCGGCACCTCGGCCGCCGCCGATCTCCTGCCTCCCCCGCCCGACCTGCGGCGATTGAAGGTCGTGCCGGCTCCGGACCCCCTGCGCAGTCTGGCCTTGTGGTCGGAGCAGGCCGGCGCCGATCCCCTGCTGACCGCCTTGCAGGATCCCTTCACGAAGGACGGCCCGCAAGCGCCACCGGGCTGGCGTCCGGGCATGGCCCTGTCGCAGCTGCCGGCCGCGGACGACCAGCGCCCCTCGCGCATCCCGCCGGTCGGGAGCAGCTTCGCGGCCGCGGCCGTCACCCGATTCCGCGCGGCGCTCGCGCTGGACCGCGCGAGCGCCGCCGAACTGCTCCTGTGGGTCTACATCCAGCTGCCCCACGGCCTCGGCGGCGAGCTTCCCGAGCCGAGCGACCTGTTCCGGGGCACCGTGGCCCGCGCCCTGGGCCTGCGGGGATCGGACCTGCTCCTGCTGTTGACCCAGTTCTGGCAGAGCCTGCCCTACGGCGCCTACGACGAATGGTCCTGGCTGCGCCTGGAAGACCGGTCGGCGACCTTCGACCTCGAGAGCCTGCGCAGCTGGCAGCGAAGCGCCGATCCCTTCCAGGAGGGCATCCTTCGCAGCCGCAGCGAGATCGCAGGGCGCATCCTCAGTCGCCTCCTGCGCGCCGATCCGGCGCAGGACGGCTGGCTGGACCTGGACGCCTTCCTCCGGTTCGCCGGCCAGGTGGAGCCGCGGTCGGCGATGGGCGGCGGCGGCGAAGGCTGGCAGATGACGGATCGCAAGGGCAAGCCCCTGAGCGATTGGTCGCGGGGCGGCGGCGCCATCTGGCGCTACCTGATCGAGGTGCCGCTGCATGTCCTGGGCCTCGTGGATCTGGCCCGGGATCGCGCCGGCGCGACGCAGGCCCTGCGGCTCAGCGCGGCGGGGCGCGACCTGATGGAGCGGCGGGCGGCGGCGGCGGAATCCGTGCCCGCACCCGAAGCGCATTGGGCGGCGGAGGACACCGTGGTCCTGCCCATGCGCTGGGACCACCTGCCCCTGATGAACTGCCTCGGGCTCTGCTGCGCGCTGGCGTCGGTACAGGACGGCCGCGCCAGCTTCCGCCTGGACCCGACCGCCTGCCGCGCGACCTTTCGCGCGGGCGGCGACGCCGGGGCCATCGAACAGGCCCTGGCGCGGCTCCGCCTCAGCCTGCCGCCCGCGGCCGCCGCGCTCCTGCGCGGCTGGTCGGATGCCTGGGGCCAATGGGTGCTCCGCCATGGCTGGTCGCTCCTGACCTTCGCCGATGAGGCCACCGCCCAGGAGATCATGGCCGCCGGGGCCCTGGGGCAGGCCGTGGCCTGCCGCCTGTCGCCCACCCGCTGGCTGGTGGATCCGGACCATGCGGACGCGGTCCTGGCGGCGCTGCAGCGGGCCGGCCACCGACCGATGGTCCATGACGCGGCGCTCGCGGCGCCGAACGCGACGCCGCGGAGGTCCGGCCGGTGAGCACGATAGCGGACCTGAACCAGCTGCTCAGCGGCTACCTCACCGCCGCCATCAGCAGCATCGCCGCCGCCAACGGCCTGCAGCAGGCCAACAAGAGCAAGCAGGCCCTGCAGAAGGACCTGGCCGACGCCCTGCCGCGACCGGAGCGGGTCCGACAGAACCTCGAGCTTCTCGATCCGGCTTCGCGAGTCTTGTTCGAATTGCTGCGGCAGGCCGGGGGCGAGGCTTCCTGGGATTCCCTGCTCCTGTGGTGCCATCTGGGGCTGCTTCCGGTGACCGCCCCCAAGGCGATGGCCCGCGCCTACGGCGAGGCGATCGCTCCCCTCGGCGACCCGAAGTCCAGCTCCGCGGAGCTGCAGCATGTGCTGGCGCGGCTGGAATGCACCGGTCTGGCCCTGGGTCGGGGCAACCGGTCCGAGACCTACACCCGTAAAGCGGTGGAGTTCGGGCGCGCCAGGAACTGGGTGATCCCAAGGGAGATCGCGGCCCGGCTGCCCAGTCCGGTCTCCCGGATCCGGCCGCCGGCGACGGCGCCCGCCACGGTGCTGCCTGCCGATCCGGCAGGTCGCCAACGGCAGCTGTTCCTGCTCTGGAGCTGGATCTGGCGCACCGAACCCCAGCTGCTCAAGGCCACCGGAGGCCTGGCCAAGCGCGAACTCAAGCAGTTGGCGGCCGCCCTGCCCCAGCTGGTCCGGGCTGACCGGACCGAGGCGGAGCAGCCTTGGCTGGATTGGGCGCGTCAGCTGCTGCTGCAGCTGGGCCTGCTGGCGGACGGCGACCGTTGCCGCGGGGCGGCGGCCGCGGCGGAGCGCTTCTGGACGATGTCCATGGAACAACGCCTGCGGCTCTGCCTCGACACCTGTCTGGACCTGGAGGCGCCGGTGGAGCTGCGTGCCGCCGACCTCTCCCCCGTCCGCGGCGCGGCGGCCACCTGGAAGGGCGCCCGGCACCGGATATGGGCCGAGCTGGCGGAACGGCTGCCCAAGGAGGACGCCGACGGCTGGCTGACGGTCGAGCACCTGGAAGCCACGCTGGTGCTGCGCGATCGCGATCTGCTCGTGCCGCCCGCGCCGGCGATGACCGGCTACCTGAGCAGCTGGCAATCCCATCGCTATGCCTCGGGCCTCTATTTCTCGCAGGCCCCGTCCGGCGCCGACTCCGACGTCGGCGGCTGGCGCAAGGTCGAGCTGCCCTTCATCCGCCGCGTGCTGATCCAGCTGTGGCGCCTGGGACTGCTGGACCTCGGCCTGCAGACAGCGGCCGCGCCGGAGCGCGAAGCGCCGCCGGAGGCCGCGGTGACGCATCTGCGCCTGGCTCCCTGGGGGCGTTTCCTGCTGTCGCAGGCCCCGGCACCGGCCACGCCGGAGGCGGAGGCCCGGGTCGTGCTGCAGCCCAACTTCCAGATCCTGGTCATGGGCCCGTTGACGGAGAGCAGGCTCCTCATCCTGGAGCGCTTCGCCGATCGGACCGCTGCCGACCGGGCCATCACCTACACCCTCAGCCGCGACAGCGTCTACCGCGGACAGCGATCCGGAATCGGCATCGACGCCATGATCCTGTCCCTGCGGCAGCTGACCGGCGCCGAGCTGCCGCAGAACGTGCTCCACAGCATGCAGGACTGGCAGCGACAGCACGAGCGTGTGGTCCTGCACCGGCGGGTGCTCCTGCTGCAGGCCGCCGATCCGGCGCAGGCGCTGAGCGCCGCGCGGGACCTTGGCGCCAAGGCCCTCGAGCCTTTGGGCGAGGGCTTCCTGCTGGTTCATGACCGCCCGGCCTTGCTGCGCCATGCCCAGCGGCAGGGCTTGATCCTGGAGGATGATTCGCAGCCGCCCCCCAGGGGCCGGTCCCCCGTGCTGCTGCGCCCGGACGGGGCGGTGGACCTGCGCGGCGGCTGCATCGATCCCCGGGTGATCGGCGGACTCCAGGACCTGGCCGACGGTGATGCCGCCACCGGCTGGCGGCTGACGGAAG
Organism: Anaerolineae bacterium; assembly: GCA_044228875.1. Taxonomy (GTDB): domain Bacteria; phylum Chloroflexota; class Anaerolineae; order Epilineales; family Epilineaceae; genus Epilinea. Next base: position 12,275 of record JBGAUA010000095.1, read on the forward strand.
CCGCCGTCCACCGCTGCCAATCACAGCTGGGCCTGGACGCCGCGGGCCAGCTCCAAGCTTGGACGGCCTTGGCCGGCGCGGTGCCGGACCCGATGGTTCGCCTGATCAAGCGCGGCACCGGCCATTCCAGCCCGGCGCGGCTGCGCCGTGGATGCTACCTGGAACTGCCCGATGCCGACGCGCTTCAGGCGCTGACGGAGCTGCCGGAACTGGCGGGCGCCTTCGGCGATCCAGGCATCCGCGGGCCCCTGGTCTGGGTGGACGAAGGCCGTCTGGCCGAGCTGGAAGCAGCGCTGCAGGCGCTGGGGCTGGGGCTGCGGTCGGCAGAGCCGCCGACGAACCTGGGCGTCACCGCCGCTCCCGCACCGACCGCCACGGCGCCCAAGCGGCGCGGTCGCCCGCCGAAACCGCGCTAGCCGGGAGCATCCAGAGCGGCCGACCGCACCATCGCGACGACCTTCGGTCTAAGACCTGTCCAGCAGGTCCTGCGGGTAGCGCCCGCCGGCCTCATCCTCCAGGCAGATCGCCAGGGTGGGGCAGGCCGCCGCGGCCGCGCGCAGCACCGCCTCGGCGGCCGGGCGCAGCAGGATGGCGCGCGGGCCTTCGGCGCTCGCCACCAAGGCGAAGCTGCCGGGCGCCGCCGCGGCGCAGCAGCCCGCGCCCACGCAGACCCGCCAGTCGATGCTCACCCGCATGGTCGACGCTCGGCTCAGGCCATGCGCGCCACGAGGGGCGCGTCCTTCCAGACCTCTTCCAAGCCGTAGTACGCGCGCCGGTCGGCGGTCATCAGGTGGGCCACCACGTCCCCGAAGTCCACCAGGAGCCAGCCGGATTCCGTGGCGCCGTCGGCGCTCACCGGCTTGCGCCCGCCCACGAGACGCGCCTGGTCCTGCACCGCGTCAGACAGCGACTTCAGCTGACGCGGGCTGCTCGCCGTGCCGATGACGAAGAAGTCGGCCACGATGGTGAGCGGGCGGAGATCCAGGGTGACGATGTCGGCGGCCTGCTTGTCGGCCATGGCATCGAAGACGATGCGCGCGAGCGCCTGCGGGTCCGCCTCGGCGACGGGGGCGGCGACGGGGGTCTCGGTGTCGAAGGAAGTCAGGGTCATGGGCACCTTGGGGGGCGGGACCGCGGCGAAGGGCGCGATCGGCGAGCGGCGGTTTCGTCCGGACGTAGCGAACCGTGGCATTATACACCCGCCCATGAAAGCCAGCACCCGCGCCGCCCCCCCCGCGCCGCCGCCCCCCGACCCCATAGACCAGCACCCGCCCGCCCCAGTGCCCCCCCCCGTCCCG
>JBGAUA010000096.1:0-13539 GCA_044228875.1 Anaerolineae bacterium
GACCATGCGTCCGTCCGGCGCGAACAAGCCCGCCAGCCAGTCCTCGGCCGCGCCGGCCGAGGCGTCGACGGCCGGCGCCGCATCCCGGCCCCAGCCGCGGATGGCGGCGTCTGTCAGGCTGTCGAGGAAGCCGGCCAGGAGCGACGCGCCGGTGGGCGCCGACTCGGGGGCCGACGCCTCGGCGCGACACGCGGGAGGCATGCACTCGGCCAGGCGCGCCAGCCGCGGCGCCTGGCGCGGGCCGTCGAGCACCGGCCTCCAATGCGCCCGCCAGAGCGGAGCGGCCCTGCCCCGCCGTCCGGCGCCGTCCTCCGACGCGGCGCTGACCCGGCCGAGGTCCGGGAGGACCAGCTCCCCCCCCAGGGCTTCCAGGGCCAGCCCGGCGGCCAGCTGCCAGAAGCGAAGGTCGTCGCCCGCCAGCCAGCCCGCGGGAAGCTGGGCCGATCCGGGCAGCGCGGCGAGCAGCTCCAGCGCCGTCAGGGCATCCAGGGCCAGGCCGTCGACGGTCCATTGCCGTAGGCCCACCGGCTCGAGGTCCCGGACATCGTCGCCATCCTCCCTGGTCTCCGGCCGAGATGGCGACGGCCCGTCGGCGCCCGATGGCAGCCACAGGAGCAGGCGCTGCTCCGCCGCGGATGTCAACCGATCTGACGCGAGGGAAGGCAGGAGCGTGGCCAGGGCCTCGGCGAGGTCGCCGGGCGGCGCGCCGTAGGGATGGGCGGCCGGCCCCTTGGCCGCGCGCGCGCCGGGCGCCGACGGCGCCCAAGCCAGCATGGCCTCCGCCCACAAGACCAAGGCGGCCGGCTGGCGAGGTCCGGCTTCCGGGCGGAAATGGGCGTGGAGGACGAGCATGGGCGAGGGCTGGGGCAAGGATAGCATGGGGGCGCCTGGCCCCCCGGCCCGATCAGATCAGAGCGAAGGTGTCACCAAGGGGCGCGCCCTTTCATCCGGTAGACCTTCCCTGAGAAACAGACGAAGGCCCCCTCCCGCGACAGCGGGAGGGGGCCTTCGCGGCGAGCGTTCCAGTGCCGCCGTCAGGCGGATGGGCGCGGCCGTTCCGGGCTCGGGATACAGGGTGATGCGCGCCGTCGGGCCGTGCCCGGTCGCCGCGTCGAGTCGGAGGCCTTGGGCCGGCAGGCCGCCGGCGAAGTCCAGGCGCCGGATCTGCCCGTCGCCCCAATCCAGGTCGGCGCGGACGATGCGCAGGTCGGCAGCCGCGGCGCCCAGGCTCACCCGCAGCTGCGGGCGGCCGGCGGCGCCGGTGGTCACGTGCGCCTGGGCGGCCACGTTCTTGGCCAGGAAGTTGTAGGCATCGCCCAGCAGCTGGTCGCGGGAGGCCGTGCCGTCGCCGTTCTTGCCCACGCCTTCCAGGCCGAAGCCCCAGAACATGGCGTTCCAGGCGATCATCGACTCCGGATCGTGCTTGCCTGCGATGTAGGTGCCCACGACCATGGTCCGGGTCTCCTCCGTGCCGCTGACCACGGTCTTCACCGGGTAGCTCCACAACGGGCGGGCCCAGTGGTTGAGGGTCTTGCCGCGCCCGCCGGGGGCCACCGTCCAGGCGGCGTCGTCGACATCGCCCAGGTTGGCGGCGGCCACGTTCTCCAGCTCCGGGGTGCTGGGATCGTTGGGCGTGGGGCCCTTGTATTCGCCCATCACCTCACCCGAGGCAAAGGTGTACTGGTTGCCCTTGGCTCCGTCCTTGGCCATGGCGCCGGTGGACAGGTCCAGGCTGTACTGAGCGAAGGGGCTGCCGGCCTCGGCGTCGGCGTGCGGCGCCAGGGTCACCGCCATCTCCGGCTTGTCCGGAGCCGACGGATAGGGCACCAGCAGGCGGCTGGAGAGCGTGGCGGTCAGCACCGGCCGGAAGCCGGCGAAGTAGCGCGCCCAGCAGGCCTCGCAGCCGACGTTCTGGCTCGGACCCGCCCAGGTGTAGGGCCAGGTCTCCTTGTAGGCGTTGCGATTGGCCGCGTTGTCGGGCAGGCGCGCGCCGCGGTTGAGGTAGCGCCAGAAGTTGGGCGTGCCCTGGCCGGCGATCAGCATGCTGCCGCCGCCCAGGAGGTAGTTCTGGTACTGGAACTGCCCGGCGAGCGCGGACTGCATCGACGTGGCGCTCTCGTTGCTGTTGAGGATCACCAGGTCGTGGCGGAACATCTCCTCGTAGGGCGGATGGGCGGTCCGCAGTACCGGTCCGGTGGAGCCGGCGGGCCGATCGGCGGCCTCGCCCATCCACCAGACGTCGTAGCTCAGGCCCAACGTGTCCAGGGCGGCCGTATAGGCATCCATGTGATTGGGCGTGTTGCCGTAGGTCCAGTTGACCAGCAGGACGTCCTTGCGCACCGCCGGGTCGTCCACGTAGGCGTAGTAGGCGATGCGCAGCGTGCGCAGGTCGTCGACGTCCGGTCCGGCGGACTGCGCGGGCGCCGCGGCGCGGGACAGCCCGGAGGGTCCGCCGCCGCTCAGGTCGCTGTCCTTGACCAGGGCCGGGAGGAAGATTCCGGGCGGCGCCGGAGCCTTGGCGCGCTGCGTGAGCACGACATAGCCCCAATGCTCCGCCTTGTCGGCGCCGGTCGCGTCCAGGCTGAGGCTGAGGGTGGCGGTCTGGTCCTTGGTCACCGTGACGGTCTTGGCGCTGGGCACGGCCACGGCCTTGCCGCTGCTGCCGCCCGGCTCCACCGTGACGTCCCACCAGCTGGTCTCGCCGTTGGCCGAGCTGATGGCGATGTCGATCTGGTCCTTGTCGCCCGGTTTCAGCACACCGAAGCTGGCCTTGGGCGGGTCCATGAAGACGCGGGGGTCATGGGCGTCCGAGAGGTCCAGTCGGCCGGGGCCGGACTGGGTGACGTCGGCCTGGACGCGGCTGTCCGGCGAGCCGGTGGTGACGACGGGCTCGCTGCTGGTGATCAGCGCGCTGCGCAGCTGGTCGACGGTCCAGTCCGGATGGATGGAGCGCAGGAGGCCGGCGGCGCCGGTCACGTGCGGGGCGGCCATGCTGGTGCCGCTGTAGGCGGGCCAGGCGGGGATCATCGGCGGGATCATGTCCGCCGTATTGCTGTCGTTGAGGACCGAGCTGAGGATGTCCGTGCCCGGCGCCGAGATGTCCGGCTTGATGGTCCAGTCCAGGCCCGGGCCGCGGCTGGAGGAACCGGCCAGATAGTCTGGGACGCCCGCGTAGTCGCGCTGCTGCTGCAGGCCGTATTCGACCGTGAGCGCGTTGCCGGCCTTGAGCCATTCCATGAGTGCCTTGGAGCCCGGCAGGCCCATGGCCATGGCCGGCAGGGCCGTGTTGCTGGCGGCGGCGCCGCCGAATCGGTCGTAGTACAGGTAGAAGATGGCCTTGGCGCCGCTGTTCTTCATGTTGACCGCGCGGCTGGCGAAGTCGCAGGTGCCTACGGTCTGGCCCTGGCCGTCGATGCGTTCGACGACGGCGATCATGCCGGACACGTTGTCCGCCGGGCCGCAGCCGCCGCCGGGGACGAAGGCCATGCCGCCGGTCATCGTGTCGGTGTAGGGCTTGACGGGAACGGCCAGGAGCGACTTCAGCGCGTCCGGCACATCGGTCTCCATCACCTTCACCGCCACGCCGGTGCGCCCGGTGGAGCTGGTGTTGCCGACCACCATCAGGTCCTCGGCGTACTTCCAGCCGCCGGAGAGCGAGGTGCGGCCGTTGCCCCCGGCGTTGCCGGAGGAGCCCACCACCAGCACGCCGCCGTCGGCGGCACCGGACATGGCCAGGGCCACGGGATGGCTTTCGGGCCGGTCCATCAGCCAGGTGGTGGTGCCCAGGCTCAGGTTGACGGCGTCGATCTTGTCCTCGGCGGCCATCACCTCGAAGGCCGCCAGCATCTCCGGCGTGTCACCGAAGACCGGGTAGGTGAACAGGCTGGCCATGGGCGCGACACCGGCCATCTCCACCTCGATGCCCGGCGCCACCTCGTAGCTGCCGTGGCGGCCGGTGATCGTGCCGGCGACATGGCTGCCGTGGGCGCTCACGTAGAGGCCGGCGTTGAGCTGCGTGATGTCCCCGGGCGTCAGGGCGTCGGAGAAGACGCGGAAGCCCAGCACCTTGTTGTTCACCAGATGCGTCTTGCTGATGAAGCTGGTGGCCGTCCCGTCGCGCAGGTGGTACTTGGCGACCGGGTAGCCCGCAGGCGCCGCCGGCATGCCCTCGTCCCGCAGGAAGGGGTGGTTGACGGCGTTCCCGGCCTCAAGGGTGCCCACGCGGGCGCCCAATCCGGCCTCGGCGACGCCCCCGGCGGCCTCCCAGGCCTTGACGGTGCCCACCAGATCCTTGGTGCTGTCCATCTCCGGCACCAGCGCCTCGGCCGGGTAGACCAGTTTGACGCCGGGCAGCTCGCGAGCCCGCTCCGCGCTGGCGTAGGTCAGGCGGGCGGTGAAGCCGTTGAGCGTCACCTGGTAGCGCCAGTCCTTCTCGTCGAACTCGGGCGCCAGATAGCGGAGGCGCTGGATCATGTCGTCCTGGACCGCGTTGAGGTGCGCCAGATAGGCCTCAGCCTCGCGGGTGGTCACATCCACGTGCACACCCTGGTAGCGGTCCGGGTCCAGTCGCCGCACAGCCTGCGGGCTGGTGGCGGCCAGGCCGGGGATGCCGCCGGCGTAGGAGGCCAGCGGTGGATCCTCCAGCACGACGATGTAGCGGTGGGTCGCCGCCTGTGGCTGAGCGGCCGGGCCGTCCACGGGACGGGCCGCCGCGGGGCTGCGCCCGCCCATGAAGGCCATGAGGCCCAGGACGAGCAGGGTCGATACGTGACGGAAGCGATGCTGCATGGTGGTGGGTCCCCCTCCGGGTGTCGCGGGTGCGGGCGCTGACAGCGCGCCGCGGCCGGGCTGGAAAGCCAAAATGGGACCGCGCCCCAGGGCGGTCGTCGCCGTGGGTGGCCCCTCCATCGTCCAAGGTTCGGGTTCAATCAGCCGCAGATATGCAACGCCCGCGCCGCGCGGGGCGTGACAGGGCGGCAGTGTAGCGAGGTGCGGCGGCGGGTGCAAGGGGCCGGGGGCGGTCCCCGCTCCCGCGAGGTCGGTGCCCGCGGCGTCGGCCGAGGACCCTGGAATTCAGTCCGGTCCCCCGTTGCCGCCGTCGAAGGCGATGCCCGCCGCGCGCAGTCGCGCTTCCACCAGGGCCATCAGCTGCGGGCGCAGGTCCGCGCCCTTGCCGAAGGCGGTGCGCGCCAGCAGGGTCAGGCTGGTGCGCGGGCCGAGTTCACCGCTCTTGGAGATGATCTGCCAGGGCCCGGCGAGGTCCGGCAGCTCGTGCGCCGCCTCCTCGCCCAGGGCGGTGAGCAGCGGCAGGGCGCGGGCCACGTCCACCGAGGCCAGGACCAGGTGCACATCCGCCGTCGAGAAGCGGCCGCGGCTGTAGTTGTGGATGACGCGGATCTCCCCGTTGGGCACCATGATCAGCTCGCCGGTCATCGCCCGGAGGTGGGTCGTGCGCAGGTCCACGCGCTCGATGACGCCTTCCTCCGTGCCCAGCCTGACCTTCTCGCCGACGCTGAAGGCGTCCTCGATGACGAAGCCGATGCCCGCCAGGTAGTCGCTGATCAGCGGCCGGGCCGCCAGGCCGATCCCGGCGCCCAGGAGGCCGATGGCCCAGGCCATGCTCTGGGCCGGCACGCCGGCCAGGCGCACCAGGACCACCAGGAGGGCGGCCGCCAGCACGGCGGCGCTGATCCCGTCCGCCAGCAGCCCCTGCAGGGTCTTCTGCCGCGCCGGGCGATGGTCTCGCTGGCGCGAGGCGAAGCGGCTCAGGCGCACCAGGCGACGGGCGAGGCCCCAGCTGAGGTGCCGGACGAGCCAGACCAGGGCCGCCAGGAACGCCAGCTGCAGGGCAGCCCAGCCGCGCGGCCCCAGGCCGGCCTTGAGGTCCGCGAGCCAGGTCGCGGCTGCGTGCAGGTCCATGGCGGCATTATGCCCGATCCGCGGCGGGAGTGGGGCATGGCGGCCGGGCCGTCGCTGGCGGCAAATCAGCGGCGGGACTATACTCGGCCTTCCGCCCCTCCATTCCGCCGGCGAGCTTCTCGCGGCGGCCGGGGATCCTTCCCCGACCCCCCGACGCGCCGGCCTGCTTCGCCGCATCCGAACGAAGGAGATTTGGCATCGTCATGAAGGATTACCGTTCCGACCGCATCCACAACATCGCCCTCGTCGGGCATAGCGGCGCCGGCAAGACGACGATCACGGAAGCCGCCCTGTACCTGACCAAGGTCACCACCCGCATGGGCAAGACCGAGGACGGCAACACGGTCTCCGACTTCGACCCGGAGGAAGTGCGGCGCGGGATCTCGATCTCCACCAGCTTGATCCCGGTGGAATGGGACGGACACAAGATCAACTTCCTGGACACCCCCGGCTACGCCGATTTCGTGGGCGAGGTGATCACGGCCCTGGCCGCGGCCGACTATGCCGCGGTGGTGGTCGATTCGGTGGCCGGTGTCGAGGTGGGCACCGAGCTGGCCTGGCAGGCCTTGGACGAGCTGGACCTGCCGCGCATGGTGATCATCAACAAGATGGACCGAGACAACGCCAGCGCCGAGCGGGTGCTGGCCTCGCTGCGCGAGCATTTCCCGGAAGTCCGCTTCACCCCGATGGTCCTCCCGGTGGGCCAGAAGGCCGCTTTCCAGGGCGTCTACCGCCTCAACAGCGGCAAGCCCAGCCTGGGTCCGGAGGGCAAGGAAGGCGCCGTGCCCGACGAGGTCGTGCAGGCGGCCGCCACGGCGCGCATGACCCTGGTGGAAGCCGCGGCCGAGGGCGAGGACGAGCTGATGATGAAGTACTTCGACGAGGGTGATCTGAGCCCCGACGACGTGCGCCACGGCCTGCCGCTGGCGTCGCGGGCGGGCAAGTTCGTGCCGGTGCTGATGACCGCCGCCAGCGACTGCCGCGGCATGCTGGCCTTCCTGGAGACCCTCAAGTACCTGGCACCCACGGCCGCGAACGCCATGCCCCGCCGGGCGATCCTGCAGGCCGACGGCAAGTCCGTCGACGTCAGCTCGGCCGATCCGCATCTGGCCGCCCTGGTCGTCAAGACGCAGGCGGACCCCTACGTGGGCAAGCTGCAGTACCTGCGCGTCATCTCCGGCGAGTTCAAGGCCGACTCCCGCGTCATGAACCTCAGCCAGGGTCAGGAGGAGCGCATCGGGCCGGTGTATGTGCTGCGGGGCAAGGAGCAGCTGAGCGTGGGCCATCTCTATCCGGGCGACATCGGCGCCGTGGCCAAGCTGCAGCACACGCATACCGGCGACACCCTGGGCGACAAGGACACGAAGCTGACCTTCCCGCCCTTCAACTTCCCGCAGCCGCTCTACTCGGTGGCCGTGAAGCCGAGCACCCAGGCGGATGGCGTCAAGCTGGGCCAGGCCCTGCAGCGGATGGCGGAGGAGGACCGCACCCTCGTGCCCCATTTCGAGGACGCCACCCACGAACTGCTGCTCAGCGGCATGGGCGATTCCCATATCGCCGTGGCGGTGCACCATCTGAAGGACAAGTACGGCGTTTCGGTGGAGACCAAGGTCCCGCGGGTGCCCTACCGCGAGACGGTGACGCGCCCGGGCAAGGCCCAGTACCGGCACAAGAAGCAGACCGGCGGCTCGGGGCAGTTCGCCGAAGTTCACCTGCGGGTGGAGCCCCTGCCGGCCGGCGGCGGCTTCGAGTTCGCCTCCGAAGTCTTCGGCGGCGCCATCAGCCACCAGTACATCCCCTCGATCGAGAAGGGCGTGGTGGCGGTGATGAAGGAAGGCGTGATCGCGCATTGCCCGGTGGTCGACATCAAGGCCATCGTCACCGACGGCCGCGAGCACCCGGTCGATTCCAAGGACATCGCCTTCCAGATCGCGGGCCGCGAGGCCTTCAAGGAGGCGATGCAGGAGGCCGGCCCGGTGCTGCTGGAGCCCGTGTTCCGCCTGAAGGTCACCGTGCCCGCGGCGCAGATGGGCGACGTGCTGGGAGACATGAACACCCGTCGCGGCGTCGTCCAGGGCACGGAGCTCATCGGCGCCAAGGCCGTCGTCTCGGCGCAGGCGCCCCAGGCCGAGATCCAGCGCTACGCCACGGACCTGCGCTCCATGACCCAGGGCCGCGGCTACTACACCGCGGAGTTCGACCATTTCGCCCAGGTGCCCCACCAGATCGCCGACAAGGTGCTGACCGAGGCCAAGGCGAGCGCCGAGCACGCGTAGCACCGCTCGAGTGGCAGGAGCGGGGCAGTCCGCCCCGCTCCTGCCGCCCCATGTTCGGCTTGACAAATCGGAACGCCTGTTCTATTCTCGGGCGACGGACCGGAGCTACCGGCCGCCACGCAAGCGGCCCGTAGCCGATGACAGGAGCGTTCCCGACCATGAACAGCGTGGATCAGGCCGTTGCCAACCAACTGACCAACATCGAGACGCGCAGCGGCCGTAGCCTCGCGGAACTGGAGGCCTTCGTCAAGGCCAGTGGGCTCGACAAGCATGGAGCGATCCGCGACCTGCTGATGCAGGAGTTCGGCCTGGGGCACGGGGATGCCAACACCCTGACGCACCATGTCCGGCGTTCCGATGGCGCCTCGGCCGCTGCGGACCGTGGCCTCGGCGCCGACCAGATGCTGGACGAGATCTACAGCGGGCCGAAGGCCGGCCTGCGCCCGATCCACGATGCCCTGATGGCGGCCGTCCAGGGCTTTGGCGGCGCCTTCGAGATCGCCCCCAAGAAGGGCTACGTCAGCCTGCGGCGCAAGAAGCAGTTCGCGATGATCGGTCCGGCCACCAAGACCCAGGTGGAGTTGGGGCTGAACGCCAAGGACCTGCCGGCCGGTCGCCTGACCGCCGTGCCGGCCGGTGGCATGTGCAACTTCAAGCTGCGGCTGGATGGCGTCGAAGCGGTAGACACCGAGATCATCGGCTGGTTGCGGCAGGCCTTCGACGCGGCGGGCTAGACCTGGGCATCGCGGCCTTGGGCGGCCAGGCGCAGTCCGCCAATCTTGACACGATCCCGCCGGCTCCTAGAATGGCCCCCGCCAAGGACTTGCGGAGCCTGCCACCGGATCCTTGCTCCCCGCGCCGCGGCCTCGCGCCCGGTCGGGTCCGGTAGGTTCTGTCGCCGGAGTCGCCGCCCCCTCCGCGGCCGGTCGCCCGCTTCAGGGTCGCCGCCGCGCCCAAGGGTTCACGTCGCGCCAGGGGCGCGACAAGGGGCAGCCTCTCCCCAGAAGGAGAAGCCCGAAGTATGACCGCTGGCCCAAGCCCCGCGGCCGGGTTGAGGCGCCTGAGCGCCTGTCCGGCCGCGCTGCCCTTGACCGCGGCCTTGATGGTCGTGGTCGTGTTCTTGGGGTTCGCCCCTCGCGCCGCATCGGCCCAGGAGGCGGTGGACCCGGCCGCGCAACCTGTCGTGGTCCCCGCGGAGCCGGTGGACCCGGCCGCTCCTCCGCCCGCGCCCGCGGCGTCCGAGCCGGCGGGCCCTGCCGCCGCAGAGGCGCCACCCGCATCGGCGGAAGCCGCGCCGCCGCCGGAGGCCGCGGTCCCCGACGCCGCGCACCCTGCTTCCGAGGTCCCGGCGTCCGCGGCACCGGATCCGGCCGCGGTGGCCGCCGACCCCGGCCTGGACGATCGCAGCCGCATGGAGCTGGCGGTGCTCGCGCTGGTCAATCAGGCCCGTGCCCGGCACGGCCTCCCGCCGCTGGCCCTGGACAACCGCCTGGTCGCCGCCGCCCGCGAACATGCGGTGGACATGGCCCGCGGCCGCTTCTGCCGCCATAACGGCCGCGACGGCAGCAAGGCGCGGGACCGCATGCGGCGCAACGGCTACCCCTACAACAACTGGGCCGGCGAGAACATCATCTGCTCGCGGCGCTCGGCGGAAGCCATGGTCCAATGGTGGCTCAACTCGCCGCCGCACCGGCGCAACATCCTGCACGGCCACTTCCGCCATATCGGCGTGGGCGTGAGCATGAACGGTCAATGGGGTGCGGACGGCGTGCTGGTCTTCGCCGCCGGCGCCGACGAGACGATGGAGGCCGACGTGTTCAAGGCCTTCCGCGAGGGCCGGCTGGCGGACTGGGTGGCGGCCACCGGCGAGCGCTGAGTTGCGCCGGTGGCGGGCGGCGCTGAGACCATCGGCGCCGCCCGGTCATCCGGACCTGGTCATCCGGACCCGGTCATCCGCGCCCGGTCGTCCGCGCCCGGTCGTCCACCGCCGCGTTCAGGGGAAGAGGCGCTCCGACGGATGGAAGCGCGGCGCCGGCATGGGGAAGAGCGGCACCTGGTCTGCCTGGTCCGCCATCTCCGGGTCGTTCGGCCAACTCAGGCTGACCAGGGCCTTGGCGTAGTCGGCCAGGGCCGCCCCGCCGTCGCGGGCGGCGTAGCTGAGGCCGTAGAGACGACCGTCCTTGAGCAGCAGCGTGGCGTAATGGCCCGGCTGGGTGGCGCTCTCCGCGGCCCAGAGCGCCAGCGCCGGCCGGCCGGCCACCGTGGCGTTGGCCTGCCAGGATCCGTCGGTGGGCTGCATGCCGGGGGCCACCCGCTCCGCCCAGGCTTCCAGGGGCAGGTCCTCGCCGGCGGTCCAGACGCTCAAGGCCATGCGTGCGCCCGTCCGCGGGTCCTCCACCACCCGATCATGGTCGGCCTGGGCCAGCAGGCTACCGCTGCCGTCGACGGCGGCGTTGGGCCAGTCCTCTGGGAAGAGCACGGCGTAGTTCCAGCGCGGGTCGTGCAACGTCTGGTAGCCGCTCGCCGCCGACACGGTAAGGGCTCCCAGCGTCGAGACGCTGGTCGCCGTGGCCTCCACGCGAGCTGCAGTTGGGGGCGCGGCGGCCAGATCGGCCGCGCCCTGGTTCAACCGCGACAGGTAGATGAAGACCGAGAGCAGGACCAGGAAGAGGACCACGAGGGCCGCGGCGGCGGCGCCGATGCTGGTCGGAGCGGCCGGATCGACCACCGCCCGCGCCCCAGTGGACGCTGGCTGGCCGGCTGGTGGGCGGCTGAATGGGCGAAAGGACATCAGACGGGCTCTTGGGGTCCAGGCGAGTGCGGCTGATTATACGCCGATGGTCGCGGCCGGGACCCCCGCCGTGCCGGCCGGCGCGTGCGGAAGGATGCCGGTTGCGTTGCGTCGCGGTATGTGTCCGCGATCCGGCCCGTCCTCATCCGCTGGGGCGGCGGACGTCGATGACGTTCTCCACCCGCTCGAGCCGGTCGATGACCCCGGCCAGCTGGTCCAGGGAGCTCAGCGCCACCACCACGGTGATGATCGCCGTGCCGCCGGTCGGGTTGGCGGCGGCGCTGAGCGAGGTCAGGCGCAGCCCCTTCTGGCTCATGATCTCGGTGATGTCCCGCACCAGGCCGGAGCGGTCATAGGCGCTGATCCTGAGCTCCACCGGGTAGGCCCGGCCGTCGTCCCGCTGCCAGTCGACGCGGATGAAGCGGTCCGGCTCGCGGTCCCGCTGGCGGGCGATGTTGGAACAGTCGGCGCGGTGGAGGGTCACGCCGCGGCCGCGGGTGATGTAGCCCAGCACCGGGTCGCCCGGTAGCGGTCCGCAGCAACGCGCCACCTGGGTGTGCACTCCTTCGGCGCCCAGCAGGGACACGCCGGTGGCCGCGCCCGGCGTCGGGCGCGGCGCCGCGCCCGTGGGCATGGGCCCGCGCGGCGTCTGCCGCCCCGTATGGGCCTGCTCCACCCGGGAGCCGGGGGCGTTCCTGGCCTCGCGCTCCAGCAGGCGCGCGCTGATGGCCTCGGCGGGGATCTCGTGCCGTCCCACGGCGGCCAGGAAGTCATCCAGCTTCTCATGCTCCAGCAGATGGGCGACATCTTCATGCTTGATGCGGGTGAGACCCAGCTTGCGCAGGCAGCGCTCCAGAACCTCCCGCCCGTCGCGGATGGCGTCGCTGCGCTGCTGGCGGCGGAACCACTGGCGGATCTTGTCCCGCGCGCGGCTGGAGGCGGTGTAGCCGAGGACCGGGTTCAACCAGTCGCGGCTCGGCCCGGCCTCGCCGGGCGCGGTGATGATGCTCACCTTCTGGCCCGTCTGCAGAGGGGTGTCCAGGCCGACCATCCGCCCGTCCACCAGGGCCCCGCGGCAGCGATGGCCCACCTCGGTGTGGATGCGGTAGGCGAAGTCGATGGGCGTGGAGCCCTTGGGCAGATCGATGACGTCGCCCTTGGGCGTCACCACGTAGACCTGATCGGCGAAGACGTCGGTCTTGAGGCTCTCGACGAAGGCCTCGGCGTCGGCGGCCGCTTCGTCGTGGCTCTCGAAGATGCGGCGCAGGGCGGCGATCTTCTCCTGGAAGTCGGCGGAATGGCGGGTGTTCTCCTTGTACTTCCAATGTGCCGCGACCCCGTACTCGGCCACCTCGTCCATCTCCCGGGTGCGGATCTGCACCTCCAGGGGCCGGCCGTCCGGGCCCAGCACGGAGGTGTGCAGGGATTGGTAGAGGTTGTTCTTGCGCTTGGCGATGTAGTCGTCGAACTCGCCTTCCACCGGCTGCCACAGCGTGTGCACCACACCCAGGGTGAGGTAGCAGGTGGCCACCTCGTCCACCAGGACGCGCAAGGCCAGGACGTCGTAGATCTGCTCCGCCGGCAGCTCCTTGCGCCGCATCTTGCGGTAGATGGAGGTGATGTGTTTGGCCCGGCTCTTGATATCGGCCTTGATGCCGTGCTCGCGCAACCGCCGGTCCAGGACGGCGATGGCGTTGGCCAGGTAGGCCTCCTGCTGCACCTGACGCGCCGCGAGGGCCTCGCGGATGCCCCAGTAGGCCTCCGGTTCCAGGGCCTTGAGCGCCAGGTCCTCGAACTGGCTCTTGAACTCCCAGACGCCCAGGCGGTTGGCCAGCGGGGCGTAGATCTCCAGGGTCTCGCGGGCCATCCGCGCCCGCCGCTCGGGCTTGAGGGCGTCGAGGGTCTCCATGTTGTGCAGGCGGTCGGCCAGCTTGATCAGGATGACCCGCAGGTCGTTGACGGTGGCCAGCAGCAGGCGGCGCAGGCTCTCGGCCTCGGCCGCCTCCTTGGGCCGCTCGGCATCCATGGCCTCCAGCTCGGAGATCTTGGTGACGCCGGCAACCAGCCGCGCGACCTCCTTGCCGAAGAGCCGCTCGATGTCGGCCTGGTCGTAGGCGCTGTCCTCGACCACATCGTGCAGGAGGGCCGCGGCCAGGCCGTAGGGGTCCAGGCCCAGCTCGTCGAGGATGATGGCCACGGCCAGGGGATGGGTGACATAAGGCTCGCCGGAGGCACGCTTCTGCTTGCGATGCGCATGCTCGGCCAGACGGTAGGCGCGGCTCACGATCTCGGCGTCGGTGCCCGGGAGCAGCTCGCCGGCAGCCTCGCCGGCACCGGCGCACTCGCCTGGCTCGCCACGACGCCGGAAGATCTCCCCGTGGGCTACGCGCTCTTCCGCCAGGTCGCCGACGAGGCCGAGCTCCTCCGGGTCGCCACCGCGCCTGCCTGGCGACGCCGGCAGGTGGCGCAGGGACTTCTTCGTCAGGCGCTCGCCGAGTTCGACCGCACCGGGATCGCCTGCCACCTCGAGGTCCGGGCCGACAACCTGCCGGC
>JBGAUA010000097.1:0-13484 GCA_044228875.1 Anaerolineae bacterium
CTCGGCGGCTTCTACTTGTAGACGATGGTGGGCACGTAAAGCGTCTGGCCGGTCCGGATGGCGTCGCCGCTGAGGCAGTTGGCGGCGGCCAGCGCGGCCACGGTGCTGCCCGTGCGCAGGGCCAGGGCGCCCAGGCTGTCGCCGGCCTGCACGGTGTAGGCCCACCAGTCCGCCGGCGCCGCGCAGCTCGCGCGCCATGGCGCCGCGGGCGGCAGGCTCCGCGAGGCAGGAGCGGACGGGTCCGCGGCATCCGACACCCAGGCGGCCGGCAATGTCGGCCGGGCCGCCGCCTCACCCACGGTCCAGGTGAGGCTCTGGATCTGCGGCGGCTCGCCCAGGTAGACGGAGGTGACGTACTCGCCATCGGGCCACGCGCCCTCCTCGAGGACCATGGCCACGCGCCGGCTGCCGTCGCCGCTGTAGCGCTCGGCGCTCTCGAAGCCGAGACGGCCCGAATCGTCCACCGTGCGGATGCGCAGGAGGCTGTCGTCCAGGCCGCGGTAGGCCAGATCGAGGTACACCACCGCGGTCTCCGGCGCGACCCGCTCCGACGGCCGTCCGTCCTCGGTCACCGAGGTGTTGAGCCGCAGGATGGCCGGACCGGCATCGGCGCCGTCGGCGAAGGCGCCGAAGGGCGGAGCCGCGGCCAGATAGGCGCCGAAGGCCATGATGTCGCCCGTTGCACTGCGGCCGTCGGCGCCGACCGTCAGGCTGCCCGCCGGCCGCCAGATGAGGCGATCCAGGTCGAGCCGCAGGAGGTCCAGCGAGACGCCGGCCGCGTAGCGCGGCTGGCTGGGCAGCGCGATCTCCACCTGCCCCACCCCCACCAGCCCCATGGCGCCGGGGGACAGGTCTACGGCCGCCAGCGGCAGCCGGCCGGCCGGCGGCGGCGCCGGGAGCTCGTCCAGACCGGTCAGGCAGGCCATCGACACCGCCTGGTCCTCGAGCAGCGCACCCGCCGGCAGCCGCAGGCTCGTCCCCGCGCAAGCGGCCAGGGACCCACCGTCGGCGGCGGAGAGGAGGGTCGGCGCGCCGGCCGGCACCAGACCGATAATCCCCACGTCGACGCCGGCCGGCCGCACCTTGGCGTCGAGGCTGCGGGGCACGTAGCCTTCGGCGGGGCCGAGCACCAGGGTGTAGGCACCGGCCTCCACGCCGTCGAAGCGGAAGCGGCCGTCGGGCAGGGTGATCGAACGGCGCCCGAGCTCCAGGATGCTGACGCCGGCGTCGCGAACGGCCAGACCGGTGCCCCGGTCGATGAGCCGCCCGACGACGATGCCCGCCCCGGGCCCGTCGCCGGCGGGGACGATGGCGCCGGGACCCGCCGGAGCCGGGGCCGAGCGGCGGTCGGCGCCGGGCGCCGCGGTGCGGGCATCCAGAGCCAGGCGCCCCACCAGCACGGCGCCCACGGTGCCGCCGAGCACGGCGCCGCCGATGAGCGCCCGCCGCAGCCTCTGGCGGTCCAGCATCACGCCCGCCACGACCGATGAACCGTCAAGCTGGCGGAGGCAGGGGCAGGCGCAAGGGACGGGGCGCGGCGCTGTCCGCGCCCCGCGGCGCCGCGGTGGGTCGCGGCCGCGCCGCTCGAAAGCGAAAGATCGAGCCCAAGTTCCATAAGCTAATTCTAACGCATATGCACGCGGCGGGGCAAGGACTCACCCAACCCTCATCACCTGCGCGTATCGGCGGTGGCGCGCTGCCGTTGTATAGGCAGCAAGACGCCGCCGGGCTATGCTATCATGCCGGTTTTGGTCGCCAGCGGCCTCCTGCGTCCGACCGCGACAACCTGCTGGAACATGATCCGCGCCGGGCATCCCCCTGGGCCCGCGCGCTCGCCGACGACAGAAAGCGCATTCCCATGAAACGATACCGATGCAACCCGACCGCCGGACGCTCCGGCGCCGCCGCGCTGCTGCTGGCCGCGGCCCTTGGCGGCCTTGCCCTGCAGGGCTGCGCGAGTCAGTCGCCTGCCGACATCAGCAAGGGCGACACCGTTCGCGCCACCCTGACCGCCGCCGCCGCGCCGACCGAGGTGTCGGAGCAGGCCCTGGCGCCGGGGGCTTCCCCTACCGCCGACCTTGCCGCCCTAGCTGCCACCGCGGCCCCCGGCGCGCTCGTCACCCCCTCCGGCCCGGGCGAGCAGATCCCCCAGCTGGAGGGCCTGCCCAAGTCACTTGAGGAGCAGATGGGCGGGGACCAGGAGCTGCCCACCGATCCGGAAGGCACGGCCATCGCCCAGCGCGCCACAGCCGAAGCCACCCTGGGCGTGGCCAACGTCAACGACCTGGTGATGTCCATGCCCAAACTGGCCACCTTCACCCCGGCGCCGCCGGCCAGGCTGCAGGACGCCGTGGTCTATGTGCGCGGCGGCGCCCTGTGGCGAGCCCAGGCAGGGGCCAAACCCGCGCGCTTGAAGCTGGACGCGGAGATGCCCTCGGTCTGGGCGCCGCCGCAGGACCCGGGTCGCGCCTGGCTGTCGCCGGACGGTGAGCGCATGCTGCTCTTCGCCGGGTCGGACGCCGAGCCCTGGATCACCTCCATCGAGGGCAAGGACACGCGGTCGATCGGCGGACCGGCGCTGCCCGTGGACGTCCACGAGGTCGGCGTCGCCGGCGGCGCATCGCAGACCCTGCGCCTGAAGCCGGGCACCAACTACACCGTCATCCGCGCCACCGGCGGCGACAAGCCGCTCCTGGTGGTGGCCGACATCCTGGAGGACGAGCGGCGCGGCTACGGCCGTCTGCGCTTCGTCCACGCGGCCGGCAGTCTGGCCGACGCACAGCTGGAAGCCCGGGTAGGGGGCAATGTCTTCGGCGGCCCGATGAAGTACGGCCGCTCGAGCGGCGAGCTCCGCGTGCCCACGGGCAAGGTGGACGTCGTCATCACCGACGCCGCCGGCAAGACGCTCCTGGATCTGGGCGACGTGAGCATGGAGAACAAGGAGATCAAGACGGTCTTCCTGGTTGACGGCGAGCCTCTGGAGGCCGTACCGGTGACCTACCAGGCCGGCGACACACCCGGCAACGGCTCCCAGGTGCGGGTGTTCAACGCCGGCGACGACCCGCTGACCGTGACCATGGACGGCAAGGTCAAGCTCTCGAGCGACCTGGCGCCCAGGGCCATCGGCCCCTACGCCCGCGTCAACGCCATCCTCAACACCGACCAGCGCTCGGACATCGAGCTGGCGATCTACGGCAACAAGACCCGCGAGTTCGCCGTGGCCTGGTCGCCGAAGGGCGATCGCCTGGTGTACCTGAGCGCGGCCGACGGCAGCCTCGACCTCTACCTGAGCGACCTGAAGGGCCGGCCCAGGCGCATCACGCAGGACCCCGCCAGCCAGCTCAACCCGGTGTGGTCCCCGGACGGCGGCCGCGTCGCCTGGTACAACAGCGAGGTCAACGTCATCCTCTACGGCGTGCAGGTGGCCAAGGCCGACGGCAGCGGGATCCAGACCGTGGACTTCGCGCCCATCCGCCAGCAGCTGGGCCTGACGCCCACCGACAAGCTGTTCTTCCCCCAGGACATCATCTGGGTGGACGACAGCCGCTTCGTCCTGATCCCGCGCACCAACGAAGGCGCGATCGGCATGTGGCTCTACGACGCGGCGAAGGGCGCCGTCAGCATGCTCACCGATCGGCCGGTTCATGCCGTCCAATGGTCGCCGGAGGCGCGCGCCTTCCTCTTCACGCCCGACAAGGACACCGGCGAGGTCATCCGCATGGGCCTGGACGGCAAGGCCGAGACGCTGGTGAAGGGGCAGGCCTTCTATCCCATCTGGTCGCCGGACGGCAAGCGCGTCAGTTACGTCGAGGGCGCGCCGACCAGCAGCGAGGGTTGGGTGATCCATGTCATGGACGCCGACGGCGGCGGCGACCGCGCCCTGACGCCGCGCTGGCCCCTGGTGCAGTCGGAGCCGCCGGTGCCTGGGCCGCGCGCCAAGCGCATCTGGATGGACGGCGGCCGGACCCTGGTCTTCTCGCGGGTGGGCAGCGACTACGGCGCCGCGGACCGCGCCGGCATCGGCCGCCTGCAGTCGGCGGGCCCCGACATCGAGAACTACTACGCCATCCCGACGGACGCGACCTCGCCCAACCCGCGCCAGCTGACCGACCTGACGCAGGTCTTCTACCTGGACGAGCTGCGGACCAGTACGGACGGCAAGGCCATGGCCTTCATCGGCCTGTGGTACCAGTCGCGCACCCAGCAGCTCTGGGTGGCGCCCAGCGGCGGCGGCAAGCCGCTGCAGATCGACGGCCCGGTGCGCTGGTTCGCCTGGGCTCCCTAGACCCTTCCATCCGACAGGCGGGGACCCGCGATCGCGGGTCCCGCCGGACAACCGGCGCCACGGCGTCCGGTGACGTCACCGCACAAGGAGCAAGACGACCATGAGCCGAATGCGCAGCAAGCCTTCCAACGACCGCGGCGCGTCCTCCGGGCTGACGATGGGCCTGATCGCCCTCGCCGCCGTGGCCCTGGCCATCGGCCTGGGCTACTTCCTCGGCAAGGCCCTGATGGGCGGCGACACGCCGAGCCAGCCGGCCGTCGCGCCGGCCGGGGCGACGACCGCTCCGTGCAGCGCCGCCGGCGCTGCGAACCCGCCGGGCAACCCGGTGGCCACCGGCGCCCCGATCGGCCAGGGTGCGCATCCGGTGGGCAAGGACGAGCAGGCCATCGGCGGCAGCGAGCCGCGGCTGTGGGTTCCGGAGGCCGCCGACCAGAACTGGACCTTCCATCTGGGTGAGATTCCCAACGACAGCAAGACCGAGAAGGAGTTCACGGTCGAGAACATCGGCAACGGGACCCTGGTCATCGAGGATGTCAGCGCCTCCTGCGGCTGTACCACCTCGACCATCGGTGACAAGGAGCTGGCCCCCGGCGCCACCACCATCCTCCGGGTGAGCTACGATCCGCGGGTCAACGGCGAGACCGGCCGCTTCGTGCAGAAGCAGGTGCGCATCAAGTCCAACGACCCGCTGGTGCCCCTGGCGGAGTTCACGATCACCGCGGACGTGGCCGCGGAATAGGCCAAGGCTCGCAGCGACAACCGGCCCGGCCGCGATCGGCCGCGCCCGCCCCACCGCCGGGGCCGCGAACAACCAGGAGCGGCTCGAGCCGGGATGATCCCGGCCGGGCCGCGACGATCGAGGAGTTGAACATGTCAAAGCAGACGATGGACAGCCGCGGCCGGAGCGGCGGCGCCGGCGAACCCGAGATGGTGGTGTCGCTCGACAAGCGGCTGGTGGCCGCCCTGGGCGTGCTGGTGCTGGTGGGCCTGGTGGGCCTGGGCACCTTCATGGCCGTGCGCGGCGGCGGCCGGAACCCAGTGGCCGACAGTGGCGCGGCGCTCGGCGCGCCGGACGTGGCGGCGACCGGCACGGCGCAGGTGGAGGCCGGCATGCGCGCGGCGGGCATCGACCCCGACCTGGCCGGCGGCGTCGCCCAGATCGTCCCGGTCGACGCGCAGCCCACCCTGCTGGCCGCCGGCACGCCGCCGCCCCCCGGCGCCGGCACCGCCCCGGCGGGGGCGCCAGCGGCGGTGCAGACCGCGGCGTCCGGCGACCCCAGCAGCCAGGAGATCAACCGGCCGGAGGGCGCGCCCGACGCCTGCATGTGGGCCCACGACGTGCTGCAGAACTTCCCCGACCCCAACGTGGACAACCCCGACTACGCCCCCGAGCGCATCGAGACCGTCGACGGCGTGCTGTCGGGCCCGCGCCTGGCCATCGGCGACCTCAACGACCTCTACTCCTACGACTACGGCGTCGTGCCCGGCGACGAGATCGCCAAGCATGACTTCCGCATCAAGAACGTGGGCGACCAGGACCTGCTGATCAGCCGCGTCTACACCGGCTGCGGCTGCACCGCGACCCGGATCAAGGACACCGTGCTGGACGCGGCCGGCTTCGTGAAGCCGACGGCGCTGAAGCTCGCGCCCGGCGAGGAGACCACCTTCTCGGTGGAGTACGATCCGCGCGTCGAGGCCAGCTCGCCCTGCCGCGCGCGCCACAAGTTCGTGCAGATCTTCTCCAACGACCCGACGAAGGCCATCTTCGACGCGGCCCAGGCCAACCAGCACGAGACCCGCTTCCGCATCGTGATCGAGCCGCGCTACGGCTACAACAGGACGCAGATCGCCACGATGGAAGCGGTCGCCGCGGCCACCAAGGCCGCCAAGCAGAAGGATGGGAACAAGAGCCCATGACCGCTGCAGCGCGTGAAAGCGGTTTGTCGCGCGGATTCCTGTTCGCGCTCGGCCTGCTGATGGCCGTGGCCGTCGGCATCGGCGTGGCCCTGGGGCTGCGCCTGCGAAGCGGCGGCTCGCTGCCGGGGCTCTCCGGCCTCATCGGGGGCGGCGACTGCGGCCAGGACGGCGTGGCCGCCATGGTCAACGGTCAGCCGCTGATGGACGCCGACATCGACGTGGAGCTGGCGGTGCAGACCGTCCTCCAGGCCCAGTTCGGCCAGGCGGTCAACCAGGACCCGACGCAGCTGGCCATGTTCCGCCGCGAGCTCACGGGCCAGCTGGTGGACCAGAAGCTGCTGCAGGCGGCGGCGACCCAGGCGGGTCAGGTGGGCGACCCGGGCGACCTGGCGCGGCTGCTGCAGCCCTTCCGCCTGGACGCGGACGGCTTCCGCCAGAAGATGGCGGCCCAAGGCATCAGCCCCGAACAGCTCGACGCCTGGGTGATCAAGCAGTCGGTGAACTCCCGCTACGTCGAGTCCCTGGGCGTCCCCGGCTTGACGCCGGAGAAGCAGGCGGAGACCCTCTACCCCACGGCGGACGTCCTCCTCTGCGTGGGCGGTCAGGGCCAGCGGCCGGTCCAGGTGGGCCGGCCCGCGCCGGACTTCGAGCTGCTGGGGCCGGACGGCAAGCCGGGCAAGCTCTCCGACTACCGCGGCAAGGCGGTGGTGCTCAACTTCTGGGCCACCTGGTGCACGCCCTGCAAGATCGAGATGCCGCACCTCGCGCGCAGCCACAGCGCCTTTCAGGACAAGCTGACCGTGCTGGCCGTGAGCTCCGAGGAGCAGCCGGCCGTGGTCCAGGCCTTCCTGGGTCAGAACCCGCTCCCCTTCCCCATCCTCCTGGACCAGTCCGGCGACGTGTCCCGCCAGTACCGGGTGCGCGGGCTGCCCACGACCTTCTTCATCGGGCCGGACGGCACCGTGCTGGAACAGAACCGCGGCGCCTTCAGCACCCCCATGCAGCTGCAGCCCTACATCGACCGCCTGCTGGCGACGGTCAAGCCCTGAGCCCAGGGCTCGCGTTGAAGCGCCGGTCCCGCTGCCCGCGGGAACCGGCGGCCGTCAACCCGACCGGCATTGACCGCTTCGGCCCAGGGACCTAGACTCTGACCTCCCCGCCGCGCCGGCGGCCCGCCAGGCGGGCGATGTCCGGCGCCCCTGTCGGAGAGCACCCATGCACAGACGATTCGTTCTGGGAGCGCTGGCGATCTTCGCCGCCCTCGCCGCCATCTCCCTGGTGAGCTTCTACCAGAACCGTGAACTCTACCTGGAGGTGGACGACCTGTTGGCGGGGGCCGGCAAGCTGCCCGCGGAGGTGGTGCGCGCGGCCGAGCTGCGGCCGGAGACCGGCGCCTCGGCCGGCGCGGCGCTGGGGCCGCGGATCCAGCTCCGCGGCCTGATCGACAAGGACAGCACCGATCGCGGCGCCGACGGCCTGGCCCTGGGCTTCGACCTGTACGGCCAGAACGGCGCGCTGCCGGTCTACTACCGCGGCGTGGTGCCCGACACCTTCGACATGGCCGAATCGGTCACCGTGTCCGGCCAGCTCACCGACAGCGGCGTGTTCCTGGCCGACGAGCTGCTGGTGCAATGCCCCTCCAAGTACGAGGCGGTGCCCCCCGGCAAGCAGGCCGGGCCGACGACCGATGACTGAGGCGCCGCTGATCCCGACGGCCGAACTGGGGCATCTGGCGCTCGTCCTGGCCTTCGGCCTCTGCTTCCTGGCCATCGCGGCCTCGGTTATCGGCGCCCGCCGGGACGACGCCCGGGCCCTCATGGTCGGGCGCCGCGCCTTGCTGGGCGCCGCCGTCTGCAGCAGCGTGGCCGTGTTCATCCTGCTCCTGGCCTTCGTCTACGGCGACTACAGCCTGGAGTTCGTCTGGCAGACCTCCAGCAGCCAGACGCCGCTCTTCTACCGCGTCACCGGCATCTGGGGCGGCCAGGCGGGCTCCCTCCTTTTCTGGAGCTGGATGATGACGGTCTACGCCGCACTGGCCGTCGCCGGGCCCTGGCCGGCCGACCGGGCGCTCCTGCCGGGCTTCATCGTGGTCACCAGCATCGTGTCGGGCTTCTTCCTGGGCCTGACCAGCTTCGTGGCCAACCCCTTTGCCCGCATCGTCATCGACGGCAGCATCACGCGCGTGGCCGAGGGCAACGGGCTCAACCCGCTGCTGCAGCATCCGGGCATGGCCTTCCACCCGCCGGCCCTCTACCTGGGCTTCACCGGCCTGGTCATCCCCTATGCCTTCGGCATGGCCGCTTTGGCCGCCCGCCGCACGGACGCGGCCTGGATCCGCGCGTCGCGACGCTGGATGCTCATCGCCTGGGCCTTCCTGTCCATCGGTCTGGCCCTGGGCGGCCGCTGGGCCTACGACGTTCTGGGCTGGGGCGGCTACTGGGCCTGGGATCCCGTGGAGAACGCGGCCTTCATGCCTTGGCTGGCGGCGACGGCCTTCCTGCATTCGGTGATGATCCAGGAGCGCCGCGGCAACTTCAAGGTCTGGAACATGGCCCTGATCATCCTGAGCTTCGCCCTGGTGGTGATCGGCACCTTCCTCACCCGCGCCGGCCTGGTGGCCAGCGTGCACAGCTTCGCCAAATCGGACATCGGGCCCTACTTCCTGGTGTTCACCAGCTTCGTGGTGCTTGCCAGCGTCGCCCTGCTCTGGTCGCGCCTGCCGGACCTGCAGACCCGCGAGCCCATGGAACAGCTGGTCAGCCGCGAAACGGCCTTCCTGGCCAACAACCTGCTCTTCATGGGCATCCTGTTCGCGGTGTTCTGGGGCACCTTGTTCCCCCTGTTCAGCGAGATCCTGACCGATCAGCGCCTGACGGTCGGCGCCCCCTACTTCAACAAGGTCACGGTGCCGCTCTTCTGCCTGCTCATCCTGCTGATGGCCGTCGCCCCGGCGGTGGGCTGGCGGCGGGCGGAAAGCCGGCGGGTGCTGGCGCAGCTGGCCTGGCCGGCCCTGGCGACGGCCGGCATCACGGCCCTCCTCTTCGGGCTGGGCCTGCGCCGGCCACTGGCCGTCGTGGGCATCGCCATCGGCGCCTTCGCCCTCGTCAGCACCTTGGTGGAGATCGGGCGCGGCGTGGCGGCGCGGCATCGCCGCGGCGAAGGCTGGCTGCGCGCCGCGATCGAGCTCTTCGCCAAGGGCCGGCGACGCTACGGGGGTTATGTCGTGCATGTGGGCATCGCGGTGATGGCCATCGGCATCGTGGGCTCCAACGTGTACCAAGAGGAGCGCGACGTGGCCCTGAGGGTGGGCGAGCGGACGGAGCTGGGCGGCTTCGGCTTCACCTTCCGCGGCGTCGAGGACTACCGCTCGGCGGACCGCGAAGGCATCGCCGGCATCCTCGACGCCAGCGAAGGGACCCGCGCCTTGGGGCAGCTGAAGCCGGTCAAGGCGGTGCCCATCCTCAAGCCGGAGCAGCCGATGACCTTGCCGTCGGTCATCAACCGGCCGCTGCAGGATCTCTACGCCCTGATGACCGCCTACGACCCCGAGAGCGGGCAGGGCACCTTCAAGCTCTACATCAACCCGCTCATCGGCTGGGTCTGGTCGGGCCTGCTCATCCTGGTGGCGGGCACCTTGATCGCCGCCTGGCCGGACCGCAGCGCCGAGCGCGCCCTGGCGACGGAGCTGCGGCGCATGCTCGGCCCGCGCGGGGCCGAGGCCTGATGCGCGCTCGCCGCCATCCGGCGCAGGCCGTCATCCTCGCGGTAGGCCTCCTGTCTCTCGCCGCGCTCCATGACCCGCCGTCCACTCAGGCCCAGACCACCGCATCGCCGACCACCGAGGCGACGGCGTCGGCGGTAGACCCGGCAGGACCCCCGACGGAGGGCCTGCCCAGCACCGGCGCCGGACAGGCCGTGGATCCGGCGGCGGTGGATCCGGCGGCGGTGGCGGCCATCGCCCGGGAACTCAACTGCCCTCTCTGCCAGGGCTACTCGCTCCTGGACTGTCCGCTGCAGGTCTGCGGGCAGATGCGGCAGCTGATCGCGGACCGGCTGGCCGAGGGCTGGACGGCGGACGCGGTGCGGGCGCAGTTCGTCGCCGACTACGGGCCGCAGATCCTCAGCGCCCCGCCGGCCAGCGGCTGGGGCCTTGCCGCCTGGCTGGCTCCGCTGGTCGCCGCGCTGGCGGGCGTCGCCGTCCTGTGGCTGCGTCGCCGCTCGGGGGGGCCGCTGCCGGAAGCGGCCGTCGGCCGGGCCACGCCGGACGCAGGCCGGACGCCGGACGCAGCCGGGACGCCGGACGAGACCGGGGCGCCGGACGCAGCGATGGACGCCTACCGGCGGCGGCTGGAAGCCATGGCCCGGGAGGAGGCGTGAGCATGACCGAGGCGGGGACGCCGACAGCCGCGGCCACCCGGACGCCGGCGCTCACCCAGGCCCTGGTGGGTCTGACCATCGTGGCCACCCTGGCCTTGGTAGCCTTCCTGGCCATCGGCGTCGTCCGGGGCCGGCGCAGCCTCTCGGCGGGACAGGCGGCTCCGGAGTTCGCGTTCAGCGACTTCGACGGCGGCCGGCACGACCTGGAAACCTACCGCGGCAAGGTGGTGGTCCTCAACTTCTGGGCTTCCTGGTGCGTGGAATGCCTGGTCGAGGCGGCAGAGCTGGAGGCGATCGCGCGGGATTACGGCCCGCGCGGCGTGCAGGTGCTGGGCCTGGCCTACACCGACACCGAGCCCGCGGCCCGGGCCTATGCCGCCGCGCAGGGGATGACCTTCCCGAGCGGCATGGACCGCGCGGCGGCGGTCTCGGCCCGCTACGGCCTGACGGGCGTGCCGGAGACGGTGGTCATCGACCAGGAAGGCCGGCTGGTGGCGGTGCCGCAGCGCGACGGCAGCGCGGCGGCCAAGATCGTGGGGGCGATCGCCCCCGGCGGCGTCGTCGAGCCGGCCACGCTCCGCGCGCTGCTCGACGGCCTGTTGCAGGGAGAGGCACCATGATGGCGAGCATCCTCATCATCCCCCTCGTGATCGTCGCCGTGGTCATCGTCATCTGGGCGATGGGCCGGGCCGATCGATGAGCTTGTTTGCGGGTTGGCTGCTGCTCCTGGGCGGTCTGCTGCTGGCCGGCGCCCTGTTGGTGTGGGTGCTCCTGCCCCTGCGCGAGGGCGGCGCCCTACCGGCGGCGGAGGACGCCCGGCTGCTGGCCCTGCTCATGGAGCGGGAGGGCAGCCTGGCCAGCCTGCGCGACCTGGACGCGGACCTGGCCGCCGGCCGCATCTCGGCGCCGCTGCAGGCGCCGCTGCGCGAGAGCGTGCTGGCGCAGGGCAGCCGCATCCTGGCGGCCATCGACGAAAGCCTGGCCCGCGTGGCGGGCGATCAGCGCGAGGCGGTGGCGCGGCTGGAGGCGGAGGTGGCCCTGCATCGCGAGCGCGGCCCGGGCGGCGCGGCGCACGCCGCCGCGCGGCCACCCGCGCTCGTCACCTGCCCGGCCTGCGGGCGAGTGACAGCCGCCGAGGACCGCTTCTGCCGCCATTGCGGGCGGGATCTGCGCAAGGGGAAGCCGGCATGATGCGTCCCGCAGCGCCCTTCGCCCTGATGCTGGCCGCGGTCGGCCTGATCGCGGCATCCGGTACGGCCAGGGCCCAGACGCCCGGCGCGATCGAATCCGGACCGACCGAATCCGGCGCGACCGGGTCCGGCGCGACCGGGTCCGGAGCGACGGCGCCGGCCAGCGCCGCCCCACTGCCGGACGCCGCCGCCGGCCTGGAGCTGTTCCGCGAGCATTGCGTCGACTGCCACGGCCCCTTCGGCCGCGGCGACGGGTCCATGGTGGACCGCCTGCCGGCGCCGCCGCCGAGCTTCGCCGACGGGGCGGTGATCGGCCGCAGCCGCCCGGACACGGCGCTGGAGATCATCAGCAACGGCCGTCTGGACCGCCTGATGCCGCCCTGGAAGGACAAGCTGTCCGAGGCGGAGCGCGCGGCGGTGCTCTACGGCGCCTGGTCCTTCTACTACACACCGGAGCGCCTGGTTGCCGGGCGCGCCGCCTGGCAGGACCGCTGCGCCGACTGCCATGGTCCGATACCAGGTGCCGCCGGCCGTCCGGCCTTCGACGGCGCCTGGTGGCATACGCGCAGCCGGGACGACGCGGCCGGCGCCTGGCGCGCCGCCGGAGCCCACGCCGACCTCGCGGACCTGGACGACCCGGACCTGCGCGCGGCCCTGGACTACGCGCGCAGCCCGAGCTTCAAGGCCCTTCCGCACGAAGACCTGTCGGCGGTGGGCAGGGTCGACGGCCGGGTGGTCAACGGCAGCGCGGGCGCAGACGGCGTCGCGGGCGCCACGGTCAGCCTGATCCCCTTTCATGCCGCGGTGCGCGGCATCCTGCCGGGACGCCCGATCAGCACCACGGTGGCCGCGGACGGCGCCTTCAGCTTTGCCGACCTGCTCGCGGGACCGGGCTTGAACTACCACCTGCTCACACGCTACCAGGGCGCGGACAGCATCGCGGAGCAGCCGATCGCCCTGGGCGGCGACGGACCGACGGCGGCCACCTTGGAGGCGAAGGTCTTCGAGGCCTCGCCGACGGCGCCGATCCGGGCCCGCCTGGCGCAGATGGTGCTGGCGGCACGCCCGGAGGACGGCGAGCTGTCGGTGGCGGAGGCCTGGACGCTGGTCAACGACGGCGACCGGACGCGGGTGGGTGCCGCGGGCGGCCCGGTGCTGAGCTTCAAGGTGCCGGCCACGGCAAGCCAGATCGCCTTCGACGACCCGAGCCTCCAGGCGGCGGCGACGATCGCGGAGGGCGAGCTGCGGCTGGACATGCCGCTGCCGCCGGGCGAGCGGACGGTGCTCTTCAGCTACAGCCTGCCCTACGCGGGCCGCGACCTGGTCTTGGAGAGCCGCCTGCCCGTGGCGGTGGACGCCTTCGAGCTGATGGTGGTGGGCGACGAGATCGGCATCGAGAGCGACGCGCTGGGCGCGATGCGACGCGAGACGCGCGGCGGCGACAGCATCGCGCTGGTGACGGCGCAGGGTCTGGCGGAGGCGGCCGCCGGGGCCGCTCGGCTGACGTCGCTTCCACCGCCGGCGGTGGACGCTCCGGTGGGGCCGGTACGCCTGCGGGCCTGGGGGCCGAGCATGGAGGGCGGCAACTGGCTGGGCCTGGGCGCGACGGTGCTGGCCTTGGGCGTGCTGGGGTTGAGCTTGGATCGGCGCCGGCGCGCGGCCGCCTTCCGGCGCGCCCGCGGGCGCCTGGTGGCGGACATCGCCGCACTGGACGC
>JBGAUA010000098.1:0-13457 GCA_044228875.1 Anaerolineae bacterium
AAATCTTCCGCTATGCGGCGGCACGGATGCCGCGCTTCAACCCCATCTCCATCTCCGGCTCCCACATCCATGAGGCCGGGGCGAGCCTGGATCTGGAGCTGGCCTACACCTTGGCGGATGGGCTGGAGTACCTGCGGACGGGCTTGGGCGCGGGGCTCGACATCGACGCCTTCGCCCCGCGGCTGTCCTTCTTCTTCGCCACGGGGATGAACCTGGGGCAGGAGATCGCCAAGCTCAGGGCGGCGCGCCTGCTTTGGGCCGCGCTGGCGTCGCACGCGGGGGCCGCGGATCCGCGCAGCCTGGCCCTTCGCACCCATTGCCAGACTTCCGGCTGGAGCCTGACGGCGCAGGACCCGCACAACAACATCGTGCGCACCTGTGTGGAGGCGGCGGCCGCCGCCTGGGGGGGCACGCAGAGCCTGCACACCAACGCCTTCGACGAGGCCCTGGCCCTGCCGACGGATGCCTCGGCCCGCGTCGCCTTGAACACCCAGCTGTACCTGCAGGGCGAGGCGGGCCTCACGCGGGTCATCGACCCCTGGGGCGGCAGTGCGGCCATCGAAGGCCTCACCTGGCAGCTGGCGGAGGCCGCCTGGGAGCATATCCTGGAGGTGGAGGACATGGGCGGGATGGCCAAGGCCATCGACGCCGGATTGCCCAAGCGGCGCATCGAGGAGGCGGCGGCGCGCACCCAGGCGCGCATCGACAGCGGGCGGCAGGCGGTGGTGGGGGTCAACCTGTATCCGCTGACGGAGGAGCCGCCGCTGATGGTGCGCCGGGTGGACAACTCGGTGGTGCGCGCCGCGCAGCTGGAGCGGCTGGCCGAGCTCAAGGCGTCGCGCGACACGGCGGCGGTGGACGCGACCCTGGCGGCCATGACCCGGGCGGCGGCCGGCGAGCCCAGCGACGACCTGGCGGGCAACCTGCTCACCCTGGCGGTGGCCGCGGCCCGCGCCGGGGCGACGGTGGGCGAGATGTCGACGGCCTTGGAGGGCGTCTGGGGCCGGCACCAGGCGTCGGTGGAGAGCATTCGGGGGGTGTACGTGCGCGAAATGGGAGCGGACGACGGGACGGTGGCGGCGGCGCGGCAGGCAGCGGCGGACTTCGCGGCAGCCCACGGGCGGCGGCCGCGGATGCTGGTGGCCAAACTGGGCCAGGACGGGCATGACCGCGGCCAGCGGGTGATCGCCACGGCCTTCGCCGACCTGGGCTGGGACGTGGACCTGGGCCCGCTCTTCCAGACGCCCTTGGAAGCGGCCCGCCAGGCGGTGGAGAACGACGTGCACGTGCTTGGCATCAGCAGCCTTGCGGCGGGACACCTGACGCTGGTGCCGCGGCTGATCGCCGCCCTGACGCAGCTGGGCCGCCCGGACATCCGGGTGGTCCTGGGCGGCGTCATCCCGCCGGAGGATTACGAGGCCCTGCGCGCCATGGGCGTGGCGGCGGTCTACGGTCCGGGCACGGTCATCCCGCGGGCGGCGCGGGAGCTGGTGGGGGTGCTGGGGGGGTGATGCGCTGCGGCCGAACTGGCGGATCGGCTTGGGAGGAAGCTCCCGGCATCGATGGCCGGAACGTCGCTTGAGATCGAGCGTCGGCTCGTATATACTCAGGGTATAGACGAGGTATCCATGGAAACAGCGCGACTCTTCATCAACGGCAAGAGCCAGGCGGTGCGCTTGCCCAAAGCATTCCGCTTCCAGGGCGATCGGGTCTACGTCCATCGGGTCGGGTCGGGTGTGCTGCTGCTACCGGTTGCCGAAGGCTGGGATTCGTTGATCGCCAGCCTCGACCTCTTCTCCGAGGACTTCATGGCCGACCGCAGCCAGCCACCTGAGCAGGTCCGTGAGCGGGCCTTTTCGTGAAATACCTCCTGGACACCAACGTATGCATCGACCTGATGCGCCATAAGGGGGGGCTGGCGCTGGCGCGAATCAAGGCGCTGCATGTCGGCGACATTGGCATCTCGACGATCACCTTGTCGGAACTCCAGCACGGCGTCGCCAGGAGCCGCGACAGGGAGCAGAACCAGGCAGCAGTGCTGATGTTCTCAGCACCGCTCATGATTCTGGACTTCGACCGTGCGGCGGCAGAGGTCTATGGCGACTTGCGGGCCCAGCTGAAGACCGAGGGCCAGCCCATCGGCGCGATGGATATGCTGATCGCCGCCCATGCGCTGAGCCTCGATGTGACCCTTGTCACCAACAACCTCCGCGAATTCGACCGTGTCGCCGGACTGCGGGTCGAGGACTGGGTGCACGGCTCGGAATCCCGGGGCGCGGCATCCAGGTAGACGCCGTCCCAGTCGATGTCGAGGGCCACTCGTTTACGGTGCCGCCAGAGGCACCTTGAGCCGCGACCGCCACAGCCCCCCGCGCCCGTTGTGTAGCAGCAGCTCTCCGCTCTTGGGCAGCAGCGCCGCCCAGGCATCCCAGCCGGGCTGGCTGAGGTCCAGGGCCACCCCGCGATCGGTGTCGACGGCGACGATGCGCCGGCCGTTCTGCAGGCAGGTGGTGAAGACGAGCCAGCGGCCGTCGGCGGTCCAGCGGGGCGGGGAGATGACGCTGGCCGAAGCGAGATGGGGAGCTTGCTGCACGTTGCCGGCAGCGTCGATGACCCGGAGCACCGGGCCGTGATTCGCCGAGTCCCACCATGGGTAACTGGAGACCGGGACGCCGCGCTTTTCGGCATCTACGAGCGACAGCAGCCGGCCATCCGCGCGCCAGACCGCGTGATGCTGAACGTCACCGGGAAACGCGTTGGGGATGGCGGCGATGGAGACACCGGATATGTTCACCAGGCAGACGCCTGCGCGACAGCCATAGGCGACCGCGCGCCCATCCGGCTCGGGAGCGAGCCAGCGGGGGCCGTCCTGCGGCTGGTAGGCCAGATCAGTGGGCCATGCGAAGACGCGCTGTGGACTCAAGCTGAGCGGATGACCGTCCTTGGTGTCCGCCGCGTCCGGCGCCATGGATGCGGTCGATGCCTCGCCCGGCCAGTCCACGCGCCAGACACCGTCGGCCCGAGCCAGCCAGATGCCGTCAGCGGACGCGGCATAGCCGCTCTCCAACTCGATGTCCATGGCGGCCCGAACCGTCAGGTTCTGCCGATCACGCAGGGTCAGCGTGACCACTGGGCCTTCACGATCTGCTGCGCCGCGAGAATCCGCGCCGCTGCTGACCACCCAGCGGCTGTCCGGTGACCAGGCGACATCGCGCACCAAGGGATGCGTCATGGACTGGGACCCGCTCACCAGATCCATCAGGTAGATCCTCAGCGCTCCCTCGTGGCGTCGCGGGAGGACTACCGACCGTTCATCCGGCGAGGGGATGAGGTTGCCTTCCGATAGGCAGGCGGAGCGGTACCAGGCTTCCTTGAACTCGAGGGCCTCGTCCGCCGCCGGATCTCGCGGCAGCTCCACCGGCATCGACAGGCCGATGCCGTCCCGACTGAGGTTGGCGAAGGGTAGGCCGACGGGGGCGTGCACGGTGCGAAGGCGCCCAAGGCTGTCCTCACGCACCGGGATGATCCGGCCATAGGGTGTATCGACTTCGCGTTGCGACAGGAGGATCGGCGGCTCGACGAAGCGCACCTGGCCGTCGGTGAACAGCAGCCGCAGCCGGCCGAGACCCGCGCGCCGGCCCGCTGACGTGGTCACCTGGACCAGGCCCGCGTCCGGTCGCAGCGGATCCAGGCCCCGCCGTCCGATGATCGACTCGATCTCAGGGAATTGGATGGTGTTAATGAGGAGAAGCGGTAAGCCCACCAGGATCCACAGCATACCGATCCCCAGCACCCAGGCCGGCACTCGCCGGAGCCACCGCGGCGTCCGCCGGGGCGCGGCCAGCTTCAGCAAGATCATCAGGAACAGCCCCAAGGCAATGGCCAGACCTGGAATCAAGTACCCAGTGTCCATCTCCGTGGAATCAATCGCTGCCTTGTCCACCACCGGACCTTGGCTCGCGTGCCGGTCCAGCACCAGGAAGTCCGCGGCCGGACCAGTCAACAAGGCACCATGCCGCTGCCGCATCCAGACCTGCGGGCGGTAGGCGCCGGCTTGCAGGTAGCGATGCTTCAGCGGGTAGCGGGACTCGGTGCGGGTCTCCGGCAGGGCTGCCCGCGGCGAGTGGCAAGGAAGATCGTCACCCAGGCCATCACCCCAATCCAGCCAGATGGCTTCGCAGACCGCGTCGTCTTCTACCGTCCACAGCGGTGACAGGGTGAAATCCAGCTCCTGTTCGATCAGCAGGTCGTAGCCGGTCAGCAGCAGCGTTTCGTCGGGTAGCGGGATGACGCCGATGCGTTTGGGGTCGGCCTGCTGGACCCAGTCGGGGATGTTCGCGGCGAGGGCAGCCGCCGGCGGGGCGGCAACCGACACGGTCGCGGTGACTACGGGCGTTTCGGTCGGGGCATCCATGCGCGCGACGAGCGGCGACGGGCCGGCTGAGCGACCGGCGCTCCAGCCCCGCGACAGGACCAGGGCGAGCACCGCGGCGATGGCTCCCAGGAAGGCCAGATCCCGCCCGCGGCCGAGAAGACTGGTTGGGGGCCGGATCCGGCCGCTGTGGTCATGACCGTCCGAGAGCCGCGACCGCTCAGTCCGCTGCTGCCGATCGGAGGCTGGCTGCCGTCCGCCCATCGAATCCGATCGGCTGATCGCAACCTGGCCGGGAACAGGCATGTCGGCCTGTTCCAGGCCGGTCGGCGGCGCGGGCCAGACCGCGCTGGCCAGTGCCCGGCGCACGAAGGCCTGATCCGCTTGCTGCCGCCGGCAGGCGTCGCATCCCGCGAGGTGCAGGACAAGATCATCGTCGGGTTCCGAGCCGGCGGGCAGATCTACCAGCCTGGCCGAGGCCTGGTCGCAGGTCATGGTCATGGTTCTTCCTGGCTCTCCCAAACCTGTCGGAAGCGGGCGCAAGCCCGCGTCCAGCGTTTGTAGACCGCCTCGCGCGACAGGCCGGCGGCCTCGGCCACTTCCTTGGCGGACCATCCTTGGTGTCCCAGCAGCAGGAGGACGGCACGGTCATCCTGGTCCAGCGTATCCAGGGCTCGCCGCAGCCGATCGCAAGGCTCGGGCTCCGTTTGGCTCAGGATGGCCGCGTCCGGATGGTCCCAACTCAACCAGCGCCAGCGGCGTTGGCGGCGCAGATGCTTGCGCGCCAGGTTGGCGGCGATGCGGTACAGCCAGGCGGCCGACTTGTCCGGGTCGCGCAGATCTCCCTGGCGGTGCCAGGCCATGAGCCGCGCTTCCTGCTCCAGGTCTTCGGCCACCGCCACGTCGCCGGTCATGCCCCACAAGAAGTGGAAGAGACGGGGATCGTGCGGTTCGGCCGGGAGGGGACGGTCCACAGATTTCGCGTTCTCGAGCATCTGCGCCGCGGCGGCCGATGCATCCGCATGGGATTCAGCCGGGAGCGCTGAGGCACCGACCCGGGTCGGGCGCGTCGCGGGCGGCGTGACTGGCTGCATACCTACCATGATCCCTCAGGGGCGCCGGATTGGACAGGCTCCGCGAAACTGGTCCCGTCGCCGGCATGGGTTGAGGGCAGGAAGCTCGCCGTCCCCACACGTCCATCGGCCCCCGCCCGTGCTATGCTCCGGCGCCGCGGGCCGTCGTCGCAGGCGCCCCTTGCCCTCCGATCCCCCAGTGGAGATCCACCGTGACCGCAATGCACCCCGATCTGTCGCCGCGAGCCACGCCGCCGCCCTTCCCCGACCTGCGTTGGCTGCGGCTCCTTGTGGTGCTGGTCGCCGGCAACTACGGCTTCTGGGCCTACATGTTCTGGTCCTTGGGGCGTGGCGAGGGCGAACCGACGCCGGTCCTGGTGGCCGCCTGCCTCGGTCTGGCCGCTTCCGCCCTGGCCGCCTTGCGCCGGCCCGCCCTCGCCGCCTGGGCCTTGTTCGCCTTCGGGCTCCTGGGCTGGTTGACCTATGTCCGACTGGCCCTGGCCAACGCCGAGGCCGGTCCGCCGCCCTGGGCGGGCCTGCTGCTGACCGTCGCCTTCTTCTTCCCCGCCTTCGCCCTGGCCTGGCTGTCGCGGGCCATCGGGCGCGCGATCCGGCCGTGACCACGCCTGGTTCCGGTCTCGGTCCCGGCGGGGATGCCGTCGGCGCCCATCCGACGACGGACCCAGCGGGGACCAGCAGTCCCCTCGCCGCCGCCGTCCTCGCCGGCGACCGCGCCGCCCTCGGGCGGGCCATTACCCTGGCCGAGTCCACCCTGCCGGAGCATCAAGCACAGGCGCAGGCCCTGCTGGCCGAGGTACTGCCTCGCACGGGGGCAGCCATTCGGGTGGGGGTCACCGGCGTGCCCGGGGTGGGCAAGAGCTCGCTCATCGAGCGCTTGGGGCTGATGCTGCTGGAGCGGGGCCACCGGGTGGCCGTCCTGGCCGTGGACCCCAGCAGCCAGGTGTCGGGGGGCAGCATTCTCGGTGACAAGACGCGCATGGCCGGGCTCGCTCGACATGTCGGTGCCTTCGTCCGTCCCTCGCCCGCCGGCGGGACTTTGGGCGGCGTGGCAGGGCGGACGCGGGAGAGCATCTCCCTCCTGGAGGCCGCCGGCTACGACATCGTGCTGGTGGAGACCGTGGGCGTGGGCCAGTCGGAGACCGTGGTGGCCGGGATGGTGGACTGCTTCCTGGTGCTCATCCTGCCCGGCGCCGGCGACGAGCTGCAGGGCGTCAAGCGCGGCATCATGGAGCTGGCCGACATCGTCGCCGTCACCAAGGCCGACGGCGACAACCTGGCGCGAGCCCGGCTCGCTCGCGCCCAGCTACAGGCGGCCTTGCACCTGCTCAGCCCCCGCTACCTGGGCTGGACCGTGCCCGTGCTCACCTGCAGCGCCGTGGATGGCAGCGGCCTGCCGGAGCTCTGGGACGCCGTCGTGGAGCACCGGCGGCATCTCGGGGAGACCGGCCAGCTCGAGCCGCTCCGCCGCCGCCAGGATCGCCAGTGGTTCCAGACCCTGGTGGACGAGGGGCTGCGCGCGGCCATGCTGGGCCGCCCGGAGGTCGCCAGGCTTCTGGCCGATTCCGCCGCCGAGGTGGAGGCGGGGCGCATCAGCCCGCAGGCCGGGGCGGCGCGGGTGCTGGCGGTGGTCGGCGCGCCGGCCGGATAAGCCCCGGCGGTTGCGATCGCCTTGCCCGATCTTGACCGCCGCATCCGGATCGGCGAACATACGTTCCCGAGCGCGGGCCGTCGGTCCGAAGGACCTGTTGAGGCCCCGCCGCGCCGCCCGTTCTCAAGGAGCATCGACATGGACCCCATCAAGCAGCTTCGCGCCGACCTTGGCCGCAACCAATGGGTCATCGACCGCCAGGTCGAGGGTCTGACGCATGACGACAGTCTGATCCAGCCGCCCTTTCGCGGCAACTGCCTCAACTGGGTGCTGGGGCATATCGTCGTGCACCGCGGCTTGATGGTCAAGGCCCTGGGCGGCGAAGATCCCGTGTCGGAGGCGCTGCGCCGGCGCTACGGAAACGACTCCGAGCCTGTCCTTGGGGCCGCCGACGCCCAGCAGAGCCTGGAACAGCTGCTGGACGAGATGAAGCGGCTAAGAGAAGGCATCGAGCAGCGGCTGGAGGGCAGGACGGCGGCCGATCTGGACGCGGTCATCGACGTCGAACGGGGCACCACCCTGGGCTCACGGCTGGGCTTCCTGGTCTGGCACGAGGCCTACCACGTCGGGCAGACCGAACTCCTCCGCCAGCTGGCGGGCAAGGACGACAAGATCATCTGAGGGCGGTGCGATCGGGACAGCGGTCGGAAGCAAGGATTCGCGACCGTCAGGTCACTCGATCCTGCGGAGGGGTGGGGCGCTGAGCGGATCGGCGCCCCACCGGCCCGTCACGCGTCGTTCTTGGCCAGCCGGGGCAGGTAGATCAGCGGGCGCGGGACATCCGTCGCCGTGGGGCTGGGCGCCGCCGTGGGCGTCTCGCTCGGCGCTACGGTGGCCGTGGGCGGTTCGGGGCTGGGTGTGGCCGTGGCCGGCTCAGGCGTCGCCGTGTCGGTTGGAGGCTGCGCCGTGGGCGTGTCCGTCGCCGGCTGGGTGGTCGCCGTGGGGACGGTGCCGCCCGTGCAGGCCAGCCGGTAGGTCTGGCTGGCGGCGTCCTCGCCGTTCTGGCCGCCCTGCAAGAGGGCGCTCGTGCCGTCGTCCAGACCGATCGCCGCGAGGCCCAGCAGCGCGGGCGGCTTCTGACCGGTGGGGTTCAGCTTGATCCACTTGGGGGCTGCCGCCGCCAGATCCAGGGCGTAGATGTCGCTGAGCTCGCGGCTGCCGTCCGGCGAGCCGCCGAAGACGATCATCCAGCCCATGGCGGGCAGATAGGCCGCGGCATGATCGAAGCGACCGGAGGGTCCGGTGCCGGTGGGGTCCAGGTTCTTCCAGGTGGCCTTGTCCCAGCCGGTGCTCAGATCGAGCGCCCAGACATCCGACAGGCCCTTCTTCCAGTCGCTGGTGCCGCCGAAGACCACCATCCGCCGGGCCGCGCTGTCGTAGACCGCGCTGTGCGCGAAGCGCTTGCTCGGCCGACGGCCGGTTGGCGTCAGGGACTGCCAGGCCGGGGTATCGCCCAGGGTCAGCCGTCGCAACTCGTCCGTCACGCTCTGAGCGTCCTCGTCCGTGCGACCGCCGAAGACGACCATGGCGTCGGCGACGGGATCCCAGACCGCGCTGTGGTCCGTGCGCGGCGCCTGCCCGGCGGCGCTGATACCCTGCCAGCTCGGCGACGCGGCGTCGGCGACGAAGCGATGGGTGCTGTCCTGCACCGTGTCGGCGACGAAGGCGTCCAGTGGCCCCGGCCGCGCCGCTCCCGCGCCCAAGAGCGGGGATTGCCAGGTGAAGGTGCCGCCGCCCTCGGGCAGGGCGTCCACGCCGCCATAGGTGATGAACTCAGGGTTGTCGACCCGACCGCGCAGCACCGCAGCGGGTTCGGAGCGCTTGCCCGGACCGCTGCCGCCCACTGCCAGCACCTGCCAGCTGTTGGCGGCGCGGTCGAAGCGGCGCAGGTCGCCGGACACGGTCTTGTTGCCCAGGTCGACGCCGCCGAAGGTCAGGGCGCCGACGCCCGGCACGGGAACCATCGCGATCTGCGACGCGCGGCCACCGGAGGTGAGCCGCTCCCAGGCGCAAGTCGGCGCCGCCTGCCGGCTGGGGGCGGCGACGGCGAGACGCAGGCTCGCCACGCAGGCGAGCACGCCCACTCCCGCCAGAAGGATCCGTCTACGCAAGGTCATGCGGACGAGTATAAGACCTTGGCGCCCCGATGTAAAGGGTTGCGGGGACGACCACGGAGACCCTCAGGGGGCAACGTCGGTCCACGGACCTGATCCCCTGAGCGCCGTCTGGGACTTTGGTCCCATCGCGCATCCGCCCTTTCTGCGGTGGGGAGAGCCTTCGCGGCCGTGCTAGACTGTCGGTTACTGGCGCCCGCAGGTTCCAGGAGCCTGAGGTCGGCAGCGCAAGGTCCGGCCATGCCCAGCAGGAGTCTCCGGATGATCAAGAACGTCCTTCTTCCCCTGGATGGGTCGCCCCTGGCCGAGGGGGCCCTGCCGTTCGCCGCGCTCCTGACCCGCGGGTTGGGTGCCTCGCTCACCCTGGTGCGCGTGCCCGATCCGATCGTGGCCCCTACCCCGGGCATGGAAGCGGTGACGCCGCTGGCCTTGTGCTCCCCGGAGGCGCGCGCCGCCGCGGACGACTACCTCAAGAAGATGGCGGCGCAAGAAGCGCTGTCCGGCCTGGCGTTGACGCTCCTGACGCCGGACCCGCCGGTGGTGGCGGGGGTGATGGAGGCCACCCGGCAGAGCGCGGCAGACTTGCTGGTGATGACCTCGCATGGCTATTCCGGTCTCAAGCGCTTCATCCTGGGCTCCGTGACCGACGAGCTCGTGCGCCATGCCGACTGCGACGTGGTGGTGGTGCCGGCCGGCAGCCGGGCCAAGCCGGCCATCGGCCGAATCGCCGTCCCCCTGGACGGCTCGGCCCTGGCGGAAGCCGGCCTGGCGCGCGCCGTCCAGGTGGCTCGGGCCCTGGGCGCCGACCTGCACCTCTTGCAGATCCCCCAGGTGCCCATCCAGCCGGTGGGCCACGCGGCGCCCGGCGCGGGCTTGGACTGGGTGCCCGAACTGGTGGCCGAAGCCACGCGGGAGGCGCAGGCCTACCTGGAGGCCAAGGCCGCGGAACTGCGCGCGCAGGGCGTGACGGTCACGGCGCAGCAGGAAGCCCTGGGCATCGACGGGGTGGCGGGCGGCATCCTTGACGCGGCCCGCCAGCAGCAGGCCGACCTGCTGCTCCTCACCAGCCACGGGCGCGGTGGGCTGCGGCGCCTGGTGCTGGGCTCCGTAACCGACGCCATCCTGCGCAAGGCGGATCTGCCGGTGTGGGTGGTACGCCCGCAGGACGAGGCGGCGGACGCCCCGTGATCCGCATCCTGCTGGCCGACGACCACGCCGTGGTGCGGCAAGGCCTCAAGATGTTCCTGTCCCTTGACCCGGAACTCGAGGTGGTGGGCGAGGCGGCCAACGGAGCGGAAGCCCTGGAGCAGGTGGCCCGCCTGCAACCCGACGTCGTGCTGATGGACCTCAAGATGCCGGTCATGGACGGTTTGACCGCTATCGGCCGCATCCGGGCCGCGCATCCGGAGACGGAGGTCATCGCCGTCACCTCGGTGCTGGAGGACACGTCGATCATCGAAGCGGTGCGGGCCGGCGCCATCGGCTACCTGCTCAAGGACACCGAGGCCGACGAGCTGTGTCGGGCCATCAAGGCCGCGGCCGCCGGCCAGGTGCAGCTGTCGCCCCAGGCCGCGGAGCGTCTGGTGCGCGAGGTGCGGGCTCCGGACAGCCCTGAGCAGCTCTCGCCGCGCGAGCTCGAGGTGCTGCGCCTCATCGCGCGTGGGATGTCCAACCGCGAGATCGCCCAGACGCTGATCATCTCCGAGAAGACCGTCAAGACCCATGCCTCCAGCATCCTCAGCAAGCTGGGCCTGGCCAGCCGGACGCAGGCCGCCTTGCACGCGATGCGCCTGGGGCTGGTGTCGTCGAGCGGCTGATGGCCGCGTGGCGCGACCGGGCGTGAAGGAGGCCGCGGCGACGCCGGAGCCGCTTGACGCCTCCGATGCCGGGGCCTGGCCGCTCTTTGAGCTGGTGCCGGACGCGGTGCTGGTGGTCTCGGAGGCGGGGCGCATCCGCTATGCCAATCGGCAGGCGGAGGTGCTGCTGGGCTGGCCGACCGATGCCTTGCGGGGCCAGACGGTGGAAGGGCTCATCCCGCCGGACCGGCGGGATGGGCACGTGGCCCTGCGCGACCTGTTCATGCGGGCTCCCGGCCCGCGGCCCATGGGCCAAGGTCGTGACCTGCAGGCCCTGCGGCGGGACGGTTCCACCGTATCGGTGGAGATCAGCCTTCAAGCGGTGCGTCTGTCGGATGGGCCGGGGGTCATGGCCACCCTGCGGGACGCCACCGACCGCCATCGCGTCGAGGCCGCCCTGCGCCTGGCACAGCTGGACCTGGAGCAGCGGGTGGCCGAACGGACGGCCCTGCTGGACATCGCCAAGTCCTTCGCCGCCACGCTCTCCCTGCCGGAGCTCCTGGATGGCATCCTGGACCAGTTGGCCAAGCTGATCGGCTACACCGGCGCGGCCCTCTGCGGGCCGCGCGACGGAGAGCTGGTGTTCTTGAGCGCGCGGGGTGGGGCGGCCATGACCGGCTTGCGCGGGATGCCGGTGCCGGAGTCCGCGCGCGCCCTCTTCGACCTGGTGGTGCAGCAGCGTCGCGCGCTGCGCCTGGCCGATGTGTGGGCGAGCGAAGGTCCGGCCGCCGGGTTGACCCGCGGCGCGCCGCGTCTGGCGGCGGCGCTCAAGGACGTGCACGCCTGGCTGGGCGTGCCGCTCCTGGTCCAGGACCGCGCGGTGGGCCTGCTCTGCCTGGACCATAGCCGACCGGGCTACTTCACCGAGCAGCACGCCGCCCTGGCCAGCGCGGCGGCCAGCCATGCCGCCATCGCCATCGAAAACGCCCGCCTCTACGAAGAGGCCGGCGAGCGGGCCGTCCTGGAAGAACGGCAGCGGCTGGCGCGAGAGTTGCACGACTCCGTGTCACAGACCCTCTACGGGATCGCTCTCGGGGCGCGGACCGCGCGCAAGCTCCTGGACCGCGACCCGGCGGCCGCGGCCCAACCGCTGGACTACGTCCTGGGTCTGGCCGGGGCCGGACTGGCGGAGATGAAGGCCCTGCTCTTCGAGTTGCGGCCGGAATCCCTGGAGGCCGAGGGCCTGTCCGGCGCCATTCGCAAGCAGGTGGCGGCCCTGGAGTCCCGCCACGGGTTGACCGTGAAGCTGGACCTGAGCGAGACCGTCGAAGACCTGCCCACCGGCCTCAAGCACACCCTCTACCGGGTGACCCAGGAGGCTCTGCACAACATCCTCAAGCATGCCCAGGCGCGGCAGGTGTCGGTCAGTCTGGGCATCGCCGGCGGGCGGGCAAGGCTGCGCATCAAGGACGACGGCGTGGGCTTCGCCACGGACAAGGACTACCCCGGCCACCTGGGGCTGCGCTCGATGCGCGAGCGCGTGGCCCAGCTGGGCGGTCGCCTGGAGATCAGCAGCAGCCCGGGCAAGGGCACGGATGTGCGCGCGGAGCTGCCGGTCTGAGGGATGGTCCGCCGGCCGAGGGAAGCGCGTGCCGCACCACCGAGGCATGTGCGGGTGGCCGTGTCATGGACTCACGGCCATTGAAGGTTTCGACACCCGGCATACCAGCCGGCTACGCTCCATCATCCCACGTGCTGCGCTACCTACCAGCCGAAGCTGAGTCTGGCCGCCAGGCGCGGTGGCAGATCGGCGGCCAGGATCTTGTCCTGCACGGCGGCGATGTCATAGTCGACCCGGTGGATCGTCACGCGCCGCGCCGACAGGTCCACCAGGGCGTAGGACGCGCGCGGGTCGCCGTCGCGCGGTTGGCCCACGGAACCTGGATTGATGAGCCAACGGGTGCCGGCTTCCAGGCTCACGGGCTGGTCGGCGGCCGGTCGGCTGCGCTCCACGCCGTCGAGGCCTTCGGCGTAGACCATGGGCACATGCGTGT
The DNA here is from genome assembly GCA_044228875.1 of Anaerolineae bacterium. GTDB lineage: Bacteria > Chloroflexota > Anaerolineae > Epilineales > Epilineaceae > Epilinea. Next base: position 13,079 of record JBGAUA010000098.1, read on the forward strand.
GGCCGAAGAAGCACAGGTCCGTCGTGAAGGCCTCGAAGCCGGCGGCGGCGATGCCCGCGTCCAGGATGTACTCCCAGATGGGATGCCGCGGGCTGCCGTGGACCCAGGTAAGGCCTTCTTCCAGCGCCTCGACCCGCGGCTCCGCGGTCTCCAGGAAGGCGCGCACGTCCGGGCGAAGCTGGGCGCTGGTCCATTCGGTGGCCCGGCGGGCCTCCGGATTGAAGGGCGCGAGGTCCAGGCGGCCCAGGGCCGCCCAGTCATGGTTGCCGGCCAGCCAGACGCGCGGCGACAGCGCGCGCATCCGGTCGACGGCGGCGTTGGGGTCCGGGCCGTAGCCGATGGCGTCACCCAGGAACCAGACCTCGTCGTAGCCGCGTGC
>JBGAUA010000099.1:0-13384 GCA_044228875.1 Anaerolineae bacterium
GTTCTCCGTCGACCTCTTCAACGAGGGCATCGACGTCCCGGCGGTTGACACCCTGCTCCTGCTTCGACCCACCGACAGCCCCACGCTGTTCCTCCAGCAGCTCGGCCGGGGGCTTCGCCTTAGCCATGGCAAGTCGGTCTGCACGGTTCTCGACTTCGTCGGTCAGCATCGTACCGAGTTCCGCTTCGATCGCCGTTTCCGCGCGCTCTTGGGTGGCAACCGCATCGACCTCGTCAAGCAGATCGAAACCGGCTTTCCGTTTCTACCCGCCGGTTGCCACATGGAACTGGAGCGCAAGGCGAAGGAGATCGTTCTCGCCAACATCCGGAGCGCTGTACCCAGCGGATGGACAGCCAAGGTCGAGGAGCTTCGACAGCTTGCGCAGGCGGATGGCAGCTTCGCGCTTGACGCCTACATCGAGGCGACCGGTCTGGAGCTAGAGGATGTCTACGCCGGCAACCGGAGCTGGTCGGACATGTGCGAGGATGCCGGCATCGCCGTTCTGCCGCGGGGGCCTAAGGAAGCCATGCTGCGACGGGCCTGTGGTCGGCTTCTCCATGTCGACGATCGGCCACGACTGGACGCGTACACCCAGTTCCTGGCTCAGGAAGCCGCACCAGACGCCGACACGTGTTCTGTCCGGGACCGTCGTTACTTGCGGATGCTGATCGCCCAGCTCGTCGACAAGGCGGCAGCCAAGTCCGCAAGCCTGGAGGAGGGCTGTGCGCTGCTGTGGGCGCATCCCCAAGTTCGTGCTGAACTCCTCGCGCTACTGAGCGTGCTTCGCGATCGGATCACCCATATTCCCCGATCCCTGAACACCCATCCAGAGGTGCCGCTTCAGGTGCATGCGCGCTACACGCGGCTCGAGATCCTCGCGGCATTCGGCATCGGCGAAGGCGCCAAGGTCGCACCTTGGCAGACGGGTATCTACTGGGCCAAGGAAGCCCAGTCGGATCTCCTCGCCTTCACCCTCGACAAGACCACCGGTCAATTCTCACCGACCACGCGCTACCGCGACTACGCCATCAGCCGCGACCTGATCCACTGGGAGAGCCAGTCGGTCACGCGCGCCGACAGCGAAACCGGACGACGCTACCAAGAACATCTCCGGCGCGGTTCCCACATCTTCTTGTTCTCTCGGCTCCGCAGCGACGACCGCGCCTTTTACTTCCTCGGCCCAGCCACCTACGTGAAGCACGAATCAGAACAGCCCATGGCCGTCACCTGGCGTCTCCAACATGCGCTGCCTGGGGACTTGTTCAGTACGTTTGCGGCGGCAGTTGCTTGAAGCCTGCCCCCGGCGGGGTCGCACGGGACGGCATCTGACCGGCGATTGCCACCCCCCATCACTCCCGATACAACCACCCCCCCACCACCGCCAACTGACGCTGTTTACGCTTCGGCGTCGGGCGATGCGCCACACTCACACCCATCTGATGACGTCGTTTGGGGGTGAGTCCATGATCAATTCCGCGGACGAACGGTACTGCTGCGTTATCAAACGAAGCCCTTGCGTGACTTCACGCAAGCGTTCCAAATCAGCTCAGGATCCTTGACGAACAACTCGGTAAAGCCACAGTCGCCGCACACTCGTGCGCGAAGCGGTATGTACTGCCTGCCTTTGAAGATCGACGCGTGAGGCTCCAGAAGAATAGTCACTTGCAGATCCCCATGCCCGTTTGGCCCCTTGTCGATCACTTGAACGTCGGGAATGATCTTCGACGAGCCACAACGTGCGCACACATTACTCATTTCGTTCTTTCCTTCAATGGAGTGCGTTGCGTCCGAAGGTGTTGCGAGCCAATTCGCTGCGCAGTCGAACTTTATGCCGCCGCTCAGCTGCGGGCGTCCAGAGGGAGCCGAAGGCGACCGACCGCTGCAACGGCATGTTGGCGGCATCCCTGTCAGTCAAGGTTGGTACCAAGCCCGGTACCAAGCCTTTCCACAGGGCAGTGAAACGTTCGGGAAGCAATCGGCGTAAAGTGGCCCCGAATCTCAGAATGAAGACCGACAAGCGGCGAACCTGTTCCACCGAGCTCCATCAGGGTCTCAACCAACTCGAAAAGCGTGAGATCTAGGTCTGAAGATGGCTTGTAGGCGGTGAGGACAAAGCTCGGGTGAGGCTTCTTGGGTTGAAACTCGGAGATGGTCACCACGAATTTTCCGAGAACCACAATCGGATAGATTCTATTGTCAAAGAACTCGACAGAATTGCCAATTGCACCGAGTCTCAACAATTTCGCGACGTGATTGGTGACATCAACCTTTCCTGCACCAGAGTCCGACGCGCCTATGCGGCAGATTTCTGCTCCGTCTCATGTTTGAATGAAGTGCTGATCAAGCGATCCTCGAACTGCTTCTGGAGTTCCAGATAGTAGTCCACCAACCTTCGCGGATCATGGCCGACATGTTCTGAGATGCGGTGACGCACTGCCCGGATCTCGTCTATCACCGGATCTTTCATTCTCTCATTCATTGTCGTCTCCCATAAGCTCAAGTGGTGTCACAAGCGATGGAACATACAGTCCGAGCAATGTGTTCACACGGCGAATATGCCCGAATTTGCTCGCATTGGCGAGATGTCGGCAGTTCCAGGTCACTAGAAAGTCGCACTTGCTATACGACGCCAATGCCAGATGCAACGCATCGCCGCTAGGATCGACGGGCATCAGCCGGTGTTGAATGTAGGTCTCTACGATCTCGATGATGGGGGCTTCTATTGGAACCAACGGCAATTCTTGCACCAAAGCCAATCGATTGGCGCTTATCAATAGATCGCCGCTGGCCAATTCGTCCAACACCGCTGCGCTCGTGACCAACTCGAACCGAGATGCCGCCCCGTCCCACCATGCTCGTGTCCAGTTACGTCGCGCCACGATATCGGGCGCAGTCCCCACCTGACTGCTGTTGCCAAGCTGGATCTCTCCCGTGCTGTCTCCCTGAGCCGCCCCCCCATCACTCCCGATACAACCACGCCCCCACCACCGCGCCCAGCAGCGACTCCCCCAGCCCGACCGCGACGAGGATGCCAATCAGCGACATGGGGAGCAGGTCGTTGGCCGCATAGCCAAGCCCGCCCGAGACGAAGACCAGCGCCCACACCCCCAGCCCCGCAACCATCGCCGTCCGCGTCCCGGCGCCGTAGCGCGGCCGGATGGCGGCGTAGAGCCATACCGCGGTGATGCCCATGACCAGGGCGTAGCCCACGAAGTACGCGAACTGGTCCATGCCGCCCGACTCGAAATCCTTGCCCAGCGCCGCCAGGGCTGCCGTCATCTGCTCGTTGAAGATGAAACCGAAGAAGAACATCTCCGTGACCAGCATCACCAATCCCGCGGCCACGCCCCCCAGCAGCACCCGGTTCCAGTTGACCTTGCCCACAACGCCCTCCTCGTGCGCGACGACACGGATCGCCATCGGCCCGGTGGCCGACGACAGTGCGCACGGTATACACCCAAGGTTCCTGACAAGTCAAAACAGCGTTCGTCGCTCCGGCCCTCACGCCCATCCAGCCCCCGGTCCGGTCCCATCGGTCCGGATCCATCGGCGCGGTTCCTCCCGGCCCCGGTCCCCTCAAACCGGTCCCCTCAACCCGGGCAGCTCAGCCCGCCGCCCCCACCACCCCCGCCTCCCGCAATAGCCCCAGCACCACTCCCTCCACCGCCACGTCCGAGGCCACCGCCACGTATAGCCCTCCCCGCGCCCGGCACCAGTCCGCCAGCCCCGCCTGCCAGCGGGCCAGCCGCTCGCGGTAGTCCGCCAGGCTCGCCGGGTCCGCGCTCAGGTCCAGGACCGCGCCCGTTTCGTCGTCCACCAGGCTGAAGTCGCCTTCCAGTTGCGGGTCCAGCTCCTCCGGGCTCAGCACGTGGATCAGGCGCAGCTCGCAGCCCGCCGCCGGCACCTGGCGCAGGGCCGCTTCCCAGTGAGGGTCCAGCAGGTCTGAGATCAAGAGCAGCGGCCCCGTCATCCGGTGCGCCGCCAGGTGGCGCGCCAGGCCTGACGCCAGGTCCGTGCCCCCGTCCGCACGCAGGGCCGCCAGCCGGCGCAGCAGCAGCGGCGCCGCCGCCTTGCCCCGCAGCGCGCGCGTCGGCCCCGCCGCGCCCCATCCCCCCTCGGCCGCACCCTCCCCCAAGGCGCCCGCCACCGCCCATTCGTGGTTGCTCAGCGCCAGGTAGCCCAGGGCCGCCGCCAGGCGGCGGGCGAAGTCCAGCTTGCTCGGCCGGCCCCAGCCCATCGAGCCGCTGCAGTCCAGCACCAGGTGCAGCAGCGTGTCCTCCTCCGTCTCGAAGAGCCGCAGGAAGAGCCGGTCCAGGCGGGCGTAGGCCTTCCAGTCGATGGCCCGCGGGTCGTCGCCGCTGCTGTAGGCCCGGTAATCCGCGAAGGCCACCCCGCCCCCGCGGCGCGGGCTGCGGCGCGGGCCCTGCAGGCGCCCCATATGGCCCTGACGCAGCAGCAGGGCCAGACGGTCCAGACGGGCCAAGAGGCGCGGCGGAAGCAGCGGCTCCGCCACCGCATCCCCAGGTAGATCGCCCGCCGGCTGCGCGTCCGCTCCCCCCGCCGTTCCGGTCATCGGACCGATCGCCTCCCGCCCCTCCTCAAAGGGCGGCCGCGACGACCGCCGCCACCACCGCGTCCGGCTTCAGCCCTTCCACCTGCGCCTCGAAGTTCAAGAGCAGTCGGTGGCGCAGCACAGGGGCCGCCAGGTCCGCCAGGTCTTCCACCGCCACGTTGAAGCGCCCGTCCAGGAGGGCGCGGATCTTCCCCGCCAGCACCAGCCCCTGCACCGCACGCGGGCTCGCCCCCGCCGCCACGGTGCGGCGCACCAGGTCGGGGGCATCCCGCGTGTCCGGATGGCTCAGCAGCACCAGCCGCGCCGCCGCCTCCGTCACATGCGGGGCGATCGGCACCTCGCGGGCCAGGCGCTGCATCGCCAGGATGTCCTCCCCCGTCGCCACCTTACGCGCCCGCGGCGGCTCGCCCGCCGTCGTGCGGTCCGAGATCGCCACCAGTTCCGCCAGGCTCGGGAAGGGCAGGATCAGCTTGAACAGGAAGCGGTCCAGCTGCGCGTCCGGCAGCGGGTAGGTGCCCTCCGACTCCAACGGGTTCTGCGTCGCCAGCACCAGGAAGGGCTCCGCCAGCCGATGCGTCTGGCGCCCCACCGTCACCGAGCGCTCCTGCATCGCCTCCAAGAGCGCGCTCTGCGTCTTGGGGGTGGCGCGGTTGATCTCGTCCGCCAGCACCAGGTTGCTGAAGATCGGCCCCGGATCGAAGCGCCAGCCGCGGGCGCCGCCTTCGGCCTCGGCGATGACCATCGTGCCCACGATGTCCGCCGGCATCAGGTCCGGGGTGAACTGGATGCGGCTGAAGCTCGCGTCGATCGCCTCCGCCAAGGTGCGCACGATGAGCGTCTTGCCCAGCCCCGGCACCCCCTCCAAGAGGGCGTTGCCCCCCGCCAGCAGGGTGATCAGCACCGCGCGCAGGGTGTCGTCCTGGCCCACGATCACCGCCGACATCTGCTTCAGGATCGCCGCCGCCGTCGCCCGGAAACGCTCCGGGGAGATGTCGGCCCCGGCCGCCGGCGGCATCATCGCCACCCCCGCGCCCCGCTCAGACCTCGTCCAGCCACACCGGCTCCGGGGTGATGTCGTCCTCCGGCCGCGGGCCCGCGTCGTCCAGACCGCTGCCCGTCAGGCGCATCAGCGGCTGCACGTGCATGTCCTCCAGCACCAGGCATTGGCAGGACAGTCGGTACTGGCCCAGCTCGCCCTTGCTCTCCAGCTTGTCCGCCTCCGCCTGCGTCATCTGGTCCGGCTCGCCGTCCAGGAAGTCCACCCGGCAGGTGGTGCAGCGCGCGTTTCCTCCGCAGCGATGCAGGATGTCCACCCCCGCATCCTCGATGGCGCAGACCAGCCGTGTGCCGGCCGCCACGGTGACCGTCCCGTGGCCTTCGATGGTGAGAAGGGGCATGGTTCAAGGCTCCTGGGGAAGAGGTGGTGAAGGCAGGGGGCGGATTGTAGCATGGGGGGGCGAGGGTCCGGGGCTAGCACTGGGGGCGGTGAGGGCTTATGGGACCTATGGGACGAATGGGACCTATTGGACGAGCGGGATCCAGAGGATCTACAGGAGGAGTGGTGCCATGCAGCGATCCATAGGTCCCATTCATCCCATAAGCCCACGATCTCCGTCAGCGTCAGCACCGCGTGCAGGCGGTAGCCCGCCGCCGCCAGGTCCGCCGCGCCGCCGCCCTGGCGGTCGATCAGCACCACCACGTCGCGCACCTTCAGGCCCGCCGCCTCCAAGGGGGCGATCGCCTCGCGCTTCGACAGGCCGCTGGAGATCAGGTCGTCGATCACCACCACCGTCTCGCCCGCGGCGAAGGGGCCTTCCACGCTCTGCCCCGTGCCGTGCTGCTTCACCGTCGGGCGCGGGTAGACCATCGGGCGGCCCGTTTCCAGGGCCACCGCCGTGCCGATCGGCAGCCCCGCCAGGGGGATCGCCGCCAGGCGGTCGAAGCTCAGGCCGTCCAGGATCGTGCCATAGGCCCTCGCCACCTGCGCCAGGAGCACCGGGTCGCCGGCCAGCATCCGCAGGTCGATGTACACCGGCGAACTCGCCCCGCTCTTGAGCGTGAAGCTACCGAACTTCACCGCGCCCAGGGCATCCAGGGCCTGCGCGATCTGCGCTGGGCTGGGGGCGGCGGTGGGCTGGCCGCCGGGCAGGGCGTCGGTCGCGGCGCCGGCGGGGGCGTCCCGGCGGGCGGCGGCGGCCGATGCCGGGACGGGCGCGGGGCTCAGCGGGTCCAGGAAGGCGATGGGAGGGTGCATGGCGGGGACTCCTGGTCACGAGATCGGGTTGAAGGGTGGAGGGCAGGTGAAACCGTAGGGGCGGGACCGCCGGGCGTTTGGATGCGCCGCTACCGTGATGGTGCGACCCGGCTGGCTCGCCCTCGTCTAACGTGAACCCAGGGCGAGCCAGCCGGGTCGAAGGGATGCTGGTGACGGCGTGTCCACACGCCCGGCGGTCCCGCCCCTACGGAATGCATGCAGAACCTCCCGCAATTGCCTGGCGCAGCGAACCCGTGTCAGCCCCGCGCCCGGTCGATCGCGTCCCGCGTGCGCAGGGCCGCGGCGCGCGGGTCGGCGGCGAAGATGATCTCCCGCGAGCTGCTGATGAGCAGGCCGCGGCCCTGGGCGTCCAGACCCGCGCGCAGCGCCGCCTCCAGGTCGCCGCCCTGGGCGCCGATGCCCGGCACCAGGAAGGGCAGCTCCGGGGCCGCGGCGCGCACCCGCTCCAGGGCCTCCGGGTAGGTGGCGCCCACGACCAGGCCCAGGTTGCCCTGCGTGTTCCAGCCGCGGGCCAGGGCGGCCACGTGCAGGTAGAGAGGGCGGCCCTCGATCTCCAGATGCTGCAGGTCCGCGGCGCCCGGATTGGAGGTATGGCAGAGCAGGAAGGCGCCGTGGGCCGGGTCGGCCAGGAAGGGCGCCACCGAATCGCCGCCCAGGTAGGGGCTCACCGTCAGCGCGTCGGCGCCCAGCACCCCGAAGGCCGCGCGGGCATAGGCCTCCGCCGTGGAGCCGATGTCGCCGCGCTTGGCGTCCAGAACCATGATCCGCCCCGGCGGGCAATGGCCCAGCACCGTGGCCAGGCGCTGGTGGCCGTCCAGGCCCAGGGCCTCGAAGAAGGCCGCGTTGGGCTTGAAGGCCACCGCCGCCTCCCAGGTGGCGTCGATGATCCGGCGGCAGAAATCCTCCACCGGCTCCTCCAGCCGATCCACGCGCGGGTCCAGGCCCACGCAGAGCAGGGAGCCCGTCTTCTCCATCGCTTCATCCAGGCGGCGGTTGAAAGGCAGGGGGGCGTCGTTCATCGGCTGCTCGACTTCCTTTCGCTGATCGCTGGTGGGTCTCCAGCCCGCGCAGGCGGGCTTCGTCTGCAGAGCCGCGGTTTCAACCGCCGGGGATGTGTCGGCCACCGACGATGTATCGGCCGCCCGAGATGTATCGGCCGCCGGGGATGATCAACCACCGGCGATATGTCTGGCCTAAGCCTTCCCCATCACCCCCGCGAGCAACGCCATGCGCAGGAACATCCCGTTCTGCACCTGGCGGAAGTAGGCTGCGCGGGGGTCCTTGTCCACCCGCGGGTCGATCTCGCCCACCCGCGGCAGCGGATGCAGCACGATCATGTCGCGCCGGGCGGCCGCCATGATCGCCTCGTCGATCACGTAGTAGCCCTTCACCTCTTCATACTGCGCCAGGTCCGAGAAGCGCTCCTTCTGCACCCGGGTCACGTACAGCACGTCCACCTCGCCGATGACGTCGGCCACGTTGTAGGTCTCCTGCACGTCCAGTCCCCGGCCGCGGACCTCGTTCATCAGGTCCAAGGGCAGGCGCAGGATCTCCGGCGAGACGAAGCTCAGCTTCACCTTGTACTCCGCCAGGAGCTGCGTCAGGCTGTGCACCGTGCGCCCGAAGCGCAGGTCGCCCACCATGGCCACGTGCAGGCCGTCCAGCTTGCCCAGCTCGTCGCGGATGGTGAAGAGGTCCAAGAGCGCCTGCGTCGGATGCTCGCCCGCCCCGTCGCCGGCGTTGATGATCGGCACCTCCGCCGCGTCCGCAGCCTCCTTGGCGCTGCCGATGACCGGATGGCGCAGGACGATGGCGTCAGCGTACTGCTCGAGGGTGCGGATGGTGTCCGGCAGGCTCTCGCCCTTGGACACCGAGGAGAACTGCACCCCCTGGGTGATGGGGATCACCGAGCCGCCCAGGCGCTCCATGGCGGCGATGAAGCTGGCCGAGGTGCGCGTGGAGGGCTCGAAGAAGAGGGCGGCGAGCACCCGGCGGGCCAAGAGGTCGGTGCCGCCGTCCTCGCGCACGATCTCCCGCATGCGCTCCGTCAAGGCGAAGATCGGCTCCAGGTTGCCGCGGTCGAACTGCCGCACGGAGAGGATGTCCTGCCCGGCGAGGTTGAGGGGGGCCAGCATCGTCGTCATGCGTCCATCGCTCCTTGGTATGGATTCAGCGGTCGCCAAACAGCACCCGCCCGTCCCCCGCCTGCGCCAGCACCCTGCCGTCCTCATAGACCAGCTTGCCGCGCAGGAAGGTGCGCCGCACCCGGCCCAGCACGGTCATGCCGGCGAAGGGGGACCAGTCGTGCAGGGTCTGCCAGCCATGCTCCGGCAGGGTCCAGGCCTCGCCCAGCTCCACCTCCACGGCGCTCTCGGATCCGGTGCTCCCAGCATCCGTGCTCCCGGCGCCGGTATCGATGCCGAAGAGCCGGGCCGGCGTCGTGCTCGTCAGCTCCACCAGCCGCGCCAGACTCAGGCGGCCCTCGGCCACCGCCGTCAGCATCAGGGGCAGGGTTGCCTCCAGGCCCGGCACGCCGGGCGGGGGCTTGTCGCTCAGCTTCTCGGCGCGCGCATGCGGGGCGTGGTCCGTGGCGATGCAGTCGATGATGTCCATGTGCGCCCACAGCGCCTCGCGGTCGATCGGCCGCGCCAGCGGCGGGCGCATCAGGCCCCAGGGACCCAGGCGGGGGAGGTCGCGCTCGTCCAGGAAAAGGTGGTGCGGGGCGACCTCGCAGCTGACGGCCATTCCGGCGGCCTTGGCCCGGGCGATGAGCTCGATCTCCTCCTTGCGGCTGACATGGGCGATGTGCACTTGCTGCCCATGCGCCGCCCCCAGCCCGATGGCCGCCGCCGCCGCCATCTCCTCGGCATGCAGCACGATGGGCTTGCCCCGCGGCCAGGCCGCGAAATGCGTCGCCAGCACGCCCAGGTCGTCGATGCGCAGCGGGCCGAAGGTCTCGTTGACGTAGACCTTGAGGCCGCAGGCGGCATCGGCGGCCGCGGCGCAGGCCGCGGCGTTGTCCTCGGTGGCCCCCAGGAACAGGCCCACGTCGCAGAGCGCGTCGGCATGGGCCGCGCGAGCCGCCGCCAGACGCGGGCCGTCGGTGGTGGGCGGGTTGGTGTTGGGCATGGCCAAGACCGTGGTCACCCCGCCGGCCAGGGCCGCCGCCGTGCCCGAGCGCAGGGTCTCCTTGTGCTCGCCGCCGGGGATGCGCAGGTGGACGTGCACGTCCACCAGGCCCGGAAGCCGATGCAGGCTCATCGCTCCTCCTCGCCCCGGCCCGAGCCTCCGCCGGGTGCGCGGCGGGCTCCGTCCCGGGGCACAAAAAAGCCAGGGACCCAAGTGCCCTGGCTGCTTGCTGCTGCTGCGCGGCCACCGGCCGCGATGCCGGCCCGGGGCCGGCGCGCTGTCTCGATCATCGAGATCGCGATTGTATGCAGGTGGGGGGCGGGAGGCAAGCGGAAAGGCGAAGGTCGGATACCGCGACGGAACTGGTCGATAGTTCTGACCATTGCTAAGATGAAGGGCATGAAGACCATCGCCATCGCCCAGTTCAAATCGCATTGCCTATCCCTTCTGGATCACTTGGATCGAGAGGGCCTGCTGATCACCCGGCACGGCAAGCCGATCGCCCGTGTCGTGCCAGTCGAACGCTCCTGCGCCGACCTCATCGGCAGCCTCGCCGGCCAGATCGAAGTGCGGGGCGACATTCTGAGCACCGGCCTCAGTTGGGACAGCCTTGCTGAATCTTGACACCCACATTCTCGTCTTCGCGCTAGCCGACCAGCTTACCGAACGCGAGCGCCAGCTCCTGTCCAGCCATCGCTGGGGCATCTCGGCCATCGTGCTCTGGGAACTGGCCAAGCTGACCCAGTTGGGCCGGATTCAGTTCGACGTGGAGTCCGTGACCGTGCGCCGTCTCCTGTCCAGCATCGAGGTATGGCCTCTGGACTTGGCGGTCTGTCTGAAGTCTACCCAGCTGGACTTCAGAAGCGATCCCGCCGATGAACTGATCGCGGCCACCAGCGTGGTCCACGGCGTCCCCCTGCTCACGCGCGACCGACGCATCCTTGGATCCCGCTTGGTTCCGTTTGCCGCCGATGCGTTGGATTGAGCCCTGGGTCAAGGTGAACCGAGGGCGAGCCAGCCGGGTCGTGCCGTCGCCGTAGCGGCGCGTCCAAACGCCCGGCGGTCTCGCCCCTACTTGCCTTCCGTCAGCGCATAGCCCGCCGCCGTCCGCGTGCCCGGCGTCAGGGCGCTGACCAGCAGGGTCACGGTGGCGTCGTCGGGGATGTCCGTAAGCCGCAGGTGGGCCGCTCCGGCCGCGTCCGCCGCGAAGCGCCGCACCGCCAGGGCCTTGTGGCTGCGCGCCACCAGCTGCAGCCCCCAGCGCTGGGGGAGGAGGAGGGGCACGCGCTCCCAGCCGTCGGCCTGCCAGGCGGGGTCGTCCGGCGCCAGGGGGACCAGGCGGTCGGTGCCGCCGCCCGTTGCCGGCAGGCTCAGACGCGTATCGGCCAGGGCCATGCCGCTCTCGCTGACGGCGTCATCCGTCAACACCAGCCAGCGCAGGGCCAGGTCCTGGCCGGCGAAGGGGCTCAAATCCAGCTGCCAGTCCTCCCAGCCGGCGCTCTGGCCGGTGAGGCCATGGCCCAGGTTGTTGCCGTTGGGGTCCTCCGCGCGGCCGCCCGCGATGGCCAGGTTGCGCCAGCGCCGGCCACCGTCGGTGGAGGCCTGGAGGTAGGCGTAATCCCAGCCTTCCTCCAGCTGGTACCAGAGCCGGCCCTCCAGGCGGGCCCCGGTCACCGGCGCCTGCGCCAGGTCCAGGCGCAATCCGCCGGCCATGTTCTCGTCACGGCCGGACCACCAGACCGAGCCCGTCTGAGCCTCGGCGTCGGCCAGCAGCGGCACCTGGCTGTCGCCCTGGAAGCGCAGGTCCAGCTCGCCGCGGCGCACCTGGGCCGTCAGGTCCCAGTAATCCGTACCGTAGGGGCTCACATCGGCCTGCGCCGGTAGGGTGGGCAGGGCCTCGGGGTCCACGCGCAGGTCCACCGCGGCGTCCTGGAGGTAGCGCGGCGGCAGGCGCCCCGCCAGGTCCTCCGGCAGCAGGTTGGCCACCGCCCAGTCCAGGAAGAGGTCCTCGAAGCGCGGCCTCGCGGGGTCCAGCTCGGCCGCCGCCGCGGCGATGGCCCGCGCGCCGTTGGCCTCCTGGGCCACCAGGCGGCCCAGGAAGGCGTCGCCGTAGCGCCGGCGCAGGTAGGCCATCAGGGTGAAGGCCGCGGCGTAATGCTCGCCGTTGGCGCCGGGTTCGCTGGTCCATTCCCGCAGCGGCGTGTCCGGTCGGCTCATGAAGAGCCGCCCCGTCTGCACGCCCAGGCCGGCCAGATGCGGCGCCAGCTCGGAGAGGCCCTCGTTGACCCACACCGATTCGCTGGGGTCATGGCTCCAGTGGATCATGTGCTGGAATTCGTGGGCCAGGAGGGCCAGGTAATCCGGCGAGCCGGGGCTGAAGGCGCTGAGGTTGATGTAGAACATCTCCCGGGCGTTGCTGTGCGCGTCGATGGCCGGCGGCTGCTCGTCGACGCTGTAGAAATAGCCGGCCACCCCCTCGATGGGCTGGTGGTGCAGGATGTGCACCCGCGCGTCGCCGTCGATGCCCGGCGATGCCTCCGGGCCGTAGACGGCGCGCAGCGCGGGGTAGACGCGGTCGGAAAAAGCCTCGACCCCTGCGCGCAGGGCGGCCTCGTCGGCGGCCTGGTCGGCCTGCAGCCAGCCGTAGGCATGGGCCGCCACCACCAGCAGCCGCGCCTCCACCTGCAGGTACTCGCTGCTGTTGATGTCATGCAGCCAGAAGCGCGCCGTGGATCCTTCGCGCAGAGCCGCCGGCGTGGGCGAAGGCGCGGCGCCGTCCAGCCGGCCCAACTCCCGCGCCAGCTTTGCCGGGTCGCGGGCCGGGAGCGGGGCATCCAGCAGGTCGAAGACGCCCGCCGCCCGCCCATCGGGCGCGGGGTCGATGGGCGCCGGCCCGCTGTCGGGCAGGCCGCCGGTCAGGGGCATGTCCGCGATGGGGTCGGCCGCCGCGCCGTCGGCCGCCGGGTAGGGGTCCTCGCGCCCCGCCGGCTCCGGGTAGGCCGCCGCGCCGTCGACCGCCACCGGCGTGGCGTCCGCCGGCCGCGCGGGCTCCGTCGCCGTCCGCCGCGCGCGCAGGAACGCCCAGGCCAGGCCGACAGCCAGGAGGGCGGCGAGCAGGACGAGGGCGGGGCGGTCGACAATCAGGCGACCTTCCGGCGGGCGCGCGAGCTGCTGCAGCGGGGGCAGACGGTGGCGATCTTCCCGGAGGGGACCTCGCACAGCGAGCCGCACCTGAAGCCGCTGAAGACGGGGGCGGCCCGCATCGCCCTCGGGACCGGGCTCGCGGATCTCAAGATCGTTCCGGCGGGGCTGTACTACGTCAACAAGGCGAAGTTTCGCAGCGACGCGCTGGTGGTCTATGGCGAGCCCTTCGCGGCCATGGCGGTGGGCGAGGCGGTGGGCGAGGT
>JBGAUA010000009.1:0-47822 GCA_044228875.1 Anaerolineae bacterium
CGGGGCGATCGTGTTGATCGCCGAGGCGCCGCAGATCATGGTGCCGCCGGCGAGCAGGTCGGCCATGGGGCGGCGGATCGCCAGCGAGGTGGCGAGCGCGTGGGTCACGAAGAACACGCTGGGGATGACGACCACGGCGACGCCGGCGATGAGCAGCACGTAGTAGCTGGCGTTGTAGAAGGAGGCGCGCTGGAAGTAATCCCCCAGCATGTTGTAGGGCGAGCTGCCGCCCACCCGGCGCTCCGCGATGTAGCGCCAGGTCTCCTGGAAGTGCGGATGGCGGACGAAAGGCAGATAGAACGCGGCGACCACCATGGTCAAGGTCAGCGCCGGCGGCAGGAGCCGGCGCAGCGCGCCTCCGGCCGACGAGGCCTCCCGCCGCGCGCGCTCCCAGGCCAGCAACAGCACCGGCGGCAAGGCCAGGACGGCCTCGTAATGCCCCCAGGTGCCCAGGCCGATGAGGCCGGCGGACAGCAGCAGCTCCCAGTCCCCGCCCGCCGCGCGGCCCGCGCTGCCGTCCGCGCCCGACGGACCGTCCAGATCCCGCCGCGACCAGCGCCAGGCGCAGCCCACGGCCGCGACGCCGAAGAGCAGCACCAGACTCTGGTACTGCACGATGCGACCGAAGGCGATCAGGTAGCCGTCCAACGCCGCCAGGGCCACGGTGATGGCAGCCGCCCGCGGCCCCCGGAGGCGCTTGCCCAGGGCGTAGAGCGCGGCAAGGGAAGCCAGGGATGCCAAGGCGAAGGGCAGGCGGGCCGTGCCCTCGGAGAGGTCGCCGAGCTTGAGGCCGGCCGCCGGCAGGAGGACCTCCAGCGGGCCCTTCTTGTGCAGCAGCAGGATGCCCGCGTCGCGCTGGGCCATCAGGTGGCTCGCCATGAGCATCGCCCGGGCCTCGTCGCCTTGGAATTCGCTGTAGCCCAGATGGCGCAGGCGATGCCAGCCGGACAGGAGGATGCAGGCAAGGAGGACCGCCGCCGTCGCCCCGGGCCGGCGGAAGCGGGTGGGCGGCGGAGCCGCGGCGGTGGCCGGGCCGACTGTCGTCAGGCGGCGGAGCCAGGAGCGAAAGAGCAGGTAGGGCAGGGTGAGGGCGAAGAGCAGGACCAGGGGAAGGGACCAGGCCCGGGGCAGGACGGCTGCGAGCACGGCCAGGGAGAGCGCGGTCAACCCACCGGCCACAGCCAAGGAGAGCTGATCCATGGGATCGGTGATCAGTGGCGGCGGCAGGTGGCGAACTACGAAGATCCCGATGCCCATGACCAGCCCGACGATGAAGATTCCGGTCATGGGCGCTGTTCCTCGACGGTGGCGGCGGCCGAGGGAGCCGGCAGCACCCTCAGTCGCGCCAGGCGGATGTGGTCTCGAATCGCGCCATCCTGCCGGAACAAGGGGCGCGGCGCGTTCGGGACCGCCGGATCGTAGACGGCGGCGATCAGCAGGTAGCGGCCGGACGGCAGGTCCGGCGGCAGGGACAGCCGATGGGCATCGCCGACCACCTCGTCCACCCGCCAGCCCTTGGCCGACCGGCTGCCGCCGGCGGGCGGTCCGTCGTGCTGGGCCACCGGCGGGCCCGTCGGGTCATCCACGCCGCCCGTGGCCGCGTCGGCCAGGGGCAGGAGTTGCACGGTCACGTTCCACGCCGGCCGGGGCGCCCGGCCCCCGCGCCAGTAGAGGGTGAGGTCCATGGCCTCGCCGACCCGGATCGTGGAACCGTCCGCCGCACCGTCCCAGGCCACCAGGGCGGCCTGGTCCTCGCCGACGACGCCATCCACCAGCTGGGCGGCGACCGGTATCTCCGTCCGGCGAGGCGGCTCTTGGACGGTGATCTCCCGCAGCCAGGCCGCGCGCACGGGAAGCCAGGCCAGGGGCCATCCGCGGCGCCAATGCCGGGGCCGGCCTTGGGCGTCCAGCAGCCGCAGCCGCAGGCTGTAGCGACCAGCGGTCACCGGAAGATCGATCGTAAGCGGGAGGCGGTGCAGGTCGCCCCGAGCTCGGTTGTGGCAGCCAAAGGCTTCGACCGCCGCCCCGGACTGTAGACGCCCCCGCGCGTCGGCCCATTCGGCCCCGAGCCGCGGGCAGGGCCCGTCGACGGGACCGCGGTAGCGCAACCAGGCGGCCAGCTCGAGGCGGCCTCCGCCCTGGAAGCCGCCGTCAGGAGCATCCGTCGACTCCCAGGCCACCAGGTCCATCGCCGGTCCGCGGGCCAGGAGGCGCCTTGGCGAGGCGTCGAGGCTGAGCGCGGCGATGCTGAGCGGTCGGACCGGCCGGCCGACACGCAGGGCGCCCAGCTCGGCCGGCCCTTCGCGCGGCCAGGCCTCTCCCGTAGCCGGATCGTAGACCCGAGCCGACAAGCGGTAGTCGCCCGGGGGTGTGCCACTGCCGACATCCAGCTCCTGCGGGGCGTAGACGGTCTCTCCGGCGGGCCAGGAGCGGGTAGGCCTCAGTCCCTGAAAGGGCTCGTGATCCCCTGTGCCGTAGACGGCGCCGTCCGGGCCGCGCAAGGTCAAGGCCACCTTGAGATCGCCCGCCACGCCTTCGGGCGGCACCAGCCAGACCATTCCCAGGCGAGCGATCCGGCCGGCTGGCGGCGACGCGGGCTCTCCAGCCCAGGACCAGCCCAGGAGCGTCAAAGGCCCCAGATCCACGGTGTCGCGGCGCGCGGGCGCCTGGTCGCCGCGCAGGTTGGGGTCCGCCTCCCAGGCATCCAGGTCCAGGGCGATGGAGCGCGCCGGGAAGACGCGACGATCCACGTGCAGGGCCTGCCGGGACAGCCATGCCGACAGGTCATCGGCCGCGTCCACGAACCACAGGCGACCCTTGGCCCCGCCCAGTTCGGCCAGCACCGGACGCAGCAGGTCGCCCGGGGGCCGGTCGTCGGCGGCGCCGCTGGGCAGGAGCGGGGGCAGCGTGCGCACCGGCAGCTCCGGCAGGAGCACGCGGTAGAGGATCTGCAGGACCGGGTCGGTCACCGCCACTTGATCGCCGGGAGCGGCACGCTCGCGTACGTAGTCCGCCACAGCGCGATGGTCGTCCTTGCCAAAAGCGGGATCGGCGTAGACATTGCGGTCGGCGTAGAGCATCCCCGCCAGGAGGACGGCCAGGGCCGCCGGGGGCAGGGCTCGCCGCCAGCGCGGTGAAGACGCGGTGGCCCTCGCGCCCTCCAGGCCGGCCGCCACCAGCAGGTAGAAGGCCGGCGAGACCATCAGGATATGCTGCAGGCCCAGGTACACGGGCTTGACGGTGGTGATGGCGAAGAGCAGCAGCACCGGACCCAGGAGGTAGGCGCTCAGGAAGAGGGCCGCCGCCCGGCGCCGACGCCAGAGCTGGGCCAAGCCCAGGACCAGGGCGGCGGCGAAGCCGGCGTCCAGCAGCCGGATGGGCCACAGGCCCTGGTCCACCGTTCGGCCCAGCCCGAAACCGAAGACGATGTCCTGTAGCATGACCGGCAGCGGCACGAAATGCTGATGCCGCTCCGCCCCCAGGCCCAGACGCCAGACGGCATAGGGCAGGAGGGGAAGGGCGACGAGGACCGCGAGAAGCAGGGGCCAGAAGGCCCAAATTCGCGGGGCCGTCTCCGGCGGGGGGCCGGCGCTGATCGCTGGGCCTGCAGCCGCCTTCGTCCCCCGGCGGCGCAGCACCAGGATCGTTCCGGCGGCCAGAGCCAGGGCGGCGGCGAGCAGGAAGCTGAGGTAATGCGTCCAGAGCATGAGCCCTGTCGCGACCGCGATGACCGCCGGCCAGGGGCCGCGGGCGGCGGTCGACGGGTCGGCCCGGCGGACGAGGTCGGCGGACAGTGGATCTGGGGCCGCTGCCGCGCTTTGCGGCGTCAGCATGCGCGCCAGGCCATAGGCGGCGGTGAGCCCCAGGGTGATCAGCAAGCTGTAGCTGCGCACTTCCTGGCTGTACCAGAGCCATGCGGGGGAAATGGCGCCCAGCCACGCCGCCAACGCTGGCGCCCCGTTGCGGCGGCCCAGCAGCCGCCGGCCCAAGGCCCAGACGAGCGGAATGCTGGGCAGGGAGACAAGCAGGGACAGGACCTTGGCGCCCCAGGTGGAGCTGAGGCCCAGGCCCAGCAAGCGCAGCCAGCCGCCCAACAACAGGAAGTAGAAGGGCGGGTGGACATCCCGGGTGATGAGCTCACCCAAGGGGATGCGCCCTCCCAAGAGCTCCCGAAGGCCCAGGGAGGCGCGGTAGAAGGACAGGCCTTCATCTTGCCAGAGGCTGAGGTGATCCAAGCGCCAGGTACGCAGGAGCAAGGCCAGGAGCAAGGCGGCCAGGACCGCGAGGCGCGCGCCGACGGGGCCGGCGGCGAGGCCGCGGCGGAGGCGCGCGGCGAGGGTGAGATCGGCGGGAGGATGGGGGGGCATGGCCGTGGATGATACAGGGCGGGCGGCCGCGGCGGGAAGGATTGCGCAGTCCCGCCACCATTGCCCCGCAGGAGAGAGCGACGCCGGTTTCCTTCCGGGTCCATAATGAATGCCATGACCCCAACCCCGCAACTGGCGGAGCAGATCAAGCGGCAGGCCCGGGCCCTGGGCTTCGAGCTGGCGGGCATCGCCGCGCCTGAGCCCAGCCCCGTCGCCGCCGCCGCCTACCAGACCTGGCTCGCGGCCGGCCTCCACGAGCCGATGGCCTACATGGCCCGACCGGACCGCGTGGCCCGCGCCTTGGACCCCTCCGCGATTCTGCCGCCGGTGCGCTCGGTCCTGGCGGTGGGCAAGAACTACTTCACCGGCCACCTGCCGCCCGAGCTGGCAGACGACCCCTCGCGCGGCCTCTTCGCCAGCTATGCCTGGGGCGCCGACTACCATCAGGTGCTGACCGCCCGGCTGGAGCGGCTCCGCGCCCAGCTAACGGAGGACCTGGGGCGCGCCGTAGGCGCCCGTGTCTATGTGGACACCGGGCCGGTGCTGGAACGGGATCTGGCCGAGCGCGCCGGCCTGGGCTTCATCGGCCGCAACAGCATGCTCATCCATCCCCGCTGGGGCAGTTGGCTCTTCCTGGGGGAGATCCTCCTGGACCTGGAGCTGCCGCCCGATGAGCCGGACCGCGCGGGCACCTGCGGCCGCTGCACCCGCTGCCTGACCGCCTGCCCCACCGACGCCTTCCCGGCGCCCTACGTGTTGGACGCACGGCGCTGCATCAGCACCCTGACCATCGAGTTGAAGGGGCCGATGCCCAGCGCGCTGCGCCCGCTCATCGGCAACCGCGTTTTCGGCTGCGACATCTGCAACGAGGTCTGCCCCTACAACCAACGTTTCGCCCGCCCCAGCGACGACCCGGACCTAACCCCCGATCCGAACCGCGTGGCCCCGCCCCTGTTGGACCTCATCGCCCTGGACGAGGCGGGCTTCGCGGCCCGTTTCGGCGGCAGCGCCGTGGCCCGCACCCGCCGGCGGGGCCTGCTGCGCAATGTCTGCGTGGCCCTGGGCAACTGGGGTTCCCCCCGGGCTCTGCCCGCCCTGCGCAAGGCTCTTGCCGATGAGCAGCCCCTGATACGCGGCCATGCGGCCTGGGCCCTGGGGCGCGTCACAGAGGTCGCGGCGCGGGTAGCCCTGGACGCGGCCTTGCCCCGCGAACCCGATCCCTGGGTCCGCCGGGAGATCAGCGCCGCCCTGGAGGGCGACTCGGCGGCAGCGGTGGTACCATCCTCGGGCTAGCGATCGGGGCCTGCGGCCGATCGGAGTTGCCGGTCCCATCGGTCCCATTCGTCCTATGGGTCACATCGATCCTATAGCCCTCTCCAAGGTCTTCGCCATGCTCTCTCATGAACGGTCCCAGGCGCTCTTCGATCGCGCGCGGCAGCTGATGCCGGGTGGGGTCTCCAGCCCGGTGCGGGCCTTCCGCGCGGTGGGCGGGACACCGCTCTTCATCGACCGCGCCGCGGGCGCGCGGCTTTGGGACGCCGACGGCAACAGCTACATCGACTACGTCGGCTCCTGGGGTCCGATGGTCCTGGGACATACCCATCCGGCAGTGGTCCGGGCGGTGCAGGAGCAGGCGGCGCGGGGCACCAGCTTCGGAGCGCCCACGGCCCTGGAGTCCCGCTTGGCGGAGCTGATCCAGGAGGCCATGCCCGCCCTGGAGCGGCTGCGCTTCGTCAATTCGGGCACGGAGGCCACCATGAGCGCCCTGCGCGTGGCGCGGGCCCACACAGGGCGGAACCTGCTCCTGAAATTCGAGGGCTGCTACCACGGCCACGCCGACAGCTTCCTGGTCGCCGCTGGTTCGGGCGTGGCCACCCTGGGCCTTCCGGACTCGCCCGGCGTGCCGGCCGCGGTCGCCGCGGACACCCTGACGGTGCCCTTCAACGATCTGGAGGCGGCGGCGGCGGCCTTCACCGCCCATCCCGAGGGCATCGCCGCGGTGATCGTCGAACCCGTGGTGGGCAACATGGGCCTGGTAGAACCGCTGGCCGACTACCTGTCCGGCCTGCGGTCGCTCTGCGATCGGCACGGAGCCCTTCTGATCCTGGATGAGGTGATGACCGGCTTCCGCGTTGCCTGGGGCGGTGCCACCGCGCGCTTCGGCCTTCGCCCGGACCTGGTCACCCTGGGCAAGATCATCGGCGGCGGCCTGCCGGTAGGCGCCTACGGCGGTCGGGCCGCCGTCATGGACCGGGTGGCGCCGGCCGGCTCGGTCTACCAGGCGGGCACCCTCTCCGGCAACCCCTTGGCGATGGCCGCGGGCATCGCCCAGTTGGAGCTGCTGCGCGACCCTTCGGTCTACGAGATCCTGGAGGAGCGCACGGCCAACCTGGTGGCGGGCCTGCGCCTTGCCGCGACCGAAGCCGGTATCCCCCTGGTCGCCGGCCACGTGGGCTCGATGTTCGGCTATTTCTTCCAAACCGGTCCGGTGATCGACTACCAGAGCGCCAGGCGCTCCGACACCGCGCGCTTCGCCCGCTGGTTCTGGGGCATGATCGCCCAAGGCGTCTACCTGGCGCCCAGCCAGTTCGAGGCAGGCTTTGTGAGCCTGGCCCACGGGGACGCGGACATCGAAGAAACGGTGGCGGCGGCGCGAGCGGTGATGGCGGGGTTGATGGGGGACTGAGGTCGACGCGCCGAACGACACGCGGCTCGAGCCGAAGGTCCTGGTCTTGTCGCGGTCTACAGCGCCGACAGCACCTGCACCCCGTCCGCCGTGATCGCCACCGTATGCTCGAACTGCGCCGAGAGCCGGCCGTCGGGGGTGACGACCGTCCAGCCGTCCGACAGCATCTCGCAATCCGGAATACCGGCGTTGATCATCGGCTCGATGGTGAAGACCATGCCTTCGCGGAGCTGGATCCGGCCCAGGTTGGAATCCTCGCCCGTATGCGGCACGGAGGGCGGCTCGTGCAGGCTGCGCCCCAGGCCGTGGCCCCCCCAGGCCGTGACCACCGAGTAGCCGTGGGTTTCGGCATGTTCCTGGATGGCTGCGCCCAACTCGCGCAGCGGTCGCCCCGGCCGGGCGGCGGCGATGCCCTTCCACAGGCATTCCTCGGCCACCTGCAGCAGGCGGGCGGCCTCGGCGGACACCTGGCCCACCGCGTAGGTGACACAAGCGTCGCCACACCAGCCCTGGTAGCGCAGGCCGATGTCGATGCCCACGATGTCGCCTTCCTCCAGCCGTCGCTCGTCCGGGATGCCGTGGCAGATCTCCTCGTTGACCGAGGCGCAGATCACGCCGGGGAAGGGTGGCTGCGTGGGCGGCTGACCGCGGTAGCCCTTGTACAGGGTCAGCGCACCCCGACGGCGGATCTCCTCCTCCACCATCCGGTCCAGATCCCGGAGCACCGCGCCCGGCCGGACGGCCTGACCCAGCAGCTCGAAGAGCTGGGCGACCAGGCGGCCCGATTCGCGGAGCATGGCGATCTCCTCCGGGGTCTTGAGCAGGATGCCCCCGGGCAGGCGCTGCCCGGCGCGCACGCGCGGCGGGCGTCGGCGTTCCAGCAGGGCCAGGCCTCGCCGCAGCCGGTCACGGCTCATCGGTAGCCTCCCCGGGGGGGAACGACGACAGCACCTGGATGAGGGCCTGGGTGCCCAGCCGGCCACCGCCCTGGGCCACCAGCCGCTCGTAGAGCCGCTCGGCCAGGGACAGGCCCGGCAGCCGCAGGCCCCGGCTGCTTGCCTCCTCCAGGGCCAACCGCAGATCCTTGAGAAAGTGTTCGGCATAGAAGCCCGGCCCGAGGTCGCCGCGCACTGCGCGCGGGTAGAGGTTGCTGAGGGTCCAACTGGCCGCCGCGCCCGCTCCGATGGATTCCAGGACCGTCATCGGCTCCAGTCCTACGCCGCGGGCATAGACCAGGGCTTCCATCGCCCCCAGCATGGTGCCGGCGATGGCGATCTGGTTGCAGAGCTTGCAATGCTGTCCGGCACCGGCCGGACCCTGATGAACCAGGGTGCGGCCCATCCGCTCCAGCAGGGGACGGGCCCGGGCGAAGGCGTCCGCCTCGCCGCCGACCATGATCGACAGGCTGGCGTTGCGCGCGCCGATGTCACCACCGGATACCGGCGCGTCCAGGACGTCGATGCCTCGGGCCGCGGCGACGGCGGCGATCTCGCGCGCCAGACTGGGGCTGCTGGTGGTCATGTCGATCAGCAGGCTGCCCGGCTCGGCCACGGCCACCGCTCCCTCCGCCCCCAGGTAGACCTGGCGCACGTCCTGCGGATAGCCGACGATGCTGATCGTGGCCGCCGCCCCGCGGACAGCCTCGGCCACCGAGCCGGCAAGGCGCGCGCCGGCCGCCACCAACGGCGCGGCACGCTCGGCGGTGCGGGTGTAGACCGTCAGGGGATGCCCCGCGGCCTGCTGGGGGCCGGCATGGCGGCCGCCCATGCCCCCGTGACCGATGACGCCCTGGGGGGAATCTGGGGGGTGGTATGGGGGCGGGGAGGGAAGGGTCATAGGAGCTCAGGGGCGCGAATTGTACATCAGGCTCGGTCGCCGGGTCCGTGGCACAAGGATGGCCCAAGGATGGCGCCCGGCCACTGGTGGTGACAAGGCGGCCTCCCTATGCTGGAGGCATGAGCAAGGGAACCGGGATCCGTATCCCTGGGAGCCGGGCGGGTGCGCTAGGGGCGCTGCTGGCCGCAGCGGGCGCCGCCGCAGCCCCGTTGCCGCGGCAGGCTCCTTCGGTGGCACGGACCACCGCCGACAGCGCGGTGGTCATCAGCGCCTTCCTGGCCGACGGTCAGATGCCCGGCGATGCCGACGAGGCCATCCAACTGTGGAACCTGGGGGAGGAACCCGCGGATCTGGCCGGCTGGTCGGTGGGCGACGCCGCGGGCCGGGCCGTCTTCCCCCCCGGCGCGCGGATTGCGGCGAGGTCCTTCTGGTGGCTGGGCCGCGAATCCAGCGCCTTCACGCAGAGCTTCGGCCAGGCTCCGGACTGGGCCTGGGCGGACGGCGCGCAGCCCTCGCCCCGACTGGGGCTGCTCAGCACCACCGGCGGCGGACCACGGCTGGCCAACATCGGCGATACGCTCTACCTGCGCCGGCCCGACGGCGGACAAGCGGACGCGGTCGCCTATGATCAGGCTGGCGCACCTGCACCAGGCTGGCAGGGCCCGCCGCTGAGCGCTTACGCCGGCGGCGGCCTGGCGACCAGCCATCAGATCCACTACCGCAAGCTGGACGCGCGCGCCGGCCAGCCTGTGGCCGACAGCGACCAGGCGACCGACTGGGCCGCCGACCCGGCGGATGCGGTGAGGGGCCGGAGGGTCCGCTATCCGGGCTGGGACCTGGAATCGCGCCTGCGCCCGCTGCGCTTCACCGGCCGGACCCCCTCACGGCTGGAGGTCGCCGTGGCGCCGGATGCCTTGGCCGCCTTCCTGACCCGTCACCTGGCATCCGCGGTCGACAGCATCGACATGATGGCCTATACCTTCGATCAGCCGGATCTGGCGGACGTCATCGCCGAGCGCGCACTCGCCGGCGTGCGGGTGCGCCTGGCCTTGGAAGGGGACCCGGCCGGCGGCATCAGCATGCAGCAGCGTTGGTGCCTGGCGCGGATGGCCGTGGCAGGCGCGCAGCTCTACTTCATGGACCGCGGCGGCGATGTCGCGGCGCGCTACCGCGGCCTGCATGCCAAGCTCGCCGTCATCGACCGCCGTCGCGCGCTGATCGGCTCTGAGAATCCGGGCCTTGGCTCTGCCCCCTCCGACGACATGGCCGACGGCACCGCCGGGCGGCGCGGCGTCTGGCTGGCCTCCGACGAGCCTGGCGTCGTCACCTGGGCCGAATCGCTGCTGGCCGCCGACCTGGCCGCCGGCCGCGCGGACCTCCGGCCTTACCAGGCGCGCGACCCGGCAAGGGGAGCTCCCTTGCCGGACTTCCGGCCAGAGCGCGGCGGCGGCGGCGGCGGCTACCTGCCGCGATTCGCGCGGACCCTGGAACTGCTGCTGCAGGAGCCCGCTTCCTGGGATCTCGTGAGCGCGCCGGAGAACGCCCTGGACCCCGATGCCGGGCTGCCCGGCCTGATCGGCCGAGCCGGTCGCGGCGACGACCTTGCGGCCGAGCAGCTGGACGAACCCCTCTGGTGGGGTGCGCCCCTGTTGTCCGGGCCACCCGAGAGGGATCCCGCCGCCAATCCGCGCGTGATCGGTTACCTCATGGCGGCACGCCGCGGGGCGCGGGTACGCGTGCTTCTGGACGGCTACTTCGATAACCCTTCGCGCCCCAACAGCAACCTCGACACAGTCCGCTTCCTCAACGAACGCGCCCGGGCCGAGGGTCTGGATCTGGAAGCCCGACGGGGCAACCCGACCGGCCTGGGGCTGCACAACAAGATGGTCCTGGTGACCATCGGCTGCGCAAGCCCCGCCGCACGCGGAGCCCCGTGCCGCCGCCTGTCGCATATCGGAAGCATCAACGGCAGCGAAACCGCCAACAAGGCCAACAGGGAGGCGGGAGTCACCGTGGATGCGGCGGCCGTCCACACCTATCTGAAGGGCGTTTTCGACTGGGACTGGGCCCACGCAGGCGAGAACACGCGCTACCTGCCCACGCTGGGCCGGCCTTGAAGCGGCCCTAAAGCATCAGGAGCGGGCCCTAGGGCCCGCTCCTGATGCTTCGCTCACGATACGTCTGGACCGCTGATGGCGGTCGTCGAGCCTGCGACCGTTGACTCAGTCCTGGCTGCCGCCGCCGACCGGCCACGGCAATCCGAGCGCGCGACCGTTCAACGCCGCCGGCTCGCGCTCCACCGGGCCTGAGCCCTGCGTCGCGGGCGCGCCTTCTGGTCGGACCAACGGGCGGAATACCTTCGAATGGCCGACCGTCAGGTCTGCCCGGCCCTCCAGCAGCAGGGGGATCGGCGGTGGCGGCGGGGCCGGTGGGGTCGGCAGGCCAGGAGCGCCGCCGCCGGTCGTGCTCATGTCGAACACCTCGAACTCGCGCAAGCCGACGGAGGCGCCTGCGCCGACATGGGCATAGAGCAGGACGTAGCGAGTGCGCTGGGACCAGACGTTGACGGTCTCATCTCCGCCCGTCCCGGCGCGCTGGGTATGGAACGGCGACCAGGCCCGACCGTTCCAGTTGTAGAGGGTGTACTGCGTGGCATGCAAGCCCGCCGACCAGCGAAGGATGATGCGGTTCAGGGTGGTTTCGACGCCGAGGTCCACGTAGTACCAGGTGGGCGCTCCACCGACGCTCCGCCATTCGGTGGCCGCGTCGCCGTCCGTGGCATTGGCGGCGGGATAGGCCGGATCCGCTGAAAGCGCCGTGGCGACCTTGCCCCGGGCGCTGTTGGCGGCCGCGGCACCCGGCGCCGTGCCGAAGATCTCCCATTCGGTGATCTCGTAGTCCTGGCCCATCAGGTAGGGGTTCGACAGGTTGAGCATGATGTACTGCGTCTCGAACTTGCGCGCCGCCGTCCACTCGTCGACGCCGCCGTCGCCCACGTTGGTTCCGCCGCCGTAGCACCAGCCGCGGCATTCGTCGCGCCAGATGTAGAGCTCGTAGGTGCGGGCGTGGCGCTGCGTGTTCCAGTGGATCTTTACCGACTGGATCTGCTGCGGCGAACCGAGGTCGATGTAGATCCACTGCGGGTTGCGAGCCGGGTATCGGGGATCACGACCGGGGTTGGAGGCCCACCAGGTGGCCATGTTGCCGTCGATGGCGTTCTCCGGCGGGAAGCCGACCTGGGAGCTGGAGGCCTTGATGACCCGCCCCAGCGCCAGATTACCGGATGTTCCCGGAACGGCGGTCGCCGCCGGAGTGGCGGTGGCGCCGGGCACCGGCGTGGCGGTGGGCTGCTGCTGGCCGCTGCCTGGACAAGGATTGGCCGCGGCGCGCATGGTGACGACATTCAAGAAGCTGCCACCGCCCGCACAGGCCGTCTCAGCGCCGTTCAGGTCCACCCACTGGCCGAGGTAGGGGCTGAAGAAGGCGGCGCCGCCGGGGCCCTTGAGCTGGCGAAGGACAACGCCGTTGCAGTCCGTCAGGACCGCGTCCGGAAAGCAGATGCCCTGGCCGTTCGTGATGATGCCGCTGGCGTTGACGCCTTGTTGCGACGGTCGGGCATTGGGTGCGGCCTGGGTCGTACCGGGCGCGAGGACCGTCAAGCAGATGAGGGCTGCGAAAGCCAGTCCGCCGGACCAGCGCATGGCACGCCAAAGGATGGGGGTCATGTCTCTTCTCTCTCCTCTCGTTGCGCATCAGGGACGCGCAACATGGTGCACCGAGCCATCAACACGCCAGCCGAGGACGTCGGCCTTGGGTCGAAGACTCGAACTGCCCGACAAAAATTGGGATCGGCATTGAAGGCACGGGCAGGGTGCCAGCGGAGGCAGAGGCAGCATCCATAACGCAGCCAGCCGCCTGGCGTTACGGCTGGCGGCCGGAATCCGTCCAAAACGAGGCCTCGCCGTCGACCTACCGGTCGATCCCCTTCGGTCGATTGGAGACAAGGGTGGTCCGCCTGCCCCGAAGCAGGGTTCAGGCGGCGCCGCCGAAAGCCGGCCACAGGATGCCGAGCAGGGTCCACAGGTCCAAGGCCAGGAGCAGCAGGACGAACAACCAGGGACCACGCCCGGGAAGAAGCCGCTCGGCCAACAGCAGTCCGGGAAGCACGAAGAACGGGTAGGAGGGCAGGAGGTAGCGCCCCTGCGGAAGGCGGTCCGCCGCTCCCGCCATGGACCCGATCGTCGCCACCAGCAGCGCCGCCAAAGCGCCGGCGCCACAGACCCTCAGCCACCAGGAATCCTCCGCCCCCAGGGCCAGGGTCCGCGGCCTGGCCAGCGCGAGCGTGGCGGCAGCGACCATGAAGAGACCCAACGAGGCGCCCAGCGCGGCCGCCCAAGGTCCGGGCCACGCCTTGAGCCAGCCGAATCCGCCCCAGGCGCTGCGCAGCAGGAATCCCAGGCCGCGGAGCGCCGGACCGACACCGGTCAGAGGATCTCGCCAACCCGCCGCGGCAGCCTGCAACAGGCGCGGGGCGGCAAGATAGCGACCCATGCCCCGCATCAAGGCTGTTCCCCAACGCTCGGGATCCTCTGCGCCACCATTGACCTCGCGCACCTGCCCGTCAACGCGCACGACGACATCGTCAACATCGAAGGATCCCCGCCCTGCCGCGGTGCCGGTGCCCGGTACCAGGGCGAGACGCAGCCGGTCCACCCCCGGCGGCAAGGTGAAGCGCAGCGTCAGCGGCGACCAGTCGGTTCCGGCCACCACGGTCTCTCCCCACCAGGCCCCACGGCCATCGGTCGCGACCATCTGCGCCGGCGCCGAAGCCTGCCCCGGCATCGCGCGCAGCCAGGCACCGACCTCTACCTCCGGGGCGGTGCCGCGGGTAGCCGGGAGGTCCACCCAGCGCAGCAGGTACTGCCAGGCCGCGGGATCATGGTCCGCCACCCGGAAGCCATGGCCGCCCGAACGCGCGGCAGCGGCCAGCCGGACCGCGCCCCAGCCCAATCCCTCGACCCGCCAGCCGGCCGCCACCGAGGCCCGCCCCATGACCAGGAAGGTGATCAGGGCACCGGACATCAGCACCGCCAGGAGGCGCCCTGCGGGCCCCAACGGCAATCCCGCCGCCAAGGGCCTGTCAGGGTCGGCGGGGTGGTTCCGCCGGGCTGCAACCTCACAGGCCAGGGCCAGCGGGACCAGGAAGAGCCCGCTCCGCTTGGCCGCCGCCGCCAGCCCGACCATGGCCAGCCTGACAGCGGCCCACCGGGCGCCGCGCCGCCGCGGCTGGCCTTGTCGCGGAAGGCAGCCCAGCCACAAGGCCGCCCACAGGGCCGGCACCAGGTCCGGACCGGCCGTCGCCGAAGCCAAGCCGCCGAGAGGCAGGAAAGCCGCCGCCGCGGCCAGCCCCGCACCCAAGCGCCCGCCGCCGAGCCGCGAGCCCGTCCAGTACAGCGCCAGCACCCACAGCAGCGCCAGCGCGAGCGCCGCCCATCGCAGACGCGGCAGCAGGACCGCGGGCGCGAAGGCGCCGCCACATCCAGCCAACTGAAGAAACGCGTCGCCTGCATGTCGGCCAGGATCTTCGCCTGCAGGCCGGGATCGATGTCCTGGGGCCACCCATGCCGGGCGACCAGCGCGGCCATCTCGACATGTCCGGGTTCATCGGCACCCTGCCAGCGAGGCAGGAGTTGGACCACGAGCATCCCGCGGCAGAACAGGTAGCAGAGCACCCCCAGCAGCAGGAGGTGAGCGGCGCGTGCGGGTCGCTTGACGCCTTTCATGGCCCATACTATATTCATCCACTCGCTTCTTGAACGACCATCCCTAGGTTCTAGGGCAGGATGACGATCTGATCATGCAGGCCCGAATCGATGCCCCGGAATACTGGATAGAGGCCTTCCAGCCGACCGACGCCGATCTGGAGATGCTCTACGAGCACCTCATCGAATCGGGGCGCCCGGAGACGCTGGAGTCCCTGGCGACCCGTGTGATCGAGCAGCGGGTGCAACGCGAGATCGGCAACCGGCGCGCACGCGCCAATGCCCGGGGCAAGGTGTACCAGCCGACCGACCGCTACGAAGCGGGACAGATGCTCGTGTTCACGGCATTGGACGGCGTGGAGGGCACGGTGACAGGCGTGCGTCCGGGCAACAACCCCTCCTACGGTCGCTACGAAGTCATCCGCGTGCGCATCGACGGCGCCGAGCGGGAGTTCGCCGCCGGCATCTCCTGGGAACATCCGCTCAGCCTCACCGAGACGGACCTGGATCCCAAGGCCCTGAGCGAGCGCCATGCCCCCATCATCACCCCTCCGTTGGGCACACGTCTGGCCGAAGAGCGGGACTGGGTCAACTTCGGTGACCTCTGGATCCTACGCGCCCTGCTCCCCGATCTGAACCAGGGCCACCGCAACCTGGCAGAGGCTGTCATCATGCTGGCGGGCGAGCCCCTGCCCGCAACCCTCATCCTGAACGATCTGGATCTGGACCCCAAGGTGCCCGCCGAGACCCGTGCGATGGCCCTCGATCTGGCCTTGGCCCGAGACGAGCGCTTCCGCAATGTCGGCGCGTTGGAAGCCCCTCTCTGGACCCTCCGACACCAACTCTGAGCCATCATGCACCTTCAGACCGACATCCAGACCCCCTTCCATATCGATTTGGGCTGGTGGAGCAGCCACGGTCGGAGCCTCGACCGCTACCTGCGCGAGATCCTCGACGGCCAGGCCCCCGAGGATGGTGATTCGACCGCCTTGGTGGACTATATCGACCCGCAGACGGCCGAGGTCTTCCAACTGACCGCCGTGTGGACGCAGGTGCTCACGCAGCGGGCCCACCGGGCGGATTTCATCACCAGCACCATGCCCATGACCAACGCCGTGCTGCGCGCCCTGATCGAGAACCGCAACCAGCCCATGACCGCCATGCAGATCCACCGGCGGATCAACCGCGGGTCGCCGCAAGCGCTCCTCCGGGTGCTGCGGAGCGCGCATCAGCAATACGGCATCGCCCCGGCGCGCGGCGGCAAAGTCTGACGACAGGCCTACTCCGCCAGCGCGGCCAGCAGGTCGACATGATCATCGGTCCAGTAGAGACGTTCAACGGTCAATGCCCGCCCGCCTTCCGACCTCGCCCATGACGCGACCGGGGCGGCTGAGGGCGACAGTAGGACGGTCATGAGCCGCGCCGCGCCCTCGCGCTTCTGATCCTTGTCGGGCGTCCAATCCACCCGTGCGCCATGCATGCCCGAAGACTCCGCCGATCCGGCGATCACCGGTTCCAGGTCGAAGAACTGGTTCGAGATGTGGAAGGCCAGGATCCCGTTGGGAGCCAGACGCTCGGCATAGACCGCCAGCGCTTCGCGCGTCAGAAGATGGGTGGGGATGGCGTCACTGCTGAAGGCATCGACGATCAGGAGGTCGAAGGATTCCTCATCGCGATCCCGCTGCATACCCAACCGCCCGTCCGCGACGCGGACATCCACCGAGCCGCGCGCCTGGCGCAGAAAGGTGAACTGCTCGCGGGCGATCCTGGCCACCAGGGGGTCGATGTCATAGTAGACGAGGCTCTGACCGGGCTCCAGGAAGTGCGCCAGGGCGCCCGTGCCCAAGCCCACGATTCCCGCATTGCCATCGGCCGGCATCCGGCGCATCAATTGAGCCAAGGTGCCGTCTTCGTGGTAGTACACGCCCGGCTTGCCCCGTAGGGCGCCGCTCAGCCGCTCCGAACCGTGCACGGTGGTGCCATGCAGGAGAACCCGTTCGCCGCGCGACTCGAGCACGCGAATCACGCCGAAGAAGCTGCGGTCCTGATAATGGATCCGCGACGCCAGATGGCGCCCGGCCATGACGTAGAGAACCACCATGCTCATGCAGACCGCGTAGGCCCAGGCGCGGCGCGATGCCAACCAGGCGACGGCCCCCAACGCCAGAACCAACAGCGGCATGAGCAGAACCAGCTGGCGAAGGACCAAGGCGTCCAGGCCGGCAATGCCACCGGATGACCAGAGCAGCCCGCCACCCGCCAGAGCCAGGATGAGCGCCAGCGCCACCCTTGCCGGTCGAGCCAGCGGCCGGCGCGCTTCGGGTTCGGACAGGGTGATCAACCACAGCAGGGCGACCAGGGTGAGCGGATACTCGGCCACACTGGTCAACAGTTGCGGCGCCAGCAGGCTGTTGAGCATGCCGCCGACAGCGCCGCCCAGGGTCACCCACAGGAAGAAGCCGGTCAGATGTTCCGGCGCCGGCGCTGAGCGTGCCAGATCGGAATGGCAGAGCCAGGCGCCGCAGAACAACGTGCCCAGGGAAATGCCCATGAAGAGCGCCAGGGGATGCTTCAACATGGCTACCATGGCCACGAGGCCCAAGCTGGTCCCGGCGACGGTCGCCAGCGCCAGGATCCGGCGCGGCGCCGGGCGCCGCTGCCCGAAGGCCAGCATGAAGGTGAGCAGATAGACCAACAACGTCAATGTCCACAACAGGGGTATGGCCGCCACATCCGTGGTGATCTGCATGGTGGTGCTGAGCAGGAGGCTGGAGGCCAGCCCGGCCCGCAAAGCCCAGCCGGCCTTCTGCCGCCAACCGGGGCCGGGAGTCGGCTCGGCTGCGGCCTCCCCTGCGGTCATCCGAGCGGCCAGGCGCCGATCCCGCCAAAGCAGCACCAGGGTCACCAGGGCAAAGAGCAGGTAGGCCGCGGCCCACCAGCGGCTCTGCCAGCCCAGTCCGCCCAGAGGCTCGATGATCAAGGGATAGGCGACCAACGCCGCCGCCGATCCGCCATTGGAGGCGGCGTAGAGCCAGTACGGATTGTCGCCGGGGCTCTGGCGCAGGTACCAGCGCTGCACCAGGGAGGCGTTGGTGGACAGTGCCAGGAAGGGCAACCCCACGGCCCAGGCCAACGCCAGGAAGGACTGGCGCACAGGCGCGGCCGCGGCCAGGGCGGGATCCATATCCGGCAAGGCCGGCGGGAGCAGAAGGAGGGGCGTCACGACCACCAGCCCCTGGCAGAGCAGCTGCTGCCAGGCCGGCCGATCTACCAGCCAATGGCTGTAGGCGTACCCTCCCAGCAGCAGGACCTGGAAGAAGACCATGGCCATGTTCCAGACTGCGGGCGCCCCGCCGAACACGGGGAGCAGGGCCCGGCCGACCATGGGCTGCACGACGAAAAGCAGGAAGGCGCTCAACAGGATGGACGCGGCATAGGGACCGACAACCAGGATGCGCCGGTTCATGCCCCTGCCTTCTTCCCAAACGCGCGGTGGATGGGCACGGCCTTCGCGCGGGTGGGGATGACGATCGGGCACCCCGTAGCCGGCGCGGATGATGGCGCCGGACAGGCGTCAACGACGGCTTGGCGGTCGGTCATGACTCAACTCCACAGCTTGAAGGGCGGCATCGGTTCGGGCGTCACGGAACGCTGGGCCGCAGATCGAGGACATCGCCGACGAAGCGGCGCTCCGCCGCATCGCTTCCCGGGCCTTCCACCCGCCAGCGCTCGCCGTCAGCGGCGTCGTAGAGCCCGACCTCGATCTGATAGGGCCCGGGGGGCGCAGCGGGGTCGATGGTCAGCAGGTGTCGATCGAGTAGCGGACCGGGAGCGTCCGGCCAGCGGTCACCCGGCGGCGGGCCGTCGGCAGTGGCCCAAACCGCGCCGCCGTCCGGCCGCGGCGGGCCAAGGAGATGGACGAAGACCGTCGGCGCGGCCGCGACGAGCCCCCCGGCGCCCAGTTCCCAACGCAGGTCTACCGCCACCGTCGCGCCGGGGCCGGGCCTGGGGCCGCTAAGCCTGATCCCGGCGAGGCGAATCTCGCCGGAGGGATGGGCGAACCGGAGATCGGTGCCTAGCCATCCTTGCGGCCAACGGCCGGGCTGGGGCAGGCGTGAACGCAGGTAGACCGTTCGACCGATAGGCGTGGACCGCCCGTCGGCAAAGAAGGCATAGCGGCCGCTCGGCAGGCGCTCGGTGACCGCCAGCGACACCCGCTGCCGATCCGCCAGCGACGACGTCGCGACCCCGGCCGCAGGCGCCCAACGCGCCACGGGGGCCGCCGCCGCGCCGTCCAAAGCCTCCAGCCGCAGCCCCCGCGTCGGATTCGAACGGGAGAACAGGGTCAAGGACAGTTCGTCCCCCGGCCGGACATCGAGGGCCGGCTGGCAGGTCATGACCGTTTCGGACCCATCGGGCTCCGGCCGACAGCCCGGCCAGTTGACGTCGACGCGCTCCACCTTCGGCAGGGCGGCGTCGGGCGACGTGTAGAGGCCCAGTCGGTGCGGCCCGAAAGCTTCCGCCAAGGCCTGGTGTCGGTTGGTCGCCAGCCAGGTCCCCACCTTGCCTTCCGGATCCTGCCAATGCCGCTCGACCTCGACCAGCCAGACCCGCGGGTGGTCGCGGGCGATCGCGGTCAGATCGGCTTCCCAACGCGCGGGAAGGGGCCCGGCCGCCTTGCTCGGAAATGGGCTCACGGGCGGCAGCGCATCGGCCGGGTCCGCGCCCGGCGACGGCGACCAGCGGCCGTACACCGCCTCCAACAGAGGATAACGGTCGCCACTGACCAGGAGCAGGGCATCGTCAGCACGGGCGTGGCTCCACAAGACCAGGACGAGGCTCTGCAGGTCGTCCCGTTGACGGCGCGGCGCGTAATGGTCGGGCAAGCCCCAGAGAGCGGGCAGAAGCAGGCCGGCGGCCAGGAGCGGCGCGGCGGGCCACCGCGCCATCCTGGCGACGGCGACCAGCACGGCCACCAGGACATATACCGGGGCGGCGAAGGGATAGTAGTAACGGGCCTCCAGGCCAGGGCTGTAGAAGAGCGACCGCGGCTGCGTGGCGGCCCAGATGACCAGGGGCGGCAGCAGCGCCAGGATGGCCAGGACCGTCGGCTGGCGCAGAGTCCGCGCGCGCCGACGCCGCCAGGCCAGGACGGCGGCAAGCAGGGCCGCCGCCCAGAAGAGCAGGGTGGCCCAAGCCGCCTCGGCCAAGGCCGTCGAACGCCCTGTGGCCAGGAGCGTGGCGCCCAGGCGCAGCACCTCCCAGGGCGTGGTCGGCTGACGCAGGGAGGTCCAACTCTGCATGTGGCCGGCGGCGTAGCGCCACCAGGGCAGGAATGCCAGTACTGCCAGCCCCTGGGCCACCGACCATGCCGCCATGCGCCTCGCAGGCAGGAACCGCCGCAGCCAGGCCAGGCCCACCGCCAGATTCAGGGCCACCAGGGCCGCCGCGCCAAGGTACAGGCTGTGAAGGGTGGCGACGGCCGCCAACCAGACCACGAAGAGCCAGCGGTCCGGCCACCGCGCGGCCGATCCGGGCGCACGCGGACCGTGCCGACCGACCGCGTCCTCCAGCCAGCGCTGGGTGGCGTAGGCGGCCAGGGCCGCCCACAACCCGGCGAGGGCGTACATCCGGAGCTCGCCGGACCACCACACTGCGAAGGGCGAGACCGCTAGCAGCAGCCCCGCCAGACCGCCTGCCAGCCGCCCGCCGACGCGCCGGCCCAAGGCATAGGCCAAGGCCACGGTGATCACGCCCCAGAGGGACGGGAGCAGGCGCAAGGCGTATTCGGTCTCGCCGACGCCGCGGCGCCAGAGCCACAGAGCCCAGAAGAACAGCGGGGGATGGACATCTCCCGCGGTCCAGGCAGTCAGCGCGGTCAGCGGCTTGCGCACCGCCCAG
Organism: Anaerolineae bacterium; assembly: GCA_044228875.1. GTDB lineage: Bacteria > Chloroflexota > Anaerolineae > Epilineales > Epilineaceae > Epilinea. The sequence continues at coordinate 20,553 of JBGAUA010000009.1, forward strand.
AGGGCCAGGGCCTCGTCCCACCACAGGTTCTTGTCGCCCAGGCGCCAGAGCCTGAGGCTCAAGGCCAGGGCCAGGACGCCGGGAACCACCAGCCGGTCAAGGCGCCGCAGGGCGGCGCGCTCAGTCGGGAACCGCATCCGCCGGACTGTCCGCCGAACTCGGCGAGGGCGGTGACTGGTTGCCGCGAGGTCGGCGGAAGCGGCGCCTGGCCAAAACCAGGACGACCGCGGCGGCCATCGCCAGCGCGGCCAGCCGCAACGGGCGACGCAATGGGCTGACGGGCTCGGGGGCGGCGATGCGCAGTTCCTCGAGCGCGAGCTCGCCGCCATCAACGCGCAGAAGTACACGGTGCTCGCCCATGGGAAGGTCGCTCCGCGTCAGCAGGTAGCGGTCTCCAGCGGATTCCGGCTCGAGGGTCTGGTCCTCGCCATCCACCACCAGGTAGACGATGGGCGGCCCGGGATCGCCACTGGCCGGCTCCGCATCGCCTTCACGCACATCCGGTGGGGCGTCGGAGGCCTCGGGACGGGCGCTGGGGCCAGCCACCGCGCCGGCCCTGTTCGACGGCTGGGCGGCGGGCGCGGTGTCTGGCGGCACCTCCACCGTGCGCGGCACGGTCGTCGCCCCCTGCGCGGGCTGCAGCCAGAACGCGAAGCCGGTGCCACGGAAGCTCAGATCCAATTCGGCGCCCGGTAAGCCCACCCTGCTCAGCAGCCGCCCGTCCTGCGATTGATCCCGCCATGGGCCGCTGTACAGCAAGGCATGGGCGTCCGGACGATGACGGCCGCCTTGCAGGAGCGGCGGCTCCGTCGCCAGGTCTTTCAGTGCCTGGTAGGCGGGCAGCAGGGTCCAGTCGGGTTCGACCAGCCGGAAATAGCCTTCCGGCCGCTGATGCCATTCCATGTCCGGGCGGCGGAAGAACCATAGGAAGCCAACGCCGGCCCACGGCCAGTCCCGGGCCATGCGCTGGTAGGCGGCGGTGGTGTAGGCGGCCCGGGTCTCCTCGTCCACCCTGCCGTAGGGGGCCGCCATGTCGGGGGGGGGGCTGTCCCAGCCGAACTCGGTGATCCACACGGGCTTGGCCGCGTCGCCGGCGCGCACCATGATGTCGCGGGCCAGCATGGGCCGCGCGAAGTTGGTGCGGTCCTCGCTCACCCGCTGGTCCTGGGGACCGGTCCAGAGTCCGAAGCCCTGCACGGCCAGGATGTCGAAGTCATCCTGCCAGCCGGAGGCGTAGAGTCCCTCGAGGTAGCGCAGGTCATGCATGTTGCGCCCACCGGGCTCGGTCGTGGGCGCCAGGGCCGCGCTGACCAGGAACACGTCGGCGCAGGCGCCCCGCGCGGCGGCGGCGGCGGCCTTCAACAAGGCGGCGTATCCGGCGGGGTCCACTGTGGCCGGCTGCTCGTCGCTGCCACCCCATTCGGGGTAGATGTTGGGCTCGTTCCAGATCTGGTAGTAGCGCACCCGACCGCAGTAGCGCTTCACCACGGCGGCCACGTAGTTGGCATAGTCGGTCGCGTCATCGGGCGGGCCCTTCTGCGCCCCGGCCGCGGCCGGATCGCCGTAGGCCCATTCGGGCGGGTCGTCCAATCGCACCAGAAGGTGCACGTCATGGTTCTGGGCCTCCTGGACGATGCGGTCGTACTTGTCCCAGGCGGAGCGTGGCGGCTCGTTGCGCCGGTCCTGGAAATCCCCTCGGGCATGGATCTCGATGTCCTCCCAGGGAAACTGCTGCCGTGCCCAGGCGATACCGGCATCGTGCATCAGGGCGAAGCTGCGGCGGACATTGTCCGGATCGGCTTCTAGCTGCAGGAAGATGTTGACCCCATAGGGCGCCGTCTCCTTGTGCAGTAGGGGCTCCTGGGGAGCCAACTCCAGGCGCGGTCCGCTCAGGTCCAGTCCCGCCAGGGCCACCGTGCCCTTGACCCCCTCCCACCAGCTCTCCTCGCCTGTGGCCGCCGCCAGCCAGCGCCGACCGGCTTCGCCGCGGCTGGCGGCGAGGAGGGCCAGGAGGGTCAGCGCGGGGACAGCCATCCAGCGAAGGATGATGTGGCTGCCGCGGCTTGGAACGGCGGCGCGGGTGGGGGATGGGGTGCCGGGCGGCGGCGGAGGCGATACGGTCATGGTGGTGGCGTCCTCTGGAATGGGTCCTGCCAAGAAGGTCTCAAGGCCGCCAGAAATGCAGCGACAGCGGAAACAGGCTGGCCCCGGCCAGCAGCAGGGCGATCAGGCGGGTGTCCTGGCGACGGTTGCCGACCAGGATGCCCGCGGCGATCAAGAAGACGCCCAGGTCCGGGAGGAAGCGCAGAAGATCGACCTCGGCGAGCGGCTCCCAGGCCAGGCGCCAGGGTCGACCCAGCGGCCACCACAGCATGACGATGGCCACCAGGCAAAAGCCCAGTGCCAAGAGCGCCATCCGGCCGGAACGGCTGCGCCGACCGGCCGAAAGGGCGGCGAGCAGGGCCAGGACAGCCATGTAGAGGGTCCAGCCGCAGAGGACGGGCTGCAGCAAGGCGGTCTCCGTGACGGTGGCGGGCGGGCCGCGGCGCGGTGTCGGGCCGTTCCGCCGGGGGGATGCGACCGGCGGCCAACGATAGCCGGGGCGAGGGTGGAGTCAAGCCGAGCGGTCTGCCACGGCGCCGCCGGACACTCAACTCGGGCCCATGCGGTCTGCCTCAGTAGTTCGGTGTCGGTGGCCGGTACTGATCCATGTCGATGCTACGGAACCAGGCGATGGTGCGCTCCAGGCCCTCGCGCAGCGGGATGCGCGGTTCCCAACCCAGGTGGCTGCGGGCGCGGGTGATGTCCGGGCGCCGCTGCAACGGGTCATCGGCCGGCAGGGGACGGGCCTGGATGATGCGGGAGGTGGAGCCGCTGATCTCGACCACCATCTCCGCCAGCTCGCGGACCGTGAACTCGCCCGGGTTGCCAAGGTTGATCGGCCCGTGATCCGTGCCCTCCATGGCTGCCAGGAAGCCATCGAGCAGGTCGTCCACATAGCAGAAGGAGCGCGTCTGGGAGCCGTCACCGTAGAGGGTGATGTCCTCGCCGCGCAGGGCCTGGCGAATGAAGTTGGAGACCACCCGACCGTCGTAGGGATGCATGCGCGGCCCGTAGGTATTGAAGATGCGCACCACGCGGATGTCGACGCCGTTGCTGCGGTGGTAGTCGAACATCAGGGTCTCGGCGGCGCGCTTGCCCTCGTCGTAGCAGGCACGCGGACCGATGGGGTTGACCGAGCCGCGGTAGCTCTCCGGCTGGGGATGCACCTCCGGATCACCGTAGACCTCGCTGGTGGAGGCGTGGAAGACCTTGGCCTTCACGCGCTTGGCCAGACCCAGCACGTTGATGGCCCCCATCACCGAGGTCTTCATCGTCTTGATGGGATTGTACTGGTAATGGCCGGGCGCCGCCGGGCAGGCCAGGTTGAAGATCTCGTCCACCTCCAGGTATAGAGGATGGATGACATCATGGCGGATCAACTCGAAGTTGGGCTGGCCGAGCAGGTGGGCGATGTTGGCTTTCTGGCTGGTGAAGAAATTGTCCAGACAGAGGACATCATGCCGCGCCGCTACCAGACGGTCGCAGAGATGCGAGCCCAGGAAGCCGGCGCCGCCGGTCACCAGGATGCGCTTGATCATCGGGAGGGTCCTGTCAGCGGTGGATGGGCGGCGGCCGTTGGCCCGGCCCGGGCGCAAGCGAGCCCACGCGGATGCCGTCAGAGTCTAGGCAGCCGCAGACTACCGGTCAATCCGCCGCCATCAGGGATTGACCCTGCCCGGCGTCGCTGCTATACCAGCCCAGCGCTTCCGCCCCTGCCCGCGACCCGCCTGCGGGGCAAGCACCGAGGACCAGCCCTTGCCCGAGATCGTCGCCTTCGAGCACGTCAGCAAACGCTTCGCCCTGAGCCATGAGCGGCCGGCTTCCTTCCGCGAGGCCTTCGTGAGCTTGTGGCGAAGACCCAGCGCGGAGCGGCCGGCGGCGAACACCAACGCCACGGATCGCGCCGCTTCCACGTCCGCTCGGCCCCCGACCGCTGACGACGCCCTCCTGGCCCTGGACGACGTCTCCTTCGCCCTTGAACGCGGCGGGTCCATGGGCTTCGTCGGCCCCAACGGCACCGGCAAGAGCACGGTGCTCAAGCTGATGGCCCGGATTCTCGAGCCCTCGGCCGGCCAGGTATGGGTGGGAGGACGCGTGGCGGCGCTCCTGGAACTTGGCGCCGGCTTCCATCCCGACCTGACCGGGCGGGAGAACATCCTGCTCAACGGTTCCATGATGGGCTACTCGGCCCGCCAGATGCAGCCGCGCTTGGGGCGGATCATCGACTTCTCCGAGCTGGGCCGCTTCGTGGACATGCCCGTAAAGCACTACTCCTCCGGCATGTACATGCGCCTGGGCTTCGCCACCGCCGTCCACCTGGACGCCGAACTGCTGCTGATCGACGAGGTGCTGGCCGTGGGCGATCAGGCCTTCCAGCACAAATGCCTGGACCGGATCGCCGCCTTGCGCAAGGCCGGGGTATCCATCGTCCTGGTCAGCCATGACAACGAAGCGATCAAGAGCCTCTGCGACCAGGCGCTGTGGCTGGAGCAGGGCCACCTGCAGGCCTTCGGCGCCACGGACAAGGTGATCGAGGCCTATTACGCCAGCATGATCGCCCGCGAGGAGTCGCGTCTGGCCGGCGAGCGAGCCGCGGCCGGCGAGCCCTTGGACGCTATCGTCCAGACCCAGCCGGACCGCTGGGGATCCGGCGAGGTCGAGATCACCGGCGTGGAGACCCTCGGCCCCGATGGGCAACAGCACGAGATCCTGCCGGCTGCCGAGCCGGCGACAGTACGCATTCACTACCTCGCTCGCGAGCGCATCATCGAGCCTGTCTTCGGCCTGGGCATCCACCGCCAGGACGGCGTGCACATCACCGGGCCCAACACACGCGATGCCGGCCTGGCGATCGCGGCGATCGCGGGCCGCGGCCATATCGACTTCCACATGCCGCGCCTGCCGCTCCTGCCCGGCCATTACGAACTCTCCGTCAGCATCTACGACAGCGGCTGCACCCATCCCTTCGACTACCACCACCGCCGTTACCCGCTTCGGGTCCACGCCGGATCGCTTCACGAGCCCCTGGGGCTGGTGCACATCGACGCCAAGTGGGAACTGAGCGAAGGATGAGCGATCTGGATCGGGGGGCTCAGGCGGACGAGGCCCCGGATCAGGACCTGGTTCCACGACAGGATCCTGCCGTCGTCCTGGGGGCTGCTGTCGGCATCGGCCTCGTGCTGCCGGCGCTCTGGGCCTTGTGGGCCGACCTGCTCCTTCCAACCCTCTGGTGGCGCGGGCCAGCCGGTCTCGGCCTCGCCTTGTCGGCGGGACTGCTGTTCTGGGGAGTCATGCGCCGCCGCCGCCCCGCAGCGTGTACCGCGAGACCCCGGCACCGCAGTAGGCCCCTCGTATGGGCACACGCGCCACTGGCCGTCCTCCTGTCCCTGGCCCTGTGGACGCGGCTGACAGAGATCCGCGGCCTGGAGATCCCCTTCTTCGGCGACAGCGTGCACCACAGCATGATCGTGCGCCTCTTCCAGTTGCAGGGCGGCTTGCCGAACGGCTGGGAGCCGCTCGCGCCGCTCGCCAGCTTCAGCTACCACTTCGGCTTCCACGCCCTGGCCACCGTGGTCGCCGCCGCCGCCGATCTAGCCGCGCCGCGTGCCGTGCTGGTCACCGGCCAGCTGCTCATGGTCCTGCAGGCTCTGACCCTCTACACCCTGGCAGCGGGGCTGACGCGGCGCCCCTGGGCAGGTGTCGGCGCGGCGCTGGCGGCGGCGGGGCTGTCACCCATGCCGGCCTACTACCTGAACTGGGGCCGCTACACGCAGCTGGCCGGACAGGCGGTGCTGCCGGTGGCGGTGCTGCTGGCGGTGCGGGCGGCGGCACGGACGGAATCGCCGAGGACAGCGCGCGGAAGGATGTTCTACGCGGCAGCGGTGCTGCTGGCCGCGGGTCTGTTCCTGACGCATTACCTGGTGGCCGGCTTCATGGGGCTGCTGCTCGCGGCTTGGGTGCTGGTGGCGCGGGGTGCGAGGCTGGGTCGGACGTGGCGGCTGGGGGGCATCACTCTGGGCGCGTTGCTGCTGGCGACGCCCTGGCTGCCGCGGCTGGCGGACGGATTGATCCTGAAATCGGCCACCGCCCTGTCCACCACCCGCGTGGTCGACCCCGATGTGTACGGGGTGCTGGCCGACGCCTGGGCCATGTGGCGCCCCGATGCCCTGGCCCGCAACGTGGGCTGGCCATTGATCCTCGGCGCCGGGCTGGCACTGGTCCTGGCGCTCGCACCCCAGCGCTCTCGTCAGGGCGCTGCGGGCGGCAGCCACCCACCGGACCCGCTATCACCCAGGGGTCTGGCCCTGCTGGGCCTCGTCTGGCTGGCCCTCATCCTCCTCGCGACCTACCCGCGGCTCCTGGGTCTGCCGATCACGGGCATCCTGAAGGACTTCACTGTGGCCATCGCCGCCTATCTGCCCCTGGGCCTGATGGTGGGAGGCGGCATGGCCGCCCTGGCCGAGCGGATCGCGCCCCGCCATCGCCACGCCGAGCGGGGCCTGGCGCTGGCGGCGGTCGCCCTGGTGGCTGCCGTGACCTGGCAGGGCCGGGTGGCGCGCGACGACACGTTCCGTCTGGTGCTGCCCGACGATCTGACCGCCATGGGCTGGATCCGGGAGCATACCTCACCCCAAGCGCACTTCCTCGTTAGCAGCTTTTCGGCCTTCGGACAGACCGTGCAGGCCGGCGACGATGCCGGCTGGTGGCTGCCCCTCCTGGCGGCACCGCGCGGCAGCACCCTGCCGCCCATCACCGTCGGCCTGGAAGCCGGCGCCCAACCGGGCTACCGCGAAGCCGTCAACCGACTGGCCGATCTCTGGCAAGCGGATCTCGATGCCCCCGCAACCCGACGGGCCTTGAGCGGCGCCGGCGTCACCCATGCCTTCGTCGGCGTGACGGCCAAGGTGCTCGACCGCGCCCAACTGGCCGCCAGCCCCTGCTGGGAGAAGCTCTACGTGGCCGACGTCGACGCCGCGGATGGCAGGCCGGGGGCGGAGGTCTACCGGTTCATGGGTGCGGGGCCCTCCGCCCCCAACGCCCGCGCCATCTGTAGCGGGCAGGAGCCGGCATCCGGCTCCGAGTCGCAGCCCGGGAGCCGCTGACGGTGTGACTAGCGCTCCTCTCCTCTGTCCGCCGGATTCGCCTTCGTCCGGCGCCAGGGCCAGCGGAGGCCCAGGAGCGACAGCAGGCGCTTGACGAGCCAGAAGATCAGCGCCAGCGGCAGTCCGACGATCAGCAGCCAGATGGCCAGGCTGCCCAAAGCCTGGAGCATGCCCAGCAGGGTGCGGAAGGCGTCGCCGGCCTGGCGGCCCGGATCCCAGCCCGGGCCTGGGGTGGCCGTCGGCTGCGGCGTGGGGCTGATCTGCGGGGACGGCTCGCTCAGGTTCACCCGGATGGTGGAGAAGCCGCTACGCCGGCCCAGATCCTTGAGGCGCCCCTTGCGAATGCCGATCTCGCCCTCGATCTGCGTCAGCTGGGCGTTGACCTGCAGGGCCTCCTCCACCGTCTTGGCCTGGTCCAGGAAGCCGCGGATGCGGGCCTGGGTGGCCTCCAGGTTGGCGATCTCGCTCTCCAGGTCCACGTACTGCTGGCTGACGTCGACACCCGAGGCCGCCTCTGAATCCACAGAGATCGCCAGCTGGCGGATGCGCTCCATGGTCGCCTCGAACTGGTCCGACTCCACCGCCATCACCAATCCTGCCGTGCGGTGGTAGATGTTGGAGAAGTCGGTCTGCTTCTCCGTAATGTAGCCACCGCCCTGCGCGGCTACAGTCTCCAGACGACCCAAGCCGGTTTCGAGCTTGTCCACCACGATGCTCATGGTGGCTTCCTTGATGATGCGCAGGCCACTGGTGTCGGCCGCGCCGGACGCCGTCACCGAAGCACCGGAGTCAGCCGGCGGCGCCCCGCCTGGCGCAATCTGCTGCCTGTCCACCGCCACGGGGGCAGCCGCCGGCGCCATCAGGGCGTCCGAGTCCCTGGCCGATGCGCAGGCGGACAATCCGAGGAGCAGGCAGAGGGTCAGCGTCCTGGTCGGACCCCGATGGGTCGAGGCTGGAATGCCGGCAGCAGGATCCTTCATGGTTCTCTCCTCAAAGGCTATATGGGACGGTCACTTGGGCGGGCCGACCGGGGACGACGACCGGGCGCCTCGATCCAGGATCGGAACGCCGGCCCATGGTACGCAGTTCCTCCTCGCCGCGCCATCGGCGTCTCCAGGGTCCCACGGCAGTCAACGGTCGCCGGCCGGGCGGGGTTCAGCGGCCTCCGGTCGACGCCTCGCCCAGCAGTACCGTCAACCGAGCCTCGTCGACGCCGTCCAGCAACCGCATTGCCAGGCCGCGCAAGTCCGCTGCCAACGGGGCGGAGATGTCGACCAGGGGCTCCGCGTCCTCGCGCAGCAGCAGGCGACTGCAATGCAGAGCCTGGCGCGGCAGGGGCAGAAAGCGCTTCAACCGATCGTCGAAGCCCCGTTCGATAAAGCGGAGGTAGAGGCGATCGTCCGGGCCGTAGATCTTGTCCGCGGCGATCGGCCGACCCAAGGCGCGGGCATGGGCGCGGATCTGGTGCTTGCGCCCCGTCTCGGGCGCGATCCGGGCCAGGGTATGACCAGGCCCCCAGGCAAGCGGCACGAAGACAGTCCGCGAGGGCTTGGCGCCCGCGCTGCCGGCGGAGACCGCTGCCACCTTGGTGAATACCGGGCTGTGGCCGTCTTCGCCCAGCGGCCGGTCGACCGTGGTCGCCGCAAGGAGATGTCCGCAGAGCAGGGCGTGGTAGGTCTTGGTCACCGCCCCGCGCATGAAGGCCCTTTGCAGCGCCGAGGCCAGCTCCCGATCTCGCGCCAGCAGCACGAGCCCGCTGGTCTCGCGGTCCAGGCGGCTGATGAGATGCACGGTCTCCCATCCCCAATGCTCGCGCACCGCGCCAACCAGGCTGGACGTAGGCCCATGTTTGGAAGGATGGCAGACCACCCAGCCCGGCTTGGCGATGGCGACGATGCCCCCCGCGTCGCTGAGGACCCAAGCGTTCAGGTCCGCCGGCGAGATCAAGAGGGGATGGGCTCCGTAAGGGTCAGGCGCTGTCGCGAGACCGCGGTCCTCGCGCCCATCCACTAGCGGAGATCCGTCCAGCGCCAGCGGTACATCGCCGATGCCACCGCCACGCCACGCAGGTAGGCTGCGGTTTCCGGGTAGTCGATCAATTCCAGGAAGACACCCATGTCACCGTCGGACGCCGCCAGCCACTCATCGACCGGAACCGGCCCGGCGTTGTAGGCGGCCACAGCCGGCCACAGCCGGCCGTCGTAGCGATCCAGGAGCCAGGCCAGGAAGCGGGCGCCATAGCGCAGGGAGACGGCGGGATCCCGGAGATCGTCTGGCTGGAAATCCGCGTCCCCCAGCCAGCCGGCGACGAGCATGCCCGTGTCCGGCATCATCTGGGTGAGTCCGACAGCCCCCGCATTCGACACGGCGTCGGCTCTGAACTTGGACTCCTGGCGCACCAGGGCAAAGAGCAGATGCGCCGGCACGCCGGCCTCGGCGGCCGCATCCGCCAGTCGCTCTCCATGGCGAGCCCTGGGGTAGGCCAGGGCCAGTAGCGCACCGGGGGCTTCCTCCAGACCGGCGATGCCGGACTGGTCCAGCGACAGGGAGGCCGCGCGCATGGTGAGGGTGCCCATGTCCAGGCGATCGGCGACACCGGCCAGCGCCGCCAGCGCCGCGCCGTCGCCGGCGGCCACGAGGAGATCCAAGCCCGGCACAAGCGACTGTTCCGCGGACTGCCGATCACCCAGGCTGATCCAGGCCTCCGCGCGCTCCAGGGCCTCCGCCGCCGCGGCCGCCCCGACGCCGGCCATCGTACCGCCTCCGGCATCCGCCTCGACCGCTGCCGTTGCCGCGCCGATCGCCATGCCCAGCGGGTCCGCATCACGGGCAGCACCGCCCTGGCGCAAGGCTCTGGCCATCAGGCCGTGCACCGTCAACGGCGCCGATTCCTCAGCCATGGACCAAAGCTTCCCCGCCGCGGCATCATCGCCTTCTGCTTGCGCCGCACGACCGGCCCAATAGGCCAACCGGGCGCGCTGATAGCGATCACGAGCCATCGACAGCCCGTCGTCCCACGCTGCTCGCGCGGCGATTCGATCACCTAGGCGCCAGTGGGCCAGTCCGGCGCGGAGTCCGGCCTCGTCCGGACGGGCCTGTGGCTCTCCGGCGCTGTCATCGTCATCGGCGTTCGCGGGACGCTTCTCGGCCACACGGGCATAGGCCGCCGCGGCCCTCGCCAGGTCTCCTGTGGATTCGTACAATCTGGCCGCATCCCACCATGCCTCCTCGGCCACGGCCGTCCCGGGATACTCCATGGCCAGGGTCCGGAGGATGTCGGCGGCCTCGGCCCCACGATCCAGACGCCGCAGCGCCTGGGTCCGCCGCAAGGCCAACGCGGCCCCCAGCGACGCATCGTCCGGCGGCGAGGCGGATTCGGCCAGGGCCAGGGCTCGCTCCGGCTCGCCGGCTGCGAGCAGCCAGTCGATGCCTTCCGGAAGGTGGTCGGGCGCCAGGGTCGCGGCGGCGGCGGGATCGCCTTGCGCGGCGAGGAGCTTCGCTTCGTCCACGGGATCGACGGCCACGCCGGCTTCCTTCAGGCGCGCCAACGCCGTCGGTGCGAGGGACGAGCCCGGCAGGTCGCGGACAAGCTTCAGGCGTGTCTCCGCCGCCGCCCCATCCCTGCCTGCAGCCAGATGGACGGCGATGGCGCCGGCAAGGGCCTGGGCCCGGGCCGGCTCGCTGGCCTCGACGTCGGCCGCCGTCTCGTAGGCGTCCATGGCCTCCGACAGGCGGCCGAGGCGCAGCAAGGCGTTGCCGCGGCGGAGCTCGGCCAGCGAACGCTGATCGGCGGAACGGCCCTTCGACCGGAACAGCAGGTCGCGAGCGAGGGTGTAGGTTCTCAGCGCCGCCTCCGCGTCGCCGGCCTTGAAATGGGCGTTGCCCGCCTCCATCCAGAATCGGTCCGCCAGGGCGGGCAAGTCCGCGGCGAGATGCTCCCAAACCTGGGCGGCGCCGGAGGGGCGTCCGGCAGCATCCAGGGCTTGGGCATAGCGCTGTTGCGAGACAGGAGGCAGGCCGCCCAGCACGTGGTCAAGCGCATCCCCCGACAATGGAGGTAGGGACTGGGGCGGCGCGGTGCCGACCATCGTGGCGACTGGCAGCGCTCGCGCCTTGGCCGTCGCCATGCGCTCCTCCGTCGATGGCGCCGGCGTCCCCAACAGGATGGCCATCGCCAGCAACGGCTCGCCTTCGCCGAGGGCCACGTCGGCCTGGGCCAGGCGGGTCGGCTCGGCCGTGAGTGCCGGGGGTGTTGCATCGGGCTCCAGACCGGCTGACTCGCGATCGATCCGGGCGCTGGGGGTGGCGACGGAGTGATCGACCTGCCGCGGAACGATCGTCAGCGCGTCATCCGCCGGCTCCGGAGCGCAGCCCACCAGCAAGAGGCTGCCCAGCAGAAGCCAGCCCGCCAATCGGCGCGGTGACGACGGCGAATGGCTGCTCGACGAAGGCATGGAAAGGGCGGGCATGAAGGTCACTCACGCATTATAGGGGACGGCATTACCCTTTCCGGATCGATGCTGTTACCCTGGACCGAAAGGCCCGGCAGTCGGGCAAACGGAGGTGTCATGTTCGCACGTTCATCGCCAGCGCCGCGTTTGACGGCTGTTCTCCTGGCCGTGGCCGGTCTGGCCATGGCCTTCATCCATCCCGAGCCCAGTCTCGGGGCGCCGCCGATGCCCTTGGCATTGTTGGACGACACCTGCGGGTCGGACAACCCCTTCTTCGTTTCTCCGGCCTACGCGATGGGCGACCGCCAGGCCGAACCGGCGCTGCTGGCCTACCGCGACGGCCCGGAGCGCTATACCCTGGCCACCTACGAGCAGATCGGCGCCACCTACGGCACCGCCTTCGACGCCCGGCGGCGCCTGATCTACGTGGCGGCCTTCCACAAGCGGGGCACACCCTTCGGCCCCGGCGGGCCAGGCATGATCTACCGGCTCGACCTGAACAGCGGCGCGGTCGAGCCTTGGCTGAACGTACCGGATGCCGGTGTCAACAACCACGATCCCACCCAGAACTACATCCCCGACCGCATGGCGCGAGCCTGGCCGGGCCTGACCAGCCTGGGCGACATCGATCTCAGCGAGGACGGCACGGAGCTCTTTGTCAGCAACCTGTTCACGCGGCGAATCCTGCGCTACCGCGTCGCCGACGGTCAGCTGCTCTCCTCCTTCGACTTCGGAGCGGCAAGGCTATCCTGGGGCTCCGCCGAGGGCCGGCCATTCGCCTTGAAGCCCTGGCGCGGCAAGCTCTACCATGGCGTGGTCCGTGACGCCTCCAAGAGCAAGAACGCGCGCGACCTGGAAGCCATGGTCTACGAGACGGACGCGGACGGCAGCAGACCGCGGGTGGTGCTGAGCTTCAAGCTCGACTACTACCGTGGCCTGATCCCGCCCAACATCCGCGCCAACTGGCTGCCCTGGCAACCGGATACGGACACCATCGCCCCGAGGCGCACACATGATCACGCCTACATCTACCCCATGCCCATGCTGACCGATATCGAGTTCGCGGACAACGGGAACATGGTTCTGGGCCTGCGCGACCGTATCGGCGACATGAGCCTGTACGACCGCAACCGCAACCTGCCGGCGGGCGAACGCTCCGGGCATCCCTTCGGAGACATCCTGCTGGCCCGCCCCGACGGCGAGCGCTGGGAGATCGACGGGCCCTGGCCCGAGTTCTTCAACGAGGATGCCGGCGGTGGGATGAACGCCACAGGCGGCTTCCACATCGACACCGGCTTCGGGGGTTTGGCCAGGGTCTGGGGGCAGGACCAGGTGCTGAGCACGGCCGTCTCGCCGTTGGACATCCACGCCGGCGGAGCCATCTGGTTCAGCCTGACCACCGGCGGGGACCGCCGCCGGACCACCCTCTATGTGGGCAACGCCGGGCGCACCAACTACGGAAAGGCAAACGGCATCGGCGACGCGGAGGTGCTCTGCGGCGATGGCCTGCCGACGGCAACCCCTACGGACGCCCCGTCGCCCAGCGCGACGACGACGGCGACGCCGACAGCTTCGGCCACCGCAACACCCACGAACACGCCGACGGTGACGACCACCTGGACGCCGTCGGCGACGCCCACGCCCTACCGCATCTACCTGCCCTTCACCGAGAAGTCCAAGCCCTGCGACCCCGACGCGTACCGGACATCGGTGGTGCTGGTGCTCGACCGCTCCACCTCCATGCTCCGCCCCATCCAGGCCGGCGGCATCCCCAAGAACGAGGCCGCCATCGAGGCCGCCAAGGCCTTCCTCGCCAACCTGCAGCTGGAGGCCGATTCGCGCGGCCGCCGCGACCAGGTGGCTGTCGTCGGCTTCAACGACGACGCCTGGATCGAGCAGGACCTCACCAGCGACCGCGGCGCCGCCCTCGCCGCCCTGGACCGCATCCGCGGCAGGACCCAGGAGGGCACCCGCCTGGACCTGGCCTTCCAATGGGGCCAGAAGCCCTTGGACGGCCCCGAGCGCATCGCCTCCAACCGCCCCGTCGTCATCGTCCTCACCGACGGCCTGCCCAACCGCGTCCCCTTCGGCGAGGGCTCGCCCTATCCCGGCTCCCGCCGCCAGGAGGATTCCGTCCTCCTCATGGCCAACGCCGTCAAGGCCGCCGGCTCCCGCGTCTATACCGTCGCCCTCGGCACCCCCCGCGACATCCTCCCCTGGCTCATGATCGACGCCGCCAGCGAGCGCTGGATGTACCACTTCGCTCCCCGCCCCGAGGACCTCGCCGGCATCTACGCCCAGATCGCCGCCACCTTCAACGAATGCCGCCCCAAGCCCACCCCTCGCCCCTGCGACCCCCAGGAGCTGCATGCCGACATCGTGCTGGTGCTGGACATGTCCACCAGCATGTACCGCCCCACCCGGGGCGGGCGCTCCAAGATGGAGGCCGCCATCGCCGCCGCCCACAGCTTCGTCGCCCTCCTCGACCTCGAGCGCGACGGCTGGGGCCGCCAGGACCAGCTCGGCGTCGTGGGCTTCAACGGCAAGGCCTGGACCGCCATCGGGCTCACCGACGATGCCGCCGCCATCACCGCCGCCATCGACAGCCTGCCGGACAAGGCCGCCGAGGGCACCCGCCTTGACCTCGCCCTCCGCCAGGGCCAGAAGGTTCTCGGTGACGGGCCTCGCCTCCAGCCCAACGCCCCGGTGCTGGTGCTCATGACCGATGGCCTGCCCAACCAGGTGCCCTTCGGCGCCGGCTCGCCGGACCCCGACTGCCCCACCCAGGAATGCGTCGTCCTCCGCGCCGCCGACACCGTCAAGGGCACCGGCACCCGCCTGCTGGCCATCGGCCTCGGCGAGGGCGAGGACGTCCTGCGCGGCCTCCTCGAAGCCGTCGCCACCTCCCCCGCCGACTACTTCTTCGCCCCCGACGGCGAGGACCTCGCCGCCATCTACCGCCTCGTCGCCGGCCGCATCCAGGAATGCCCCAAGCCGACGCCTACGCCCCCTCGGCGCTTGGACCTCGCATCCCTTTCGGTTACCCTTCCGCCCCTTTCCTCGACCTTCGATACGACGTCACCTTCAGGCCCATGACCGCGATCCCCGATTCCACCGATGTCGATCTGACCACCTTCTATGCCGGGCGCTCCGTGCTGGTCACGGGGGGACTGGGCTTCGTGGGCAGCAATCTGGCCCGCGCGCTGGCGGATCTTGGGGCGCGGGTGGTGGTGGTGGATTCCCTGATCCCGGACTACGGGGGCTGCCTCTTCAACCTGGACGGCTACGAGGATCGCCTGAAGGTCAACATCGCTGACGTTCGCGGGCATGGGATCGAGTACCTGGTTCGCGGGCAGGACATCATCTTCAATCTGGCCGGGCAGGTCAGCCATATCAACTCCATGCGCGACCCCTTCACCGACCTGGACATCAATTGCCGGGCGCAGTTGTCCATCCTGGAGGCTTGCCGTCAAGGCAACCCGCACACCAAGGTGGTCTTCGCCGGCACCCGGCAGATCTACGGCGCGCCGCGTTACCTCCCTTTGGACGAGGCGCATCCGGTGCATCCGGCCGACGTCAACGGCATCAACAAGATGGCCGGCGAGTGGTACCACATCCTCTACAACAACGTCTACGGCATCCGGGCCTGTTCTTTGCGACTGACCAACACCTACGGTCCACGCATGCTGGTCAAGCACAGCCGGCAGACGGCCCTGGGCTGGTTCATCCGCCAGGCCCTGGACAACGAGGAGATCGAGATCTGGGGAGATGGCCGCCAGTTGCGCGACTACACCTACGTGGACGATGTCGTGGATGCCTTCCTGCGCGCGGGCATGACCGAAGCCGTAAACGGCAAGGTGATCAACCTGGGTGGGCGGGCCCCCGTGAGCCACCTGGAGCTGATCAGCACGCTGGTGGAGGTGGCCGGCACGGGCTCCTACCGCCTGGTGCCCTTCCCCCCGGAGCGCAAGGTCATCGACATCGGCGACGCCTACTCCAGCTACGCTCTCGCCTCCGAGCTTCTGGGCTGGGAGCCCCGGACGGGCCTGCGCCAGGGTCTGGCGGAGACGACGACCTTCTATCTCCGACACAAGGAGCATTACTGGTGAGTCTCCAAGACGCCTCTGCAGCCCCGTCGGCCACCACGGCATCCGCTCGGGCCCTTGCACCGATACCTGTCGGCGACCTGACGCGCGCCTACGCCCGGCTCAAGCCTGAAATCGACGAGGCCGTGGGCCGGGTTCTACATAGTGGCTGGTACATCCTCGGCCGGGAGGTGGCGGCCTTCGAGTCGGCCTTCGCCGCCTACCTGGGCGTGAACCATGCGGTGGGCGTTGGCAACGGCACCGATGCCATCGCCCTGGGACTGCGCGCCTTGGGGGTGCAGCCAGGCGACGAGGTGATCACCAGCCCTCTCTCCGCCGCCTTCTCCGCCCTGGCGATCTCGCAGATCGGCGCCGAGCCCGCCTTCGCAGACATCGATCCGCGGCGGATGACCTTGGATCCCGGCGCGATCGAGGCGGCCATAACCCCACGGACCAAGGCGATCATGCCGGTGCACCTCTATGGCCAGGCGGCCGACCTGGACGGGATCCTGGCGGTGGCGCGCAAGCATGGACTCGTGGTTCTGGAGGACTGCGCCCAAGCCCATGGGGCCCGCTATCGCGGGCGCCGCGTTGGCACTTGGGGCGATGCGGCGGCCTTCAGCTTCTACCCCAGCAAGAACCTTGGCGCCTTCGGCGACGGCGGGGCGGTGGCCACGGACGACCCGGCCGTCGCCGAGCGTTTGCGACAGCTGCGCAACGGCGGTCAGAGCGCTCGCTATGTCCACAGCCTGATGGGCGTCAACAGCCGTCTGGACGAACTGCAGGCCGCCATCCTGGGCGTGCGTCTGGCCCACCTGGACCGGGACAACGACCGCCGTCGCGCCATTGCCGCCCGCTATGACGCGGCTTTGGGGGGATCGTCGCGGCTGATCGCGCCCTGGGCTGCTCCTGAAACGGAGCCTGTCCACCACCTTTACGTCGTTCGGTCAACGGATCGCGCCGGCCTGCAGGCACGTCTGGCCACCGCAGGCGTTGGCTCAGACATCCACTATCCCACGCCCATCCACCGCCAGCCGGCTTACGCCGCGCGATTTCGCGACGGTGGGTTCCCTGAGGCGGAGCGGGCCGCGGCCGAGGTGCTCAGCCTGCCCATGATCCCGGAGCTGACGGATGAAGAGGTGGAGCGGGTGGCCGCGGCGCTCGAGCGGGAGGCGTGAGCCCCGAACCGGTCCCCGACGACGCTCCGCCCAGCGGCGCCGTCTTGCGGCCCGAGCCGGCCGTGACCCGTGGGGAGCTGGTGGCACTGGGCCTCCTGATCGTCATCGGTGCCGTCATGCGCGGCTACCGCCTGGCTGTCTGGCCCCCCGGCCTCCACGTGGACGAGGCCTTCAACCTGTTGGACGCGCGGGCCATGATCCAGACCGGCTGGCGACCGGTCTTCCTGCCGGCCAACGCCGGCCGCGATGTCTTCTACAGCTACCTGCAAGCACCGCTGCTGTGGATCCTGGGCGAGTCGGTGGCCCATGCCCGCTTGACCTCGGCCTTGATCGGCACCCTCTCGATCCCGGTCTTCTGGCGCACGGCCCGCCGGCTGCTGGCGAGCGATCCGGCCATTCCCGCCGATCGTCTGCGGCGGCTGGCCTTCCTCAGCGCGGGCTTCGCCGGGCTGTCGCTTTGGCACCTGCACTTCAGCCGCTTCGGCATCCGCGCGGTGCTCTTCCCGGCGGTGGTCTGCGCGGTGGTGTTGTCCTGGTGGACGGTGGCCGCACCGTTCTTGGGCATCGGATCCGCGTCCCAGGCGCGCCCCCTCGCACCCGTCTTCGCGCAAGCGGCTGGGGGCCGCTGGGGTCGCCTGTCCCCCCACGCCCCTCGTTTCCTCCTGTCGCTCTTCCTGGGTCTGGCCTTCTATACCCATCCCGCCGGCCGGGCCCTCGTCGCTCTACCGGCCGCCCACGCCCTCTACCTCGCCTGGCGGCGGCGCGATAGCCGCCCCTTGCGCCTGGTCGCCCAGGCCTTCGCCGGGTCCATCCTGATCGCCGTTCCGCTCCTTGTCTTCTGGTGGCGGCATCCGGAAACCTTCAGCAGCCACGCGGGCGAGGTCAGCATCTTGGGGCAGGGATGGAGAGCCCTGGCGGACAACGCCTTGCGGGTAGCGGGCATGTTCACGATGGCCGGTGACGGCAGGCCCTGGCGCAACCTGGTGGGCGCGGACGGCAGCGGGCGTCCGGTCTTCGGTCCGGGATTTGGCGAGCCCTCGGGCGACCTCTTCTTCACCCTCCTCCTGCCCCTGACCGGCCTGGTCACCTTGTTGAGCGCCCTGCGCCGCGAACGGCCCTGGGCGGTGCTGACCGCGCTTTGGCTGCTTATCCTCCTCCTCCCCTCGATGACCACCGATCAGGCGCCCAATTTCTCGCGCTGCATCGGCGCCCTGCCACCGGCCTTCCTGCTCCTG
Source organism: Anaerolineae bacterium (assembly GCA_044228875.1). Taxonomy (GTDB): domain Bacteria; phylum Chloroflexota; class Anaerolineae; order Epilineales; family Epilineaceae; genus Epilinea. The sequence continues at coordinate 38,707 of JBGAUA010000009.1, forward strand.
GCCTGCGGCCTGGAATGGTTCCCCGGCGGCCTGCGCGGCCGACTGGTGCTCCGCCCGCAAGACCGTACCGAAGCGCTGTTCTGGAACCTCGCCGCGGCCCTCTTCCTGGGACTCTTCGGCTACCAGACCTGGCAGGACTACCGCAGCTGGATGAGCGCCCCGAACACGCCCCTGGCCTTCGACGACGACAAGGCGGCCCTGGCCAACTACGTCAACGCCGAACGCGCGGCGGGCAACGAGGTCTACCTGACCACGGCGATGGCCGCCCATCCCACGGTGCAGAGCCTGGTGCGCGAGCGTGCGCGGGGGTTCGACGCGGACCATGGGTGGGTGTTGCCACCCGGATCGGTCAAGGAGGTGAGCTACGTGAGCCTTCCTTCGGAATCCCGGCCGCTCAGCGACACATCCTGCGCGTTCTTCATCCTGCACGGCGACGACTTTCGGCTCCTGGCACTCGATGCTGTCGGCAACCCTGCCGGCCGCGAGCTGGCACCGGGGACGGCGAGCAACCGGGCGCGGCACCCTCTGCTAGGCTGTCGCGGCCGGCTGGAAAGCACGGAGATCCTTTCGGATGCCGGGCAGGCCGATCTGTTGGGAGCAAGCATCCGCTTCGTGGCTATCGGAGTGTCCATGCATGACGGCACGCTCATCCAAAGACGCACGGATCTCGAGGACGTGACCGGATTGGGTTTGTACAACAGCGATCACCCGTTGAGACCCGGCGACCGCATGCAGTTCGAGTTGATCTGGAAAGCCGTCAGCCCACCCCCGGCCAACCTCAATATCGCCATTCAACTGGTCGACGACCAGGGCCACGGTATCGCTCAGGCCGACAGTCCGCCCCTGGGTCCGGTCGGCGGAAGCTCCAGTTACCCCACGGAACTCTGGCGGCCGGGAGAGACGGTGATCACCCGCCACCAGCTGGCCATCCCGGCCGACGCGCCGGTGGGCATGGCCACGCTGCGCGTGGGACTCTATGACTGGCGGACTGGGTCGCCGCTACTCAGCGCGGAAGGAGAGAGTGTGCTGCCGGTCGCGCTGGTGCCGATCGCAAAGCCTTAGGCTTGGAGGGCCATCAGATCTCCGTCAGAGTTCGCGGCCGGCGAAGCACGACGTCCGGCCGATCCCGGCGGAGCGCTATACTTCCCCCTTTGAGCCGCCCCTGAGCCGCCATCACCGCCTGATCCCGCGCCTCCGCGCGCCCGGATCGGCGCTCCCCACCGGGATCGAGGACGTCATGCTGGGATCATTGATCAAGAAGCTGATGGGCGATCCGCGCGAGCGGACCTACAAGAAGTACCAATGGCTGGTGGACGAGGTGAACGCCTTGGAACCGCAGCTGGAGGCACTCTCCGACGAGGATCTCCGCGGCAGAACCGACGGGTTGAAGGCGCGTCTGGAGGCAGGGGAGACGGTCGACGACCTGATGGCCGAGGCCTTCGCCACCGTGCGCGAGGCTTCCAAGCGCACCATCGGCCTCAGGCATTACGACGAGCAGATCATCGGCGGCGCCGTGCTGCACGAGGGCAAAGTGGCCGAGATGAAGACCGGCGAGGGCAAGACCCTCGTCGCTTCCCTGCCCCTGTACCTCAATGCCCTGACCGGCAAGGGTGTGCATCTGGTGACCCCCAACGACTACCTGTCCAAGGTGGGCGTGCAGCAGATGGGGTTCATCTACCATTTCCTGGGTCTGTCCAGCGGCGTGATCCAGAACATGGGCAAGAACCCGCAAATGGCATCCTTCCTCTTCGACCCCGCCTTCCAGGCCGACGACGACCGCTACCAGAACCTGCGCCCCAGCGCTCGCCGCGAGGTCTATGCCGCCGACGTCACCTACGGTACCAACAACGAGTTCGGCTTCGACTACCTCCGCGACAACATGGTCTGGGACCTTTCCGAGCGCGTGCAGCGCCCCTTGCACTACGCCATCGTCGACGAGGTGGACAACATCCTCATCGACGAGGCGCGCACCCCGCTCATCATCTCCGGCCCCGCGGAGGAGGCCACCGAGTCTTACGTCCGCTTCGCCGAGATCGTGCGCGGCTTTCGGCGCGACGTGGACTACCTCCTCGACGAGAAGATGCGCAACGTCACGCCCACCGACGAGGGTGTGGAGAAGGTGGAGCGCCTGCTGGGCATCGGCAACCTGTACAGCGCGGAACATTACGAGCTCACCCCCTACTTCGAGAACGCCCTCAAAGCGCAGGTGCTGTACCAGAACGACAAGGAATACATCGTCAAGGACGGCGAGGTGATCATCGTCGACGAGTTCACCGGGCGGCTGATGTTCGGCCGTCGCTTCTCCGAGGGCCTGCACCAGGCCATCGAGGCCAAGGAGGGCGTGGCGGTCCAGCGGGAGTCGATGACCCTGGCCACGGTGACCTTCCAGAACTTCTTCCGCATGTACGAGAAGCTGGCGGGCATGACCGGCACCGCGCTGACCGAATCTGAGGAGCTCGACAAGATCTACAAGCTCGAGGTGCTGGGCATTCCGACCCACCGCCCCATCGTCCGTGAAGACCGCTCAGACCTGGTCTATCCTGTTGAGAGCGCCAAGTGGAAGGCGGTGGTCGAGGAGATCGCCGAGCGACACGCCACCGGCCAGCCCATCCTCGTGGGCACAGTGTCGGTGGAGAACAGCGAGCGCCTCTCCAAGCTGCTGACCCGCCGGGGGGTGCCGCACGAGGTACTCAACGCCAAGAATCACGAACGCGAGGCCGAGATCATCGCCCAGGCGGGTCAGCTGGGAGCGGTGACCATCGCCACCAACATGGCCGGCCGCGGCGTGGACATCCTCCTGGGCGGCAACGCCGAGGGCCTTGCCCGGGCCGAGCTGCGCCGACGCGGCGTGGACCTGACGGAGATCCCCAGCTTGGAATGGGACGCCGCCCTGCAGAACCTGCGGACGGGTGTGCCCGCGGAGGGGGATCTGGCCGAATGGCAGGCGGTCCTGCACAAGCATTGGCAGTCCTGGCGCGACCAGCGCGAGCAGGTGGTGGCCCTGGGTGGCCTCTTCGTCCTGGGAACCGAGCGGCACGAGGCGCGGCGCATCGACAACCAGCTGCGCGGGCGCAGCGGGCGGCAGGGCGATCCGGGCGAGAGCCGTTTCTTCGTCGCCCTGGAGGATGAGCTCATGCTGCGCTTCGGCGGCGAGCGGGTGAAGAACCTCATGGCCCGGATGGGTGTGGCCGAGGACGAGGTCATCGAGAGCAACCTGGTCTCGCGCCAGATCGAATCGGCGCAGGTCAAGGTGGAGGGCTTCAACTTCGACATCCGCAAACACCTGCTGGAATACGACGAGGTCATCAACGAGCAGCGGCGGGTCATCTACGACCAACGCACGGAGATCCTGCGTCGCGACGACCTGCGCGAGGTCGCCTGGCCGATGATCGAACGAGAGATCGAAGGCCTGGTCACCGGGCACACGGCCTCGCCCGAGCGCGACGACTGGGATCTGGTGGGACTGGCGCAGACGCTGCGCGGTTTCTTCCCTCTGTCTGAGGACGAGGATCCGGCCACCTGGAAGGACTGGAGCCTGGACGCGCTGACCGGCCACCTGCTCTCCTTGGCCGAGGAGGCCTACGAGGCCAAGGAGGCGCGCTTGGGGCCGGCCATGATGGGCCAGTTGGAGCGTATGGTCATGCTCCGCGTCATCGACCAGTGGTGGATCCGCCACCTGACGGCGATCGACGAGCTACGCACCGGCATCGGTCTGCGCGCCGCGGGGCAACAGGACCCACTGGTCACCTTCAAGCGCGAGGGCTACCGGATGTTCCAGACCCTCATGGACAACATCACGGCGGAGATCGCCCGCGGCGTCTTCCTGGCCGAGCCGGTCGCTCGGCAAGCCGCGCCGGCTCCCGCGCGCGCGCCTCAGGCTCCCGAGCGGCGGGCACCCCTTGGCGACGGTCGCCCGCGCCTGGCGGAAATGGGACGACCGGGCGCGCTACCGAAGGCCGAACCCGGTCGCGGCGGTGGTCGGGTGGGGCGCAACGACCCCTGCCCCTGCGGCAGCGGCAAGAAGTACAAGCAATGCCACATGAAGGAAGACATGGCCACCGGAGTGCGGGGCTAATACTGCTGGGCGCGAATGCTCCCGCGGTACAAGACACCATCGGCCCAGTCGTGCCGGCCCACGCCTGCGGCGACCCCGGCGACAGCATGGCGCCCAATCAGACCATGGGCCTGCACTGCCTGCTTGGTGTTCGGAAAGCCGGCGCAGCGGCAATGCCGGCCACGACTAGAGGTCGAATACCTGGCCCGGCTCAGGGATCTCCACGTGCTGAAGGCCCTCGTCGCGCAAGGCGGCCGCCAAGGCGAAGAGTGGATCCGGTTCACCATGGACCAGAAAGCTGCGCTGCAGCTTGCTTTGCCGCGCGGCCGAACTGCCCCAGCGCAGCAGCTCATCGCGGTCGGCATGGGCGCTGTAGCCGCTGACCACCTTCACCGTGGCCCGGACCCGGATGTCTTCTCCGTAGATCCGCACCTGCGACTGCCCGTCGGCGATCGCCCGGCCCAAGGTGCCCTCGGCCTGGAAGCCTACAAACATGACCGTGTTGCGGACATCGCCAAGGCTGTGCTTGAGGTGATGCAACACGCGCCCGCCTTCGCACATGCCCGATGCGCTGATGATGACCACCGGCTCCTCCGTCGTGTTGAGCAGCTTGCTGGTCTCCACCTCGCGCACATAGCGCAGTCCCTTGAAGCTCAAGGGGTCGTGGTCCGGATCCTTGGCCAGGGCCATGAGCATCTGTTGGTCGTAGCATTCCGGATGCAGGCGGAACACCTCTGTCGCGTTGACCGCCAAGGGGCTGTCCACGTAGCAGTGGATAGGCGGCAGTTGCCCCGTTTCCGCCAGCTCGTTCAGGCGATACACGATCTCCTGCGTTCGCCCCACGGCGAAGGCGGGGATGATCAGCCGCCCCCGCTGCCGCCACACGTCCTCGACCGTCTGGCGGAGCACCTCGCGAGCCTCGCCGGTGCCTTCGTGACTGCGGTTGCCGTAGGTGCCCTCCATGATCAGGTAGTCCAGGTCCACGGGGATCTCCGGATCGCGCAGGATGGGCTGGCTCCAACGCCCGATATCCCCGCTGAAGCCCAGGCGGACGCGGCGACCGGCGTCCTCGATGTCCAGGATGACCGAGGCCGCGCCCAGGATATGCCCGGCGTTGATGAAGCGTACCGTGACCCCTGGAATGGGGCTGAAGCCCTGTCCCAACTCCACGGTGCGGAGCTGGGACATCACCGCGACGGCTTCCTCCAGGGTATACAGGGGGTCGATGACCGGGCGCCCCTGCTTCATGCGCCGCTTGTTGCGGTAGGCCACGTCCAGTTCCTGCAGGTGGCCGGCGTCCGGCAGCATGTAGGCGCAGAGGTCGCGCGTGGCCGAAGTGCAGTAGACATGCCCGCGGAAACCGCCCTTGACCAGGAGCGGCAAGCGCCCGCTATGGTCGATGTGGGCATGGGAGAGCACGACGGCGTCGATATCCTTCGCCACGACTGGAAAGGCCCGGTTGCGCTCGAAGCTCGTCTTGCGTGGGCCCTGGATGAGCCCGCAGTCCAGGAGAAGACGGCGGCCGTTCACCGTCAGGAGATGCATCGAGCCGGTGACCTCGCGTGCGGCACCCAGGAATTGCAGGCTGATCATGGTGGACCTATCAGTGAGGAGCGGGTCGCCGAGGGCGGACGCCTTGAAGATCCCGCATGGTTAGCGCCGCCGGTCACCGCGAGGGCTACCGGCGCCGCGATTCTAGCATGGCGGGGACGGTGGTCGGTATGGATGGCGAACACCGGTCGGCGCCAACCGGCGCTCTCGATGACGCACACGGTAGAATGAGCGGTGAACCACACGGTCACCCTGGCCCGGAGCGCCCCTATGTCGCCTATCACCCGTCGTCTCGCCCTCGGCGCCCTTCTCCCGTTGGCCGCCTGCCGCCCGCCCTCCGACCTCGACGCCGACAGCGTGTCCACGCCACCGCCTTTCGCGGCGGCGGCTGACGTTCCCGCCACTGCCGAGACCACCGCGGCGGATCCCTCGGGGCGACCGGACATCGGTGGCATGCCGTATCCGTGGCGGCTGGGTCTGCCGTGGATCGGGCAGGCCGAGGTACCGGCTGGTTGGGGATCGTCGGCCGCGGAGACGACGGCGCCGGACCCGGCTACGGCGGCAGCAGTGGCGCCCAATCAGGCTGCATCCACGTCGGGTCCAGCCCAGCTTGCGGACGTGGTGGGGCCCTGTGTCGGCTTCGTCGGCCGCCAGGGGGCCGCGCTGGTGCTCGCCGGCCAACCCCTGCGCTTCTTCGGCATCAACGCCACCTACTTGACCGAAGTGGACTTCCCGGAAGACCAGGTGGCGAGCATCCTCGAGAAGCTCCAGCGTCGCCATGTAGGCGTCGTGCGCATCTGGTTCCAGGAAGGACAGGATCCCGAGCGCCTGGCGCGCCTGTTGGATGCCGGCGGCAGTCTGGGCCTGCGATTCATCGTGACCCTGGGCGACAATGTGCACAAAGGCGTCGACTGGTTTTTCGGCGAGGAGGACGAGGAACGCTACCGGCCCCATCTGGAGCGCACGGTGGCCAGGTTCAAGGACCGTCCCGAGATCCTGGCCTGGGAGCCGGTCAACGAGCCCAACTGCGGCGATGGCCGCTTCGACGAGGCCTGCGTCAAGACGATCCGCGACTGGGTGGTGGGCACGGCGCGCAGCATCAAGCACATCGACGCCTGCCACCTCGTCTCCAGCGGGATGATCGGCGCCGGCAACTTCGACCTGGACCAGGGCAGCTTCAGCCGCCTGCACAAGAAGGACGAGATCGACCTGATCTCCGTGCACCGCGGCATCGACGCGGATGCCGACCTGGAGCGGGAGCTCTCGACCGACATCGGCAAGCCCATCTTCTACGGCGAGATCTACGACATCGCCAACGACGACAGCTGCCAGCCCCTCCGCGGCGCGGAGGGGCCGGGTGGCCGCGCGGGTCGGGTGGCCGACGATCTGGCGAGCGCTCGTGACGACGGGGTGGACGGCTACCTGCTCTGGGACCTCAACATCGGCCGCCTGCGCAAGGCCAACGGTGACGACGGCTACTACTGCAGCAAGTTCGGCTACACCTTCGACGACCCCGTCTGGGAGCGCCTGGTCGAGCGTCAACTGCTGCCCTGACGCGCCTTCACCGATCCCGCCGGCTCCTTCGATCCGCGCCGTCCTGGAACGAAAGGGCCAAGCAGCCCTTGGAGCAGGCAGGGCATCTGCCATGCGACTCCGACAGAATTTACACCTGATTCCTGGCGGGAGTGCTGCAAGCCATCTACAATGCCGATTGCACCTGGGGTTCGTCGCGCGAGAGGGTCCAATCTCCCTCGACTCTTGATGGGTTCTATCACGCAAGGATGGCCTCGTTCCTCGCGCGGGAGCATCTCCGGGCTGGAGGAGTTGTCATGCGTCGTGTTCTGCCCGCATTCGCATTCCTGGCCGTGCTTGTCGCGGTACTCGGCATCCGCCCCGCCGTCGGTGCCGGCATCCTGGCCGACCCGCCGCCCCTGACGCTGTTTGACGACGCCTGTGTGTCGAACCATCCCTACGTGGCCACGTCGCGTTACGCGCGCGGGAGGAACCTGGACGAGCCGGCCATCGTGGCCTTCCACGACTCGGGCAACCGCGACCCACAGCCGGTGCTGGCGACGGTGGGCCAGATCGGCGCCGTCTATGGCCTGGCGTACCGTCCGACTGAGCGCGCCCTGTACGCCGCGGCGTACCACAAGCGCGGCGCCATGCTCGGCCCCTCCGGCCCCGGCGGCATCTACCGCATCGACATGACCACAGGCGAGGTCAAGCCCTGGTTGACGGTGGCCGGCGCCGGCACCGACATGCACGACAAGAGCGACAACTACTTCCCGGACACCAGGGCCCGCGACGTGGTGGGCGTCACTGGCCTGGCGGATATCGACCTGGACACCACCGGCGACGTGCTCTTCGTCATGCACCTTGTCGAGCGCAAGATCCATCGCTACCAGGTCAGCGACAAGCGGCTGCTGGGCAAGATCGAGATCGGGCCGGTGGCCTTGAAGCTGCCCTGGGTCACCGAGGCGCGCCCCTTCGGCCTCATGATCCGCGGCGACACGCTCTACCACGGCGTTGTCGCCACAGCGTTCAAGAGCCAGGACGAGAAGGAGCTGGTCGCCCATGTTTACGCGTCGGCCCTCGACGGCAGCGGCATGCGCGAGGTGCTGGCCATGCCCCTGGACTACGACCGAGGCGACGCCATCGGCGGCTTCGGCGGGCGCGGCGGCGGCGGCATCCCCGCGCGCTGGCGTCCCTGGAAGAGCGGCTACAACACATCGGGCAACGGACGGCTGGCCTTCGGGATCTATCCGCAGCCGATGCTGTCGGACATGGAGCTGACCGCCCGAGGCGACCTGGTCCTGGGCTTCAGGGACCGCAACGGGGACATGACCTTCTTCGACCCCGGTGGCCGCAATCCGCCCGGCGAGGGCACCAGCATCCCCGCCGGCGACATCGTCCTGGCGCGTCGCCAGGGCGACCGCTGGGACGCGCGGCCCGCGCCGGAGCATTTCGCCGAGGATGCCGGCCCGGGATTGCATGCCCGCACGGGGACCCACGAGGAGACCGGATTCGGCGGCCTGGCGCAGATCATGAAGGTAGACCAGGTGATCGGCACCGGCATGACCCCGCTGCAGATCAGCTCAGGTGGCGGCTACTGGTTCAACAACGTCACCGGCATCAACACGGCCCGCGAAGAGGTCTACGATTTCGAATCCGCGGTGAACTTCGGCAAGGCCAACGGCCTGGGCGACGTCGAGATCCTGTGCAGCGAGTTCGTGCCTTCGCCGACGCCCAGCGCCACGGCCACCAAGGCGATCACCGCCACCCCCAGCCCCAGCGCGACGCCGACGGTCACGAACACGCCGACGGTGACGACCACCTGGACGCCGTCGGCGACGCCCACGCCCTACCGCATCTACCTGCCCTTCACCGAGAAGTCCAAGCCCTGCGACCCCGACGCGTACCGGACATCGGTGGTGCTGGTGCTCGACCGCTCCACCTCCATGCTCCGCCCCATCCAGGCCGGCGGCATCCCCAAGAACGAGGCCGCCATCGA